>NZ_JBQHQR010000004.1:0-340999 GCF_052067195.1 Clostridium sulfidigenes | reverse complement strand
TAATCACAATTTAAACGCAATGAACTCTCATAGACAAATGGGAATAAACACTAGTGCAGCAGGAAAAGCTATGGAAAAATTAAGCTCAGGTTTAAGAATTAACAGAGCTGGGGATGACGCTGCAGGACTTGCAATTTCTGAAAAAATGAGAGCACAAGTAAGAGGACTAGATCAAGCTTCTAGAAATGCTCAAGATGGAATATCATTAATCCAAACAGCAGAAGGTGGATTAAATGAAACTCATGCTATACTTCAAAGAATGAGAGAGTTAGCAGTACAATCAGCAAATGATACAAATGATGATGCTACAGATAGAGATGCACTTCAAAAAGAAGTATCTCAACTTATAGTTGAGATAGACAGAATTGCAGGTAATACTAAATTTAACGGAAAAGATTTATTAAATGGAGCTACTGCAGTTGCGACTACTGGATATAAATTCCATATAGGTGCTGATAAAGGTCAAAGTATAACATTAACTATAGCAGATATGAAAGCTACTGGAGCAAAGCTAAATCTTTCTGCTCTTAGTGTAGATGCTATTAAAACACAAACAGGTGCAGATGGTGCGATAGATACAATAAATACTGCTATAAATACTGTATCAACAGAAAGGGCAAAACTAGGAGCATATCAAAACAGACTAGAGCATACAATTAAGAACCTAGATAATTCATCTGAAAATCTACAAGCAGCAGAAAGTAGAATAAGAGATGTAGATATGGCTAAAGAAATGATGAATTTCTCTAAAAACAATATTTTACAACAAGCTTCTCAAGCAATGCTTGCACAAGCTAATCAACAGCCACAAGGGGTGCTACAACTTCTTAGATAATTAGTAACATTAATATAATAATTAAAATATTAAAATAGTGTGCAAGGAAGCGCATGGTAAAAATCAAGGAGGAATTTATAATGATAATTAATCACAATTTAAACGCAATGAACTCTCATAGACAAATGGGAATAAACACTAGTGCAGCAGGAAAAGCTATGGAAAAATTAAGCTCAGGTTTAAGAATTAACAGAGCTGGAGATGACGCTGCTGGACTTGCAATTTCTGAAAAAATGAGAGCACAAGTAAGAGGACTAGATCAAGCTTCAAGAAATGCACAAGATGGAATATCATTAATCCAAACAGCAGAAGGTGGATTAAATGAAACTCATGCAATTCTTCAAAGAATGAGAGAATTAGCAGTACAATCAGCAAATGATACAAATGATGTAACTACAGATAGAGCTGCGCTTCAATCAGAAGTAGATCAATTATTAACAGAAGTTGATAGAATAGCTAAAGATACTAAATTTAATGGTAAAGCTCTTATAAGTGCAGATAACACTGCTTTTAAATTCCACATTGGAGCTGACAAGGGACAGGCAATAACTTTAACAATAAATGGTATGCAAGCTACTGATTTAGCTGTTAATGCTTTAAAGATCAATACACAAACAGATGCTAACAATGCAATAGACACTGTAAATACTGCTATAAATACCGTATCAACAGAAAGAGCAAAATTTGGAGCATATCAAAATAGATTAGAACATACAATTAAAAACTTAGATAACTCATCTGAAAACTTACAAGCAGCAGAAAGTAGAATAAGAGATGTAGATATGGCTAAGGAAATGATGAACTTCTCTAAAAATAATATTTTACAACAAGCTTCTCAAGCAATGCTTGCTCAAGCTAATCAACAACCACAGGGAGTACTACAACTTCTTAGATAATTAGTAATTCAAATCTAATAATTGTAATATTAAAATAATGTGCAAGGAAGCACATGGTAAAAATCAAGGAGGAATAAAAAATGATAATTAATCACAATTTAAATGCAATGAACTCTCATAGACAAATGGGAATAAACACTAGTGCAGCAGGAAAAGCTATGGAAAAGTTAAGCTCAGGTTTAAGAATAAACAGAGCTGGAGATGATGCTGCAGGACTTGCAATTTCTGAAAAAATGAGAGCACAAGTAAGAGGGCTAGACCAAGCTTCTAGAAATGCTCAAGATGGAATTTCATTAATTCAAACAGCAGAAGGTGGATTAAATGAAACCCATGCAATACTTCAAAGAATGAGAGAGCTAGCAGTACAATCAGCTAATGATACAAATGATGATGATACAGATAGAACTGCATTACAGGCTGAAGTTACTGAGTTACAAAGTGAAATTGATAGAATTGCTAAAAATACTAAGTTTAATGGTAAAGGGCTTTTAAGCGAAGCTACAACTTCATTTACTTTCCATATAGGAGCAGATAAAGGACAAGCTATAAAATTAGATATTTCTGGAATGCAAGCTACTAATTTAACAGTTGCAGTAGCAGATGTAACTATTGGAAGCCAAACAGCTGCCAATAATGCAATAGATACAATTAATACTGCTATAAATAGAGTATCAACAGAGAGAGCAAAACTGGGAGCATATCAAAATAGATTAGAGCATACAATTAAGAATCTAGATAACTCATCTGAAAACCTACAAGCAGCAGAAAGTAGAATAAGAGATGTAGATATGGCTAAGGAAATGATGAACTTCTCTAAAAATAATATTTTACAACAAGCTTCTCAAGCAATGCTTGCTCAAGCTAATCAACAGCCACAAGGAGTACTACAACTTCTTAGATAAGAAATTAAATTAAAAAGGAGCACCTAGGTGTTCCTTTTTTAAATAATAAAAGGTAGGTGTAAAATTTGAAAATAAGTCTATGTATGATTATTAAAGATGAAGAAAAATATATTAAGCAGTGTTTGGATAATGCATTACCTTTGGTAGACGAAGCAATTATTGTTGATACAGGATCAACTGATGATACTATTAGTATTATAGAAAAAAGTTATAAAGATAAGGTGAAATTAATAAAGCATCCTTGGAAAAATGATTTTTCCGAAGCAAGAAATAAGTCGTTAGAAAATGCTAATGGAGACTGGATATTGATATTAGATGCAGATGAAAAATTTATATTTGATAAAGTAAAATTAATTGAACAGTTAAATAAAGAAAACGTTGATGGATATAATATACCAATGTATAACTTCTTAGGAATTGACAATATATTATATTCTGCTGTTATGCCTAGATTATTGAAAAATGATAATCCAAAATATATAGGTGCAATACATGAGCAAATAACATTAAATGGAGAGCCTTTAAAATCTTTAAGTACTTTTGATACATCAGTTTGCAAAATAATACACTATGGATATTTGCATGAAAATGTAATAAAGAAGAAAAAGACAGAAAGAAATATAACTATAATAAAGGATGAACTTGAAAAAAATCCTGAAGATGGATTTCAGTGGTATAACTTAGGGATAACATATATGGGTGAAAACAAATATGGTAAAGCTATTGATGCTTTCATAGAATCTAATAAATATTCACAAAAGGGAAGAAAGACTTATCATGATAGCTTAGTATTAAATCTTGCAGAATGTCTGTATAGAGAAAAAAGTTATAAACAATTAAGAAATTATTTAGATGCATTAAAAGAGGATAATTCTATTAAAAGGTATCCTGATTATTACTACTATTATGGTAAAGTGTTTGAAAAAAATAAAAAATATATAAAGGCTATAGAAAGCTATAATAAAGCAATAGATATAGGAGAAATAAATAATAGTATTTCTAAAAGGGGAATAGGGAGTTATATATCTAATATTGAAATAGCTAGAATATTAGTTAAACAGAAAAAAGTTAATGATGCAGTAATGAAGTACATAGAAGCAATTTTTTATCCAGATAATTTTACTTATAAAGGACTAGAAGAGTTAAAAGAATTACTTATAAAAGAAAAAATGCAAGAAGTTTTAGTTGAGTTAGAAAAAATGGTAGAAGAAAAAAATAAAAAAAGTGAAGATAAAGAAAAAAATGAACTAGTTAATACAAAAGAAAGTATTAAGAGGATAGAAGATCAAGAAGAAAACAAAAATCAAGTAAAAGAAGAAATTCAGAATTTATTAGAACAAGGATTGATAGTAGACGCAAAGAAATTATTAAATCAATATGAAAATATTGTTAGTGAGGATATAGATATTTATTCTATTAAGGGTGTTATAGCTATAATGGAAAGGGATATAGATGAGGCAGAGAGGATATTAAAAGAAGGACTAGAAGTAAACCCTTTTAATTTTGATATACTATATAATTTAGCTTATTTATATGAAACTAATGAAAAATTTATAACAGCTTATAGATATTATACTAAGGCTTTAAAAGTAATAGATGGAGAAATAGAAGAAAGTATTAGAAATAAGTTAGCTGAATTGGAAAAAATTAAAGAGGTGAAAGAATATATAAGTAGAAAGAAAGTTTTATTTATAGCTCATATATTCCCACCAGTAGGAGGTTCTGGAGTTCAAAGGAGTCTAAAATTCGTTAAATATCTTAGAGATTTTGGATGGGAACCTATAGTTGTTACAGTAGGTAACACAATGTATCCTCTTAAAGATGAAACATTAGTTTCTGAAATACCAGAAGAGATAGAAGTAATAAGAATTGATGAAAGAGTGAATGTTGATACAGCTTATGCGAATAAATTAGTGCAGATATATTCTGGAATAGTTAATGATAATGGGTTAATGGAAGAATATATAAAGGAGTTAAATAAATCCCAAGAACATTTAAATCAATTATTATTCCAACCAGATACTTATATACTATGGGCAGCAGAAGTTTTAGATAAAATAGATGATAAAGTGGATTTTGAAAAAATTGACATGGTATACACAACATCTGGACCATATTCTGACCACATTATTGGATATTACTTAAAGCAAAAATATGATAAACCGTGGGTTGCTGATTTTAGAGATGAATGGACAAATAATTCTTATGTAAATTTTAATAAAAGTTCTATAGCATATAGGGTTAATTTTGCTATGGAAAATAGTATTGTTAATCAAGCTGATGATATAATTACAGTAACTTCAATTTCAAAACAAAATTATGAAGAAATATTTGGTCTTATAACTAAGAAAGTACATGAAATTACCAATGGATATGATGAAGAAGATTTTAATAATTTAAATAGTAAAAAAGAAAAAAATGAGAAATTTACGATTGTACATAATGGACTTTTATATATGATAAGAACTCCAGAGACGTTTCTTAAAGCAATTATAAATTTAATTAAAAGTGGAAAGATAATTAAAGATAGAATAAATGTATTATTTCCATGGATAGAAAATGAAAAACAATGGAGAAAATATATTATTGACAATGATTTAGATGATATAGTTAAAATTACAGGATATCTTAATCATGAAGAAAGTCTTAATTTAGCAATTAGCTCTGATTTATTACTTCTAGTTATAGGCAAAGGAGATGAAAATAGAACTGTTTATACAGGTAAGGTGTTTGAATATTTGAGATTATGTAAACCTATATTGTCTTTATCACCTAAAGAAAGTTTAGTAGAAAAGTTGATAGATAAAACAAATAGAGGAAAGAATTTTGAATTTGATGATATTGAAGGAATTGAAGACTATATAATAGAGATGTATAGTAAATGGGAAAATGGAACATTACCTACATTTCAAATGACAGAAGACGTAAGGGAATATGAAAGAAAAAGTTTAGCTGAAAAATTAATTAATGTTTTTGAAAAAACAATTAAAGAGGATTGTTTTTTATCTAGTGAATGTAAAGAGAAAAATAGTTGGTTAAAACAACATTATAAAGAAGAAAATAGTGACTTTTATAATATAGCATACCAAAGTGGAGGCTGGAACGAAACTTATTTTAAACATTATAGTGAAACTCATTATTATGAAATTTGGCTTAAAGCATTAGAGATAATAAAGACAATAGATAAACCGAATATAGTAGATATTGGATGTGGACCTGGCCAATTTGCTAAATTATTATTTGATAATGGGATAGAAGAATATAGAGGAATAGATTTTAGTCAAGAAGCAATTAAATATGCTAAAATAAGAAATGATAAGAATAGAAATTTATTTAATATAGATAATGCTTATACTACAACTTTGTTTAATGAAAAATATAATACTGTTATTATTTTTGAAGTTTTAGAGCATGTGGATGGAGATTTGAAAATATTAAGTAGAATTAGGGAAGGGTCTACAATTTTATTTTCAGTGCCTAATTTTTATTCTGATGGTCATGTTAGATGGTTTAATTCTAAACAAGAAATTATTGAAAGATATAAAGAATACGTAGAGTTTAAAGAGATATTAAGTTTTTCAGTTGGAGGAATGAATAAGATTTTTTTAATAAAAGGAAAAGTTGTTGCTAAGACGAATAGTATAAGTTAAGCGAAATGTTAAAAATGTAATAACACATTTTTATTAGATAATAAATGATTAAATTGAATAGAGGATTTTTCATTTTTACTAGAAAATATTATGTAGAGTAGGTCAAATAAAAAGTAGAAGTCTGAAATATATATGAATTTCAAAAAAAATTAGGATATGATTAAGAAAATCATATCCTGATTTTTATATTAGAAAAAGACAAGCATATTTATTAAATACAATAGAGAATTAAAAGATTAAGGTAGTTAGATGACATTAAATATAATTGAAATACTGCATTAATTAAAATAAGAGAGGTATAAAATAGTAAGTTGATTTAGTAGAAGTATACTAAATAGAATGAATCTATTAAAAAAGATAGGAGTATGATATATGAAAATTTTATCTATAATAGGTGCTAGACCTCAATTTGTTAAAGAAGCAATTGTACAAAATGAAATAAATAAATTCAGTGATATAGATGAAATTGTTGTACATACTGGTCAACATTATGACAGTAATATGTCAGGAATTTTTTTTGATGTTCTAAATATTAAAAAGCCAAAATATAATCTTGGAATTGAAGCATCAAGTCATGGTGAGATGACAGGAAAAATGCTGATTGAATTAGAAAAAATAATGTTAATAGAAAAACCAGATATTGTTTTATTGTATGGAGATACAAATTCTACATTAGCAGGAGCAATTGCAGCGTCTAAACTAAAGATTCATATAGCACATGTTGAAGCAGGGCTTAGACAAGAACCCAGAGATATGCCTGAAGAAACTAATAGAGTATTAACAGATAGGATATCTAGTTATTTGTTTTCGCCAAGCTATTTAGGGGTAGAAAATCTAAAAAATGAAGGAATAATAAATAATGTGTATTTTACTGGTGATGTTATGTATGATATATTTTTAAAAATGAAACCTAGATTTGATTATTCTATACTGGAAGAATTAAATCTTAAAAAAAATGAGTATATTATGATGACTTTACATAGAGATTTTAATGTAGATGTACACAAAAAACTGGAGAAAATATTAAAAGAAGTTAATAAAGTTTCTAAGGAAATACAGGTAGTCTTACCTATTCACCCAAGGACTAAAAAAAGAATAAAAGAATTTGGATTGGAAGACTTAATATCAAACCTAAAGATAATAGAACCAGTAGACTATTTGAAATTAATGGGATTAACAGAATATTGCTATAAAGTAGTAACAGATAGTGGTGGATATCAAAAAGAATCCTATTTTTTGGGTAAAGAGGCATGCGTAGTAATGCCAGATACAAGTTGGAGAGAATTAGTAAATTATAAACTTAATACATTATCAGAAGAAGATATGATTTATTATAATGTTATGAATTCTAAAAAAGTAGAATATGTTGAAAATATTTATGGAGATGGAAAAGCTTCTGAAAGAATAATTTCAATTTTAAGAGAGGAGAAAATAGGAATTAGGCAAATTCAGTATAATGAATAAAGTGTAAGTTCAACTAAGTTTTTCATGAGAATACAGGATGGAATAGAAGTTTAGGTAAAGATTTGCTAGGGGGGAGGCTATTTTGCATTATAAACTAAATACTTTATATTTTAGTGCTACAGATACAACTAAGAAGGTAGTATCTAGTATAACAAAAGGAATTTCAGAAGCTATGAACTTAAAGGAAAGCATAAATAATATTGATTTTACTTTACCAAAGATAAGGGAGAAATCTGTATCTTTTTCAAAAGATGATATTGTTATTGTGGGAGTTCCAGTTTATGCAGGGCGAGTACCTAATGTGCTTTTAAAGTATTTAAATTCTATTAAAGGTAATGGTGCGTTGGCTATTGCAGTAGTGGTTTATGGAAATAGAAATTATGATGATGCTTTAATAGAGTTAAGGGATATATTAGAACTAGATGGTTTTCAGGTTATTTCAGGGGCTGCATTTATAGGACAACATTCTTTTTCTAAAACCTTGGCTAAGAATAGACCTGATGAAAAGGATATGGATATAGGTAGAAGATTTGCTGATGAAATATATAGTAAAATTGTTGCTGAAGAAGGTGGACAGGTTCTATTAATAAAAGGACAAAAGCTTTATAGAAATTATTATATGCCTAGGGATGAAAAGGGAGAGCCTATTGATATAAGAAAGGTGAAGCCCAAAACTAAGGATAGTTGTATAGATTGTAAATTTTGTGCTAGTGTTTGTCCCATGGGCACTATTGACCTTTATGATGTGACTAAAGTTAATGGAATTTGTATTAAATGTTGTGCATGTATTAAAAAATGTCCTGTAGAAGCAAAGTATTTTGATGACAGGGGATATTTAAAGCATAAAGAAGAATTAGAAATCAATTTCATACATAGAAAAGAACCAGAATTATTTTTGTAAATAGATAATTGTAAAAAGCATTAATGGCTAAGAATAGCTGTTAATGCTTTTTAAACGTCATGAAGTTTATAAAAACCCATAAAGTTATTATAATAAATATCGATAATATTATTAATTTTAATTATATATTGCTAAAATTTTGTGACAGAGGAGATTAAATTTATGAAAAGTTTAAAATGGAAAATAACTACTATTATTCTTACTATTATTATAATAATTTCGTTGTCTATGATGTTTATGGGACTTTTTAAGTCATTTAGTGTTACTAAAAATATTATAAACAAACAATTCGAGGAAACAATAGATTCCGGGTATAGTATGCTAGATATTTATCTTAAGGAACAGTTTGGTACATTAAGTCTTAATGATTATGGGAAACTTATAGACTCTAATGGTAAGCCCATTGATGGTGACCATGAGTATATTGACGAATTGACAGAAGGTATGGATATACTTGCCACTGTCTTTGCTAAGTCTGGTGAGGATTATGTGAGAGTTTTGACTACAATTAGAGATGATAAAGGGGAACGAATTATTGGAACAAAATTGGATGCTGGTGGTAAAGCCTATGAAGAGATTTCAAAGGGTAATGAATACTTTGGAGAAGCTGATATTTTAGGCGAAAAGTATATGACAAAGTATGCACCTATTTTTGGTGATAATAATGAAGTCATAGGTATTTATTATGTTGGTAAATCTATAGAATCTATTTTGAATATATATAATAATGGGGTATTATCTACCATAAAATCAGTAGTTATAGTAATTGTTATTGGACTGCTTATATCTGTTGCTATAAGCTATGGCTTAGGAGTATCAATTACAAAACCTATAGTTGCTTTAACTAATACTATAAAAAAACAGTCAAACTTAGACTTTAAACTTGATGAAAATGGAAGCGCTATAAAATATATAAAGAGAAAAGATGAAATAGGTGTTATGTCAAATTCTCTTAAGGTTATGGAGGACAATGTAAGAGACTTTGTTATAAAAACTTCAGAAGGTGCAGAAAAGGTAGTGGCAACTTCCCAGGAACTAACAGCAACAGCGGAGCAATCAGCCATAGCTTCTGAAGAGATATCAAGAACTATAGA
Organism: Clostridium sulfidigenes; assembly: GCF_052067195.1. Lineage (NCBI taxonomy): Bacteria > Bacillati > Bacillota > Clostridia > Eubacteriales > Clostridiaceae > Clostridium > Clostridium sulfidigenes. The sequence goes on along the minus strand of NZ_JBQHQR010000004.1, from coordinate 331,257 downwards.
AAATATAGCTAGTGGAGCAAGTAGCCAAGCTCAAGATACAGGAGAAGCGGCTTTAAGTGTAGAAGAAATGGGTAGTTTACTAGAAGAGAATAAAGAATATACAGAGGAATTAAATAACGCTGCAAAGGATATAGAAAAGGAAAAAGAAGAAGGTTTTATTATATTAAAAGATTTGGTATTAAAAACGGGAGAAAGTAATAATGCTTCTAAACAGGTGTATGAAATTATAATAAGTAATAACGTAAGTGCAGAAAAGATTGAAAAGGCAAGTACAATGATTCAATCTATATCAGAACAAACAAATCTACTTGCTTTGAATGCAGCTATTGAAGCAGCAAGAGCAGGCGAGCATGGAAGAGGTTTTGCCGTAGTAGCAGAAGAGATAAGAAAACTTGCTGAAGAATCTAATAATTTTACAGGAGAAATTAAAACTGTAATAGAAGAGTTAAAATTAAAATCTGAAAATGCAGTAAATAGAATGAAAGTAGTAAAAGGGATAATTGATTCCCAATCTGAAAGTGTAGAAAAAACTGAAGAAAAATTTCATAGAATATCAAATTCTATAGAAATAACTAATAATGTTATAGATAAGCTTAATGAATCATCAGAAAAGATGAATGAAAATAAAGAAAAACTAGTAGAACTAATGCAAAATTTATCGGCAATAGCAGAAGAAAATGCAGCAGGAACTGAGGAAGCTTCAGCAGCTATAGAAGAACAATCAGCAAGTATCGAAGAAATAGCCAATGGTAGTGAAGGATTGGTAAATATTATAGATGAACTACAAGGTATTATCAATAAATTTACAGTATAAATATTCCTTGGGGTCAGACCCCAAGGAAAAAAATTCCACGGGGTCTGACCCCGTGGTAATTTTTTCAATTAAATCTGGTCACAGGCACTTGTGAAAGAACGGAAAAGCATTAATGGTTAAAAATAGATGTTAATGCTTTTGCTAATCATAAAGTAATTAATAAAAAGTGACGATAAGTAAAATGGATTTAGTTGTCAACATAGTTTGAATAAATGGAACTTTATTCCACGGGGTCAGACCCCAAGGGAAAAATTTCCTGGGGGTCTGACCCCATGGAAATTCGTGGGAATTCGTGGGAATTCGTGGGAATTTGTGATAATTTTTGTGAGGAGTGAGATAATGAGATTAAGTAGAAATATGTCCGCTATGAGGATATTTAATAGCTATACTAAAAATTTAGTAGCTCAGTCTAAGGCTTATGGTAGTATTAGTTCAGGTAATAAGATACAGACCTATAGAGATGATCCTAATGCTAAGGCTAAGAGTGATAAGTTGAAGTTAGAGATTAGAGGTCTTCAAATGGCCACTAGAAATATTCAAGATAGTGTAAGTCTTATGCAAACCATGGATGGTGGTATGCAAAGTATAAGTGAATCCTTGCAAAGGGCTAGAGAACTTATGGTTCAAGCTGGAGGAGCAACTACACCGGAAGATAGAGCAGTTATTCAAAAGGAAATAGATCAAAATTTAGAACATATAACTTATACTGCAAATAATACGGAGATGAATGGTGTAAAGCTGTTAGCTGATAAAAATAATCCAGGTGATACAGTGGATCTACTTATTGGAGCAACTAGTGATTATGTAACTAAACTGCCAACATATAATTTAACATCTACAGGACTAGGACTTGTGAATGCTGATGGTAGCAATAAAATAAGTGTAGAGAATATGAATGATGGATTAAAACGCTTAGATGATGCTATAGATAAGCTGAGTTCTGGAAGAGGAAAGTATGGAGCTCTAAGTAATAGAATGGAGTCTACTGCAGATTATACCAGTGAAATAGCAGGTAAGGTAGAAGGGGCAGAAGGTGAAATTACTGGTACTGATATAGCACTAGAAATGGTTGAATATGCTAAAAACTCAATTTTAGTGGAATCAGGTATGGCTATGATGGCTCAAAGCAATGAATTTCCACAGGATATTCTACAAATATTGAGCAATGTATATCCTAATAGGTAGAGAAAAGAAATTTCATGTAGCAAATAGGGAATTTTAAGTAAAAAGTAAAAATTTTCAGTTTAAAAGGTTGAATGGAAGAAAAATATAGTATATAATGCAGATATGTGAAAAAACTAAATAGGCAAAACTAACGAAAGTTAGTGACGCAAAGCTATAGGGGCTAAGCCTAAGGGGATGCCAGCCAGTTGCCAAAGAGTAAGTATACTTTTTGTTTTAGGTATTATAGAAGTAAATAATATTTTTATTTTAACCTTGTTGTAATTAAAAGCTACTCTTTTTGAGTAGCTTTTTATTATATAAATTTTACAATTTATTGTAAAAAATTACAAAGGATTTTGTAAAATATACTGAATTGTAAACAATTACTTAGTTTCATGTTTTTAAAGAGTATTTTACATAAAATAACATGTAACCATTATTATTCAATATTTACCATACTATATTTTACTTATAATTAAGTTTATAGACTTATTTCTATTTAACGTAAGATTAAAGCATAAAAAATAAAAAAAAATTCGTAGGTCTAACAAAAAAAAGAAGGGATTTAAGTATTTATGTCTAATTTATAAACATCAAGTATGTTTTTATGGAAAATGGAGGTATAAAATGTCACAAAATCAAGTATATGGATTGCTAAAAAAATCTATGAATGTAACTGTTGAGGCTAATAAAGTTATTGCTAATAATATTGCAAATGTAAATATAAAAAACTATAAGAGATATTATGTTCCCTTTGAACAAGTGATGGAAGAATCAAAAGCAAATGGTAATTTGAAAACTACAAATGAAAGACATATAGGCATTGGGAACAAAGATGTACAAGTTAAAAGAGATGACAGTGCATCTATGCGAGAAGATGGTAATAACGTGGATATTGAAACAGAAATGACAAGTCAAGCTGCTAATACTATGATGTATGAATCTTTAGTTAGATTTGCCAGTGGAAAGCTAAATAGTACAAGTAGAGTTATAAAAGGAGGGAACTAAAAGTGGAGGCATTTAGAGGAATGAGAATTTCAGCTAGTGGTCTTACTGCAGAAAGATTAAGAATGGATACTATCTCTTCTAATATTGTTAATGCAGGAACTACAAGAGGAAAAGATGGAAAGCCTTATGTAAGAAAGATTGCTATGTTTCAAGAGAACTTAAAGGAAGCCTACAATAAAAGCAATGGAAAAGTAGAGGACAAGTTAAATGGGGTTAAAGCAGTTGGCATTGTAGATGATGAATCAGAACTTATTAAGGTGTATAATCCAAGTCATCCAGATGCAGATGAAGAGGGATTTGTAACTATGCCAAATGTAAATATCTCCAATGAAATGGTGGAGCTAATAGCATCAAGTAGAGCTTATGAAGCCAATGTCAATGCAATGAATGCACAAAAAAGTATGTTTTTAAAAACTTTAGAAATAGGTAAATAAAAGATGGGAGTAGTACTTTATGATGAACAATTACATACCAAATGCAACAATTTTTCAAAATGAGCTAAGGGAAATTTATGGGGTAAAAGAAAAGGATACTGAAGAGAATAGCGCTTCAAGTGGCACAGGATTTGCAGCTGTTATAAAGGATGAATTGCAAAAGGTCAACGATCTACAAGTTGAAGCAGATAATAATGTAACAGGATATATTGCAGGAGAGAAAAGTATCCATGAAGTAGTATTAGCTACAGAAGAGGCATCTATGTCCCTAGAGCTTGCTATTCAAATAAGAAATAAGCTAGTTGATGCTTATAAGGAATTTAATAATATGCAAGTATAATGGGGGTAAGGATTAGATGAGTAAGCTATCGGAGCTAATGAAGAAGATAAAAGATAAGTGGAATTCCATGTCGAAAACTAGAAAGATAGCTTTAGTGATAATTGCGGTGGTGACTTTTATAGCAATAGGAACACTACTTTATGTATCACTTAAACCAAAGTATACAGTTTTATTTTCAAATATGGATTCCCAAGATTCAGGAAAGATTATAGCCAATTTAGAGGGCAAAGGAACTAAGTATAAAATAGAAGGAAATTCCATCTTAGTTGAAAAGTCTCAAGTAGATAAACTGAGAATGGAAATGCTATCAGAGGTTCAAATAACAGAAGGAAGCCAAGGCTTTGAACTTTTTGATGAAGGTAGCATTGGGGCTACAGATGAAGAATCAAGAATAATGTATCAAAGAGCACTTTCTGGAGAACTTGAAAGAACTATAAAGGGTTTTGAAGAAGTTGAGGCTGCAAAAGTAAATTTAGTTTTACCAAACAACTCAGCCTTTGTAACTAAACCAACTCCTGCTAGTGCTTCAGTAACGGTAAAGTTAGTGCCAGGAAATGAACTTTCACCAGAGCAAGTTAAAGCTATTGTACACTTAGTAACAGGTAGTGTGGAAAACTTAGATAAGGAAGACGTTACAATAGTATCAGACAATCTAAAGTTATTAACGGAGGGTTTGTTTGATAATGAAAAAGGAACCCAGGCTACTAGTACAGAAAATCAAATTGATTCAACTAAAAAAGTTGAGAAAGAATATGAGAAGAAAATCTTAAATGTATTAGAACCAATATATAAAGATAATGTAAAAGTATCTGTAAATGCACAGCTCAATTTTGACGCTGTAAAGCAGAATAATGTTACATATGATCCAAAGGGATCCGCAGTAGTAAGTGAGCATATTATTAAAGACAATAGTAAGGGTACTGAAAATACTTCAGGAAGTACTGTGGATAATAATATGACTAATGAGCAAGATGCAGAAAAAGATACTGAAAAAGCAGGCTATTCGGAAGAAACAAGAAATTTTAATAATACTAAGAGTGAAGAAACAGTTGTGAAGGCACCAGGTCAATTAGAGAGAATTACAACATCTGTAGTTGTGAATGGAGATATAGATAATGCAACTAAGAATACTATAAAAAGTTTAGTATCTGATGCCATTGGTTTTAATGAGGCACGAGGTGATGGAATTTCAGTTGAAAGTTTAGCCTTTAATGATGATTATAAAACACAAGCTGAAGAAGAAATTAAGGCTATGAAGGAAGCAGAAGCAAAATCTAGAAGGATTAAGCTTATTGCTTTAGGAGTAGGAGCAGTTATAGCACTTATACTTATTATTGTAGTTGTTTCTATTATTAGAAGTAAGAGAAAAGAAGATGATGAAGAAGATGAAGAGGCTATAGAAGGACTAGATGTAGTTATAGGAGATGAAACTTTAGAAACAGTGGCGGATTTATACAAAGATTTAGATTTAGAAGCGGAAACTGAAAGAGAAAAGATCATGAAAGAAGTTAAAAAATATGCAGAAAAGAAACCTGAACAGGTAGCGGATATTATAAAATCATGGATGACTGATGAAGAAGGGAGATAGTAATGGCTAAAACAGAAAAATTTACAGGTATTCAAAAGGCAGCAATATTATTTATCTCTTTGGGACCAGATGCATCTGCAGCAATAATAAAAAGATTAAATGAAAGAGATATACAAAAGATAACTTATGAGATTGCTAATATGTCATCGGTTAGAGCTGAAGACAGACAAGCTGTTTTAGATGAATTTATGGAATTAAATAAGGCTAAGGATTATATTCTTGAAGGCGGAGTAGAGTATGCTAGAAGCGTTTTATCTAAAGCTTTAGGAACTCAAAAGGCCAACGATATTTTAGAGAGAGTTACAGAGTTTTCACAGCAGTTTAGACCTTTTTCTATTGCTAGAAAAGCTGATGCAACTCAGCTTATGAATGTAATTTCAGGAGAACATCCTCAGACTATAGCATTAATACTTTGTCATCTACAGCCGGACAAAGCGGGACAGATAATGTCTGCACTTCCATCTGAATTACAGAGTGAAGTTGCTTTTAGAGTTGCTACTATGAGTAATATATATCCGGTGGTAGTGAAGGAAATTGAAGAGGTATTAAATAGTAAGTTATCTTCAGTGGTTACTAGTGAAAGTAGTGTTATAGGAGGAGTTCAATCTTTAGTTAATATACTTAACCAAGTTGATAGGACTACAGAGAAAAACATTACAGAAGGTCTTGAAAGGGAAGATATGGAACTTGCAGATAAAGTTAAGGAATCTATGTTTGTATTTGAGGATATTATTACTATCAATGATGTGGAAATTCAAAGAATTTTACGTGAGGTTGATAATAAGGAGCTATGTATGGCTCTAAAGGGTACTTCAGAACAAGTAATAGAAACTATATCAAGAAACCTTTCAAAACGTGCAGCAGCTACATTGAAAGAAGATATGGAATTCTTAGGACCTGTAAGACTTATGGATGTTGAAAAAGCTCAACAAAAAATTGTTGCTTTAATTAGAAGACTAGATGAAGCTGGAGAAATAACAATTGTAAGAGGTGGAGACGATGCACTCATCTTATAGGGTAATAAAAAGTGTTAATGTATGTGAAAGTGGAACCAAGGCAATAGATACAGACTTTTATATAGAGCCAGCTCCAATAGTAGAGGAGACTATAGATCTTGAGGATACTAATCCTAGGAGTATGGAGGAGTATCTAAAACTAAAGAAAAAGGGTGAAGAAATAGTTGAAAATGCCCATAAAGAAGGGGAAACCATTCTTGCAAATGCAAAGGAAAAAGTAGAAGAGATCCTATATGAAGCCAAGGAAGATGGATTTAATAAGGGTTATGAAGAAGGCCATAGTATTGGTTATAAAGAAGGCTATGACGAGGCTTATGATGAAGGAGTAAAAAAAGGTGAAGAAATAATTCAAAATGCAAATTTTATTCTTTATCAAGCTAAGGAAGAGTATGATAAATTTCTTAAGTCTAAGGAAATGGGCATTAGAAAAATTATTGTAAATGCCGTAGAAAATATGCTTAAAAAGGAGCTTGAAAGTAAGGAAGCACTAAATGGATTACTTTTCAACATCCTATCAGAAGAGAAAAATGCCAAGATGATAATTATAAGGGTAGCACCTAACTATTTAGAAGAAATAGAGACAAAGATAGAAGAATTCAAGCATAGTATGGGCATCAGAGGAGAAGTAGTGGTTTTACAGGATAATTATTTAGAGTATGGAACCTTAGTTGTGGAAAAGGATGATGGAAAAACCACCTTTACTATTAAGGGGAGCATAGAGAAACTAAAGGAAATTCTCATGGAAGCATAGAGGAAGATGGTATTATGATTAATTTGAATATAGGAGACATTGAAAAAAGTATTAGTAAAACAAATTTTAATCATATGGAAGGCGTAGTTAAAAACATAATAGGCCTTACCATTGAAGTAAAAGGAGTTAAGGGTTTTGTAGGGGAAATTTTCCACATATATAATGAGGAAAATAAATCTATAGTATGTGAAGTGGTAGGTTTTAAAGATGGAAATTTAATTCTTATGCCCCTTGGAAACTTAATAGGTATTTCTCCTGGATGCAGAGTCGAGAGGACAGGAAAGCAACTCAGTATAAAGTGTTCAGATGAACTTTTAGGAAGAGTTTTAGATGGAATTGGAAATCCTTTAGATGAAAAGGAATTGTCCCTTTATAAGAATTATCCCTTGGAAGCTATGCCACCAGACCCATTGAAGAGAAGAAGGATTAAAGAAGTTCTTCCTACAGGGGTAAGAGCCATTGATGGATTTCTTACTTGTGGTGAAGGACAAAGGATTGGTATTTTTGCTGGTTCAGGGGTAGGAAAAAGTACTACTTTGGGAATGATTGCTAGAGAAGCTAAGGCTGATGTAAATGTAATATCCTTAATAGGAGAAAGAGGTAGAGAGGTTTTAGATTTTATAGAAAAAGATCTAGGTCCAGAAGGGTTAAAGAAATCTGTAGTAGTATGTGCTACATCTGATCAACCGGCTCTTGTTAGGCTAAAGGGTGCATTTACTGCTACAGCCATAGCGGAATACTTTAGAGATAAAGGATTAAAGGTTATTCTTATGATGGATTCAGTAACACGTTTTGCTATGGCACAAAGGGAAATTGGTCTTGCTATAGGAGAGCCTCCAGCTACTAAAGGATATACTCCTTCGGTTTTTGCAATGTTACCTAAACTTCTTGAGCGTAGTGGTATGTCTGATAAAGGATCTATTACAGCTTTTTATACCGTCCTTGTTGATGGAGATGACTTTAATGAACCAATTGCAGATGCGGTAAGAGGTATTTTAGATGGACATATTGTCTTAAGCCGTGAGTTAGCTACTAAAAATCATTATCCAGCCATAGATGTACTTAAAAGCGTATCTAGACTTATGCCAGAAATTGCAGAGGAAATTCATATAAAGGCTGCCTCACTTGCTAGAGATTTAATGGCCTCTTATAAAGAAGCAGAAGATTTAATAAATCTAGGAGCTTATGTAAAGGGAAGTAATTCTAAAATAGATATGGCCATTGAGTATATAGATAGTATAAATGGATTTTTAACTCAAGAAATAAAAGAAGGTTGCGAAATTGAAGCTAGTAAAGACATGCTTATTAATATGTTTAAATAAAGGTGGTGTAAATTTTGGGACAAACTTATAAATTTAAATTACAAAGGTTATTGGACTTAAGAGAAAAAGAAGAAGATGGTAAGAAAATAGTTTTTATGGAGGCCCTAAGGGAAAAGAATAGGGTAGAAGAAGAACTTAAAAGTCTAGAGGATAGCTTCCAAAGATACTCTACTGTGAATAATAACATGAGTGTAACTGAAAGAAAAATTCAACATCATTATTTAAATCTATTAAATAGTACTATTGATATTACACAAGAAAAGCTTAAAACTGATGAAGAAAGAGTGAAGCTCACTAGGAAAGAATTAGTTACTGCTCAAGTAAATAAAAAGATTGTAGGCATATTAAAAGATAAGGATCAGGCAGCATTTATAAAAGAAGAAAATCGAATAGAACAAATTCAAAATGATGAATTTGCACTTTATGGATTTATACGTGAGTGTGGGAGGCGATAAATTTGATGGAAATGGCACAATTTAGTGTTGGAAATGACCTGTATAAAGGTAGTAGTACTAGTGATAAAGTTAAAAAGTCTGAAGGAAATAAAGGATATTCTAATAAGGAATTTTCCAAGGAACTTAAAAACTACAGTACAGATAATGAAAGCTCTAAAACTAAATCAGTAAATTCTATTAAGCAAGAAAAAGTTAAAGAGCCTTCGAAGGATTACATATTGAGCTCTGAGGAAGTTCATGAAGATGAAAAGCTAAGTACCTCAGAAGATATGCAGTCACTAATAAATCTAATAATAGCTCTTTTGAATAAGGAGGATACTTCTAAGGCTGAAATGGTTTCTTCTGATCTTATCAGTGGAAATGAAGGTAAAGTGGAACTACAACCTTTATTAGACCTTTTAGGAAGTGAAAAAAAGGCAAATGGCCTATTAGAATTATTAAGGGAAGCATCAATTAATAGTGACATGAAAAATAAACTTACAGAGTTATTAACTTTAATTAATGAAGATATTACTGAGCTAGACAATAGTAGTGAAAGTCTTATGAAACTATTAACAGCAGAAGAAGGTATAGATAATGATGATCTAATAAGTCAGTTACAAAAAATAATTTCAATGAAAGATGCTAAGAAAGAAGAGGAGCCTTTAAATATACCTAGAAGAATAGAACTGGAAGCTAATGTTATAGAAAAAAATAGTGTAGTAGCTAGAGTAGAAGATAATGAAGAAAGTAGTAGTAAAGATAGTAAGTTTTCAAAGGAAACAGCTATTTTGAATAAAGTAATTAATGGTGAAGAGAAGGATTCAAAGGTTACAAGAGCTGCTGATTTTATGTCATACTTTGAAAATAGTGTACAAAAATCAGGAGAAGTATCTAGTGAAAAGCCTATAGCTATTACAAAGAGTGATCTTAATAATGATGTGATAAAAGCTTTATCATACATGGATAAAAATGGGGTTAAGGATTTAACTGTAAAGATTTATCCTAAAGAGTTAGGTGAAATATCCATATCTGTAAGTATGGAACAAGGTGCTTTAAAGGCAATGATTAAGGCTACATCAAAGGAAACTGTAGAGATGTTAGCTTTAGGACTTAAGGACATAAATGAAAAGTTAAATGGAAACAACATAAAAATACAATCAGTAGATATAGGACTTTATGAAGAGGATACTACCTATTATGCTCATGGAAACAACCAAGGCAAAGCATATGAAAATGGTGGACAAAGAAGTGGTGAAAAGGGTAGACAAGGTTCAGAGGTTAATATAGTTGAAGAGGATGTTATACCTGAAGCTAATGTGAAAGCCTCTAATGAAATAGATTTACTAGTTTAGGAGATGATGAAATGGCAATATCAACTAATAATACAACAGCACCTTGGGTTGAAGGAAACAAAACTAAAAATGGTACACCTATTGTAAAACCAGGGGCAGAACTTGACAAAAATTCTTTCTTTAAAATATTAGCTGCTGAGCTTTCTAATCAGGATCCAACTCAATCACAAGATACTACTGCCTACGTCTCACAGTTAGCTCAGTTTACAACCCTTGAACAGATGAGTTCATTAAATTCTACAATGACTCTTTCTTCTGCACAAGGACTAACTGGAAAATTTGTAGCTTTAGATGCCTTAGATGCTAATGGAGTACCTCAGTGTGGCGTAGTTAGAGCTGTGTATAAACATAAGGGAGACGTTTATGTTACTGTGGAAGGTGTAGATGGAAAGTATACAGATTATGAATATAGTCAAGTTACAGATGTCATTGATTCAGGAGATCCAAATATGGATAACTTAACCTTCTCTAATGCAGTAACATTGATGGGTAAAATTGTTGAAATAGCACTACCAGCAGATACATCTGTAGAAAAGCCTAAGGAAGATGGCAAGGAAGAAGAAAAGCCAGTAAAGCCTAAGAGTATTACGGGGAAAGTTCTAGAAGTATATAGAGATGCAGAAGGCATCAAGCTTAAGGTTGAAGTTGAAGTTGATGGAAAAATAGAAATTAGAGATTACTTATTTGACTCTGTAATTGGAGTAAAAGGTTAATAAAATTATATTAAAAAATAGAGAATCGGAGGGATAGTATAATATGCTAAATTCAATGTACTCAGGGATATCAGGTTTAGGAGCAAATCAAAAAAAGTTAGATGTAATAGGAAATAACGTGGCTAACTCAGGAACTACTTCCTTTAAATCATCTTCAGTTACTTTTCAAGATAGTATGTATCAAAGTTATAAGGGAGCATCAGGTCCAGGATTAAACTTAGGAGGAGTTAACCCTTCTAGAGTTGGTATGGGAGTTTCTATACAAAGTATAGTAACAAATATGGCTCAAGGAAGTCTGCAACCAACAGGAAGACCTTATGATGTAGCTGTAGATGGAACAGGATATTTTATAGTAGCTAAAGGAAAAGAAAATGGAACAATAACAGTTAATCCAGATCAAAGTATGGAATCTACAACTTTAGAGAGTTTTTATACAAGAGATGGTTCATTTAAGGTAGATAGTAAGGGAAATCTTCTGAATTCTAATGGATATAGAATTATGGGTTATGCTATAAGTGATGGAACAGCAACATCTCCATTAGGTGGAATAGTTAATTATGTAGATGGAGAATCTGAAAACTTAAATGCTAACCAAAATGAATTAGTAGCACTTAAAATACCAGAGACTGTTTCTAAGCTGGTAACTGATAAAGATGGGAATCCAGAAGTTGGTGCTGATGGTAAGCCAACAGGAAGAAGAGAAGATGTTAGAATTCAAGGTTTCTCTATAGAAAATGATGGATTAATTAAGGCTGTCCTTGCTGATGGTAGTACTACTGTTCTTGGACAAGTTGCCATGGCGTCATTTACCAACAATGAAGGTCTTGAGCAAAAGGGAAATAATATGTATTCTCCTTCAGCAAACTCAGGAAATCCATTAGCTAGAGTTGGTAAATATACTGATAAAGCTGCTTTAGGTGGAAGAGAAGACAATGGTAAAGCTTATGGACAAGTTTTAAATGGATTCTTAGAGATGTCAAATGTTGATTTATCTGCACAGTTTACAGATATGATAGTTGCAACTCGTTCTTTCCAAGCTTGCGGTAAAATCATCACAACTGCAGATGAAATATTACAAGAACTTGTAAATTTAAAAAGATAATCTATTTAAATATGTAAATGTGATTTTCCTTAGGCTAAGACGGTGCTTATATTGATCTTAGCTTAAGTAAATTTACTATATCATAGGAGGTATAGGAGAATATGATAGAGGTTAATCCGTTAAATGGAAACAAATTTATTCTTAATAGTAATCACATTGAAAAAATTGAAGAAATCCCAGAGACAGTAATTACCTTAGTCAATGGAAAAAAGTATTTAGTTAAAGAAAGTTCTAAAGAAATAGTTGATAAGGTTATAGAGTTTAGACGAAAATACTGGGCAAATGTACGGTTGGAGGAAAGCAATGAAGAAGAATGATATGTTAACAGCTATAGGTTTTGTGATTGCAATTGTTCTTGTATTTTATGGAATGCTAAATGGAGGATCGTTAAAGCTATTCTTTGATGTACCATCCTTAGCTATAACAGTAGGAGGGTCCTTCGGTGCACTTTTAATGTCTTATCCAATGAATGAAATAAAAAGATTTATCAAGGTTGCAGCACAAGCTTTCAAAGAAGATGGAACATCTAAGGTAGATAATATTGCACTATTTGTTAATTTATCTAAAAAAGCTAGAAGAGATGGACTACTTTCTTTAGAAGAAGATATACAAGAGATTAATAACGAGTTTGTTAAAAAAGGCTTAAATATGATAGTTGACGGTATTGAGCCTGAATCTATTAGAGAAATTATGACTTTAGAAATTAAAGAATTAGAAAAAAGACATGAAGATGCAGCATCTATGTTCACAACTTGGGGAGCATATGCTCCAGCAATGGGTATGATTGGAACATTGATTGGACTTATACAAATGCTTGCTAACCTATCAGATGCAGACAACTTAGCATCAGGTATGGGTAAGGCTCTTATTACAACTTTTTATGGTTCAATGCTTGCTAACTTAGTTGTACTTCCTATAGCAGGAAAGCTAAATTATAAAACGTCTAAAGAAGTAAACCAAATGGAAATGATGATTGAAGGAGTACTTTCTATACAATCAGGAGTAAACCCAAGGGTAATTGAAGATAAAATGATAGTATATTTATCACCAGAGGATAGAGTAAAGTATTTAAGTAGTGTTAATCAAGGAGAGTAGGTGAATAATTATGGCCAAGAAAGAGATAAAAACTGATGGGTGGTTAGCTACTTATGCAGATACTGTTACTTTGCTATTAACCTTCTTTGTTTTACTTTATTCACTATCAACTATAGACTCACAAAAATTTCAGCAGATAGCTGTAGCCATGCAAAGTGCTTTTAGTGGTAAGGCTGATAGGTCCATACTTGAATTTAATTCAAGTAGTGGAGATGTACCTATAGTTGGGAAACCAGAGATTACAGTTGAAGATATTCAAGAAAATGAAGACTTGGAAATTTTAGAGGATGTACTAACTTACATTAAGGAAAATGATTTAGAGAATGATGTTCAAATATATGAAGATGAAAAAGGTCTTAATATCCAGATGAAGGATTCCGTGCTTTTTGATACTGGTAAGGCAGAACTAAGGTCGGAAAGTAAAAATGTACTAGATAAGGTTAGTGATTTAATTGGAAAGGTAGATAATAAAATTATAATTGAAGGTCATACAGATAATGTACCAATTAATACACCAGCTATGCCAAATAACTGGCACCTATCTTCCGAAAGAGCATTAAGCGTATTGGATTATTTTCTAGATAGTAAAAAGATTTTAAATCCTCAAAGGTTTTCAGCTCAGGGATGTGGTGAGTATAGACCTATAGCTAAAAATGATACGGATGAAGGCAGAGCTAAAAATAGAAGAGTTAATATTATAGTTGTAACTAATGTAAAGGAGCAGTAAAATGAACAAAAAAAATAGCAAAGGCAATGATTTAGAAAAAGAAAAGGGCGGAAGTTCTAAATTGGTTCTAGTTATAGTAACCGCTATAGTAATATTTGCACTTATAAGTGGAGCTGTATTTGTTGGATATACCGTTGCAACAAAGCAGGTAGGTAAAAATAGCAATGGCACTAGTGAAAGTAATGTAGTAGAAAAGGAAACTACATTAAATTTAGAAGAGTTCTTAGTGCATTTAAGTGATGAAGGAAAATCTAAATTTGTAAAGGTGAAAATTTCCTTAGGATCAAATTTAGAGAATGAGGAGCTGCAAGAAGAACTTACAGCAAAGATTCCACAAATAAGAGACTGTATAAATAAGGTATTAAGAGCTAAGAAATCTACGGATTTCAAAACAGAGGGAGACGATTTATTAAAAGAAGAGATAATCGTAAAGGCAAATGAACTTTTAAATAGTGGTAAGATAACCAATATTTACTTCACAGATATAATTGTTCAATAGGTGACCTATGGATAGTCAATTGATTTTAACCTTATTAAAACTTGTAATATTTTTTCCCTTAGTTATAGGATTGATTCTTTGGCTAGGGAAGACTGTTGAGAAATATAGTCACATAAACAGAAAATCTACAATGAGAGTAGTAGAGAGACTAACCATTAGTAAGGATAACTCTCTTCTCATTGTAAAGATAAGAGATAAATTTTATTTAGTAACTTCAGCTCAAGGAAAAATAGAAATTGTAGAAGAAGTTGCAGGGGAAGATTATAAAGAAATTGAAATGATTAAATTTAAGAATAGTAGTGAGTTAAAACAAATTTTTAAAGACAAGTATCTTAAATGGAGAAAGTAAAATATTATTTTAGGAATAAAGGGATAATACATATGAAAAAATTTGATCTAAAAAAGTTTATAAAACCCATAACGCTAATACTACTGGTGTTTTGTGTTATTTCAATTAGTAGTAAAGTAGCTTATGCTACTGGAGATACCATGCCAATTCCAGATATAAATATATCCTTTGGTGATGGGGATGCAAAAACTCCTACTGAATATGTGGACAATATAAAATTATTATTAGTACTAACAGTACTTACAATACTTCCATCAATCCTTATAATGACCACAGGATTTATAAGAATTGTAACAGTGCTTTCTTTCTTTAAGAGTGCTATAGGAGCTACATCACTGCCAAAACAAATAATTGTTGGGTTGTCCTTATTTTTAACTTTCTTTGTAATGGCACCTACCTTTTCAGAAATTAATGAAAAGGCAGTTCAGCCTTATATGAAGGAAGAAATAACAATGGATGTTGCTATAGATAAAGGGATAAAGCCCGTGAGGGAATTTATGTTAAAGCAAACTAGAGTAAAAGATTTAAAGTTGTTTCTTGAAGCTGGAAAGGTAGAGGACGCTGTTAAAGTAGAAAAGGATGCAGATGGTAAGGAAACTTATAATTATGATGATGTTCCACTTTATACAATTGTACCAGCCTTTGTTATAAGTGAGTTAAGAACAGCCTTTGAAATAGGATTTTTGTTATTTATACCATTTATATTGGTGGACATTGTAACAGCTAGTGTTCTTATGTCTATGGGTATGTTTATGTTACCGCCAGCTATGATTTCTCTGCCATTTAAATTACTTTTATTTGTATTAGTAGATGGATGGAATTTGTTAAGTCAATCCTTAATACTAGGATTTTAGAGAGGTGATGTAATATGACACAAACTATGGTGGTTGCAATATTACAGGATATGGTGAAGACAGCTTTAATGGCAGCAGGACCAATACTACTTACAGCTACGGCAGTAGGTCTTTTGATAAGTATATTTCAAGCCACAACTCAGATACAAGAACAAACTTTAACCTTTGTACCTAAAATAATAGCTGTGGCAATAGTGGGAATAATTACTGCCACATTTATAGGAAACACAGTGATAGGTTTTACTCAAAGAATTTTTTCAATAATTTCTAATATAGGAGCTTAGGTGGGATAACGTTGGTAGATATTTTAATGTTTATAGCTTTTTTAATGGTGTTTATGAGGATAACATCCTTGATTTTTACAGTGCCAACCTTTTTCCCAACAGGAACACCAAATATAGCAAAGATTGGTGTAGGACTTATTATATCCATGATTTTATCTCCCATAATCAGTACTGAAGCATTACCAGAAATAAGTAATATATTTGTTTTAATAGTGCTTATAGGTAAAGAAGTAATTATAGGAATATGTCTAGGATATATAGTAAATTTACTGTTTAGTGTTGTACAAATGGCAGGACAAATTATGGATTTTTCCATGGGCTTTTCTATGATGAGCCTATTTGACCCAGTTGCAGGTGAAAACATATCAGTAATGGGAAGGTTGATGTACTGGATTTGTCTTGCTGTATTTATGTTAGTTGATGGACATCTTATTTTAGTGCAGTGTCTTATAGATAGTTTTACTTCAGTTCCTGTAGGGACTGTAACCTTTAATAAAGAAATTTTAGGATATATTATTCAAGTTGTATTTGAATTTTTTACTATTGGGATTAAGATTGCAGTGCCAATAATGCTTATAATACTTATGACGGAAATTGTATTGGGCTTGGTATCAAGAGTTATGCCTCAGCTTAATGCTATGATACTAGGAATGCCAATCAAGATTTTTGTTGGACTTGCAACCTTTGTAATTTCTATTCCTTTAATTATGAAAATTATAGCTTCAAATTTTGGTGCTATTAAACATATATTCTCGGAAATATTCACTATGATGCCCTTTATATTAATTTCCGCATCTAATGATAGTGGAGATAAAACGGAAAAACCTACTCCTAAAAAGCTTCAAGATGCTAAGAAAAAAGGTCAAGTAGCTAAAAGTAAGGAATTATCTTCTGCCTTAACTCTTTTAGCAGCTACTTTAGTTATAGCTATCTTAAGTAGCTTTGTGCTAAAGGTATTAAGCTCCAGTATGACAAAGTATCTAGGGAGCTACTTAAATTTTCAATTAAGCCAAGAGAGTTTAGTAGGACTTTTAATAAAGGTATTCATAGATATATTTAAAATATTTATACCAGTGGCAGTTCCTATTATGGTTATAGGCGTAATTGGATCAATAATTCAAACGGGTTTTATATATACTGGAGATCCATTAAAACCTAAGTTTAGCAAACTAAATCCTATAAGTGGATTTAAAAGAATGTTTTCTATAAGATCCTTAGTGGATTTAGTAAAAAATTTAGGTATTGTTTCTATTGTAGGATATATAGGATATAAGTTTGTTATAGATAATTACTATAGTCTTTTAAACTTTGGAAATCTTAAAACAGGAACAATACTTACAGAATTGGCTAGTTTAATAATTAATGTTTTTGTTAAAGTTGGGATAGCCTTATTAATAATAGGGTGCATAGATTTTTTATATCAGAAATTCCAACATAATAAGGATTTAAAAATGACTAAACAAGAGATAAAGGAAGAATATAAACAACAAGAAGGAGACCCTATAGTTAAGGGAAAAAGAAAACAAAAGCAAAGAGAAATGGCTATGAGAAGAATGATGCAATCAGTACCAGATGCTACTGTTGTAATTACAAACCCAACTCACATTGCGGTGGCTTTGAAATATGAAGAAAATAGTGGAAAAGCACCAATAGTTGTGGCAAAGGGCAGTGAGTATGTGGCGTTAAAGATTAAGGAAAAGGCTATTGAAAATAATGTACCAATTATAGAAAATAAACCATTAGCTAGACTCATGTTCAAAGAAGTGGATTTAGATAAGGAAATCCCCTTTGATATGTATAAAGCAGTGGCAGAAATATTAGTATTAGTTTATAAAATGAAGAAATAACGTAAAAAAGGATGATAATTATGCTTAAAGATAAGGGATTTAGTATTAAGAATAACTTAGATATAATAGTAGCATTTGGGGTAATTCTTATTGTACTAATGATAATTATACCATTGCCCCCAGAAATACTTGATTTTTTCTTTGCCATTAATATTTCAATATCTATAATTATAATGTTACTTACAATGTTTACTACAAATGTATTGCAATTATCAGTATTTCCAACATTATTACTTGTAACTACTCTATTTAGGTTAGCACTAAATGTATCATCTACTAGACTAATTCTAGGACAAGCAGATGCAGGAAAGATAGTGCAGGCTTTTGGAGAGTTCGTAATTGGTGGTAACTATTTTGTTGGAATAATAATATTTTTAATTATTGTTATTATACAGTTTTTAGTTATAACTAGTGGTGCTGGAAGAGTATCTGAGGTTTCAGCAAGATTCACCTTAGATGCTATGCCAGGAAAACAGATGAGTATAGATGCAGATTTAAATGCAGGAATGATTACAGAAGAAGATGCTAGGAAAAAGAGACTTGACCTTCAAAGGGAAGCAGATTTTTATGGAGCTATGGATGGTGCATCTAAATTTGTTAAAGGTGATGCCATAGCAGGTATTATAATTACTATAATAAATATTTTAGGTGGTATTGTTATAGGGGCAGTAATGATGGATATGAGTATAGGTGAGGCTGCTGCTAAGTTTACACAACTCACCATAGGAGATGGACTTGTAAGTCAATTACCTGCACTGTTAATTTCTACAGCTTCAGGTATATTAGTTACTCGTTCAGGAAGTGATGATAACTTTGGAAAACAGGTTTCATCACAATTGACAGCATTCCCAGTAGTTATAGCAATTGCATCTCTAGTACTATTTATTCTTGGATTAATTCCAGGGATGCCTATGCTAGTATTCTTTGCTCTATCTGCAGCAGCTGGAACAAGTGCTTACCTAATGTATAAGGACGAAAAGCAACAAGCTAAGCAAAAGATAGAAATAGAAGAAAAGGAAATTGTAGAGAGTGAGAGTAGAGAGCCAGAAAATGTGATGAATTTAATTTCTGTTGAGCCATTAGAGGTAGAAATAGGCTATGGGCTTATTCCTATGGCTGATGAATCCTCAGGAGGAGATTTGTTACAGAGAATCTCATCAGTGAGAAGACAATGTGCTATAGAGATGGGAATTGTGGTTCAACCTATTAGAATTAGAGACAATCTGCAAATTAGAAATAATGAATATGTAATAAAGATAAGAGGAACAGTGATAGCTAGAGCGGACATAATGCCAAGCATGTTTCTATGTATGAATCCTTCTGGAGAAGATATAAATATCCAAGGAATAAAGACCATAGAGCCTACCTTTGGAATAGAAGCTCTATGGATAAATAAGGATCAAAGAGAAGATGCAGAGATAAAGGGACTTACTGTGGTAGATCCAACTACAGTTATGGTTACTCATCTTACAGAAACTATTAAAGCTCATTCTTATGAACTTCTTGGGCGTCAAGAAACTAAAGTTATTTTAGATTCTGTAAAGGAAAAGTATCCTACTGTGGTAGAGGAACTTGTACCAGACCTTATGACCATAGGAGAAATTCAAAAGGTTTTACAAGGACTTTTAAAAGAGAAGGTATCTATAAAAGACATGGTAACTATATTAGAATGTCTTGCTGATAATTCGCGAAATACTAAGGATATTGAAATGTTAACGGAATATGTGAGATTTTCACTAAGTAGAACTATTTGCAATGATCTAGTGGATGATGAACATAGAATTACAGCAGTAACCATATCTCCAGATATAGAAAAACTAATAGGAAGTAATATTCAAAAATCTATGCAGGGTTCTTTCCCAGCAATAAATCCAGATATTACAACAGAAATATTTAATAGTATTAAGGTAATGTTAGAAAGTACCCACTTTCCAACTAATATACCTATAATTCTAGTTTCTCCAAGAATTAGACCAGCTTTTAGAAAGCTTATAGAAATGGTATTTCCAAGCATTGTAGTGTTATCTTTAAATGAAATACCTAATGATGTAGAGATAAGGACCGAAGGAGTTGTATCTATCTAATGATTATAAAGAAATATGTAGCTTCTACCATGAAGGAAGCATTAAGTAAGATAGGTAAGGAGTTAGGAAAAGATGCTGTAATTATAAGTCAGAGAGCTATAAGAAAGCCTGGTATTAAAGGGTTGTTTTCTCCTAAAGTAGTGGAGATAACCGCAGCTGTTGAATCTAAATCTAATGATTTAAGTTGGGATGATAAAGAAATAAACAGTAAGAGTATTTTACCAGTAGATATAGTGAAAAATGATGAATTGGAGCTAAGACAAGAAGTTGAAACAATGAAGAGTCTTATAAATTCCTATTTTTCTACTCAAAGCAATAATTCTATAAATGAGGAAATTAAATTAGAAGAATTAGATAACAAAAACAAAGAAGAAAGTGAGTTGCAACAAGAAAAGGCTAATAATAGTGAAATTTATTTTAAAGAGGCCAAGGAAAGACTTAGAGAATTAGATATATCTAAAGATATAGTTGAAGAATTAATAGAAACTATAAAAATAAATAAACAAGTGTATTCCATTGATGAAATCATGAATGGAATTAAAGAGGAACTTGGCGCTACTATAAAAATAGATTCTAGTGAAATAAATGGAACTATAGCTTTAGTGGGTCCTACAGGAGTAGGAAAAACTACAACTATAGCAAAGCTAGCAGGGGAGCTAGCTCTTGTCAAAAAGAAAAAGGTAGGTTTAATTACTGTAGACACCTATAGAATAGGAGCAGTAGAACAGTTAAAAACCTATGCAGATATTATGAATATTGATTTTAAAGTGGTATTTTCATTAGCTGAGATGGAAGAAGCAATAAACTCAATGAAAGACTGTGATGTGATTTTATTAGATACTACTGGTAGGAGTAGTAAAAATACTATGCAAGTATTAGAACTTAAGGCTTTTCTAGATAGGGCTAAGGTTGATAATGCTTATTTAGTAGTCAGTGCTACTACTAAGAGTGGTGACATGGACATCATAGCTAATGGATTTTCTAATATAAAATACAAGGGACTAATACTAACTAAGTTAGATGAGACTTCAACTTATGGTTCCATACTAAATATATGTAGAAGGACTCAGGTTCCTATTAAATTTATCACTGTAGGCCAGAATGTACCAGATGATATAAAGGTACCATTGGAGGATGAGATAATAAAATTGGTGTTAGGGGAAAATAGTATATGTTAGACCAGGCTTCAAGATTAAGACAAATGGTATTTGAAAAGCAAGATACTATGGAAGAAAGCAATAATAATACTAAAATCTTTACCATAACTTCCGGTAAGGGAGGGGTAGGTAAGAGTAACATGGTAATTAATTTAGCAATTTCTCTTAAAAAACTAGGGAAAAAGGTCTTAGTACTAGATGCAGATTTAGGTATGGGCAATGTAGATGTTTTAATAGGGACTATACCTAGATATACCATTTTTGATATAATATTAAATAATAAATCTGTTAATGAGGTAGTAATAAATGGACCTTTAGGTATAAAAATTTTATGTGGAGGCACAGGACTTTCTAGATTAGATGACTTAAATAGGTCGCAAAGAGAAGTTTTGATTAATAAGTTAGGAGAAATAAAAGATTTTGACTATATATTAATTGATACAGGAGCGGGTATAAATAGAACAGTTATGGCTTTTATAGAGTGTAGTCATGAAGTTTTTATTGTGACTACTCCGGAACCAACAGCATTAACGGATGCATATAGCTTATTAAAAACCATATGTAATCATAATGTGAAAAATAGAGCAAAAATTATTGTTAATAAGGTTTTAAGTAAGGAAGAAGGAAATGATACTTTTAATAGACTTAATAGTTCAGCAAATAGATTTCTAGGAGCTAATCTAGTGCATTTAGGAAACATCGCTGAAGATAAAAAATTAGTGCAAGCTGTCAGGATGCAAAGACCTGTGGTATTGTCTTTCCCTAAAAGTGAAGTAAGTGAAAACATTGAGTCTATTGCAAAGGAGTTAGAAGGTATATCTTATAATAAGGGCAATAGCATCCAGGGTATATTTAAAAAAATGCTTAATATTTTTTCATAGGAGGAGAGTATGAAAGCTAATAATATGATGGAAATCAATAATAAAATAGAGATTTACACAAAAAATCGAGAATTAGCAAAATCAAAAATTCAAGATATTGATGAAGATGGTATATATATAGCTATAGCTACACCTATACTAAATGGCATAAGTTATCCCTTAAGTACTGGAGACACAGTTAAGTGTAATTATAATGATGGAAAAGGTAATATATATAATTTTCAGGCTAAGGTGAAAGGGAGAAAATTTGATAAAATAGCCTTGATTACATTGGAAAGAGAAAGTGAATTGCAGAAGGTACAAAGAAGAGACTATGTAAGATTGCCCTTTATAAATGCGATGAAATATTCACCAATAGATAAGTATAATGAAAGTGTCCTTAGGGATATTGAAAACTGCGATTATAGGGAAGGACAAACTTTAGATTTAAGTGGTGGTGGTATTAGAATAAAGGTAAAGGAAAGTCTTAATATAGGACAACTAGTCATGTTGAATACTAAGATTAGTAATGAGGATGTATTAGCATTAGGTAAAATAGTTAGAGATGAAACACAAAATAAAAATGAATATGTATATGGAGTAAAATTTCAATATATTGATGCTAAAGTAAGAGAAAACATAATACAATTTATTTTTAAGAATATGAGAAAGTTAATGAAAACAAAGTAGGAGGGAAATGATGTGTCTGTAGCTTGTGATGTAGATGTTAGAGAAGAAATAATTAAAAAAAATATACCTCTTGTAAAGTATATTGCTTCCAAGATTATCGTAGGAAAAAATAAATATGTTGAATATGAAGACTTAATAAGTTATGGAATGATTGGGCTTATGGATGCTATAAATAAGTATGATGACACTAAGGGTATGAAATTTTCCACCTATGCTGCCATAAGAATAAATGGAAGTATTATAGATGAAATACGAAAAAATAGTCCTATATCAAAAAGAGCCATCGATAAGCTTAATAGATACAATAAGGTAGTGGAAGAATTACAAAATAAACTTTACAGAGAACCAAAAGATATTGAAGTAGCTGAAAGAATGGAAATAAGTTTAAAGGAGCTTACAGATATACAAGGTTATGTAAACTATATTTCAATGATGTCCTTAGAAACTATTTTATTTGGTGATGATGAGGAAATGTCTTTAATCAATTCTATAGAGGATACTAAAAGTCCTTCTCCACAAAAGTCTTTGGAAGAAAAAGAAATGCTAGAATACTTGAGGAGAGGCCTGGATAATCTAAAGGAAAGAGATAGACTTATACTAAATCTATACTACTTTGAAAAACTTACTTTAAAACAAGTAGGAGCAGTGTTAGAAGTATCAGAATCAAGAGTTTGTCAACTTCATAGTAGAGCTATTTTAAATTTAAGGAAAGAAATTGAGAAACTCCAATATGATATTAAATCATAGAAGATAGGTGAGAATATGTATATTTTATTAATTGTTATTGGAGTGGCTTTAATTGCTACAAATATAAGGGCTATAATGAGAGAAGAAAATAACTTTAGTAAAGCTATGATAGATGCAGAATCTAATATAGATGAAGTAGACATGAGACTTGTTGAAATAAGAAGTGAGTTTGCTAAAACAATTACAGAATTACAAAGAGAAATAAATGACTTAAAAAAAGTAAATCATACTGAATTTATTAAAAATGAATTATTAGAAAAAAGGGATGATTCAGATAAAAATATTAGTAATGATGAGTACATAAATACCTTGGTAGATAAGATTGATTCCTTAGATGATGATATTCTTCTTCAAGGAGAAAATATGGATGAATTAATGGATGATTTAAAAGAAGAAGAAAAAGACGGTAATCCTAAAAAAGAAAAAGAAGACAGTAATCCTAAAAAAGATATAAAGGGTAATAGCTTAAAAGTAGAAGAGGTAAAAGCCTTATTAGCTGAAGGCTTAAGTGAAGAAGGCATAGCACAACGGCTGAATATAGGAAAGGGTGAGGTCTTATTAATAAAGGAATTATATTTAAAATAAAAAAGTTTATTAAAGTTTTAAGTGATAGAAAAATTTTATTTGGTATAGGCATTGGCATAATACTAGGAATATTTTTTAGTATCCCTGCAAAAATAGATTATAAACTTAGCGATGGCGAAATTGAAATAAGAGCAAAAAAATTAGGAATGACCTATCCAGACCAGATCAAAATTGATATAAAGGCGGGTGCAAACAATGATTAGAGGATTGTATACAGTAGCTTCAGGAATAATTACCAGTGAAAAAAATCAAAGTGCTATTATGAATAATATAGCAAATATAAACACTACAGGATATAAATCACAGATTTTGTCCATGAAGAGTTTTGATGAGGTATATATTTCTAATAAAGATGGAAAAAACAATGAAAGAGTAACCATTGGAGCTATGAGTAATGGAGTAGAAATAAATGATCGAACCACTAATTTCTCACAAGGAACTATAAAGGATACAGGAGTAACAACTGATTTTGCCCTTCAGGGAGAAGGATTTTTTGTAGTTCAAAGACAAACCGCTAATGGAGCTACAAATTATTATACAAGAGATGGTCATTTTGCTGTAGACACTTCAGGATATTTAGTGACCTCTAATGGAGATAGGGTACTTAGTAGGAGTGGGAATGGACTAGCACCGATATATATAGGTGAAGGAAGTATTTCTGCAGACAATATTGGGAATATATCTGTGGATGGACGAGAAGCTGGCAGATTAGCTGTAGTTAATTTTCCAAAGGATAACCAAGGTAAATATGAAAATCTAAATGAATTTACATATAATCTTTATGAAGGAGTTAATCCTACCTTTGTTAATAATCCTTATGTAGTTAATAAATCCCTTGAAGGATCTAATGTTAGCGTAGTTCAAGAAACTAGTAACATGATGACTGTTATGAGAAACTTTGAAAGTAATGCAACTATTTTAAAGGTTTTAGATTCTACCTTGGACAAGGCTGTAAATGAAATAGGTAAAGCTAGATAGAATTAATAGAGAAAGAAAAATTTGAGGAGTGAGTTTATGTACGGTATGTTTTACACCAATAGAAGTGCAATGGAGGCACAACAGAATAAATTAGACTTAGTATCAAATAATATAGCAAATTCCGGTACTATTGGATATAAAAAAGTAACATCTACATTCCAAGACCTTTATACCAGTTCATTAGAGAGACTAGGAGTACCATGGTCTAAGAATGCAAATACTGAACTTTATGTTGGTACAGGGGTTAAATCTACTAATGAAGTTAGAATAAAGACTCAAGGAAGCTTAACTAATACAAAGATATCTACAGATTTAGCTATAGATGGAGAAGGATTCTTTAAAGTATATAAACAAGATGGAAGTGCAGCCTACACTAGAAATGGAAACTTCAAAGTGGATGCTTCAGGAATTTTAGTAGATAATAATGGATATAGATTATCTATAACTGATGCTAATGGTAATGAGATAAATGTGCCAGGGGGTCCAATTAACTTTGCTAAAGATAAGTTTTCTATAGATGCAAATGGGGCTTTATCCTTAGATAATGATGGAAACTCTATAAAAGTTGGAGATATTAAAACTTATAAGACCATAGGTGATACAGATTTTATTTCTGCAGGACAAAGCTTATTTGTTCCAATAGAAGGAGCTACTGTAATGGAGACTACAGAGAGAGAGATTTATCAAGGGTTTACGGAAAACTCTAATGTAGATATGTCTACTGAGATGACTGACATGATTGTAGCCCAAAGAGCTTTTCAATTAAGCTCCTCTGCATTAAAAACTGCAGATGATATGTGGGGAATGATAAATAACTTAAGATAGTAATGGAAATAGAAAAGAATGAAAGACATAGTTTTTCATTCTTTTTTTATATCTTTAAACATATAATATAACATTAACAAAGGATAAATTTTAAATAGAAGGGGTGATATTATGGGGTAGGATATTTATTTGGATGTTTGCTAAGTATATTATTTTGGAAGTTTGATAGACATAGATTAGCAATAAAAGTCAATGAGAAATTTAGTGCTAAAATAAGAAGCAAAGTAGTTTTACAATGGGTATACTTTATACTTATACCTACCATAGGGGTAATTATAAGTCTTATATCTAATAGGGAGATTATTAATGCTATTGTAGCTTTCTTCGTTATTGAGATAAGCAATAGTGAAAGAAAAACAGTAATTAAAAAATCCACTGAAAAAAAGGAGTTTTACAATACTTTATCCTTAATTAGCAAATCATTGATTTGTGGTTTTTTAGCACCCTTAATTTATATTCTAATCATAGGTAATGGAGGGGGAGTAATATATACATTAATATATTATATCAGTGACGATGAGAGTCTAAAGTTTATTAATGGTATATTAAATGTGTTAAATATTATTCCAACTCTAATAGGTGGAATGTTCTTATATATTGTCTATATTATTAGAAATAAAACCTTTAAAATTAATTTCAAGGGGGATTTTTTAAAAAATCTATTTACTAATCCACTTTTAAACATTTATATTTTTGCTGCATATATTGAATCAGTTAATTTTTACTACATAGAAGATAAGGGGGTACATTATCTAAAAAGTTATGGGGTGTATCAAGGAAAGATTGATGATTTATGTGTTAAGGATTTTTTAACTGTGATATATGGAGTGTGTTTTATTTTCTTTGTTATATTTTGGATTTATATTATTAATAAGGGATCAATTCTAAAATTAGTGGTACAGTAAACAAAAGGAGGCTGTCTTTAGGGACAGCCTCCTTTAGAGCTAAAGAATTACTTAATTTGGTTTATAACCTCTGTAAGAGGTGGAATAACTTGTTTCTTTCTAGAAACTACCTGGTCAATATATGCTGTTCCATTGTTTAACTTAATGTTAAAGGCTCTTGAGAATACTTCTTTGTGTTCGCCACACACAATGAATAAAGAAGAACTTTTAAATATGTCAGTAACCATAAGAATAATTAGGTCAAACTTTCCTTGACTTGCTTTTTCATTCATTACAGTTTTTAAATCATTAATTAGTGGAGTAAATCCATCCATATAAGTAGTTGTTATTTGTCCAACACCTACTTTAAAATTACCCATATTAAAGATTTTGAAATCTTGGTATAAAAGTTCCTTTGAGCTTTTTCCTTCTAATGAAGTTCCAGCTTTAAACATCTCTTGAGCAAATTTTTCTATATCTATACTTGCTATTTCAGCTAATCTCTTTAGTATGATTTCGTCTACAATAGTTGCTGTTGGAGATTTTAATAGTAGAGTATCGGAAATAATAGCGCCACATAATAATCCAGCTACTTTCTTAGATGGTCTAATTCCATTTTCAAAGAAAATATTAGCAACAATGGTAGAAGTACTTCCTACAGGCTCATTTCTAAAGTATATTGGTTGACCTGTTTGAATATCTCCTATTCTATGGTGGTCGATAATTTCTAAAATGTCTGCATCTTCAAGACCGTCTACAGACTGGGTCTTTTCGTTATGATCCACTAAAATTACTTTCTTTCTTTGTTGGGTTATTAAATGATATCTAGAAATGCTTCCAACCACGGAACCATCTTCATCTAAAACTGGATAACTTCTATATCTAGTTTCTAGCATAATATCTTTAATCTCCTCAATGAAGTCACTAGTAGAGAAGGTAATTAAATTATTTTTAGTCATTACGTATTCTATAGGAATACTTTGAGGTATTAGTCTAGCAGCAGTAAAAGAGTCATAAGGAGTAGTGATTATAGTGCATCCTTTTTCTTTAGCTAGGTCAATAATTTTTTCAGAGGGATTTGTATTATTAGTGATTATCATTAATCTAGCATTACAATCTAATACAAATTCTTGAACTAACTCACGGTCTCCACAGATGCAAATATCTTCCGCTTCTATTAAATTTCTATCATTTGGTTCCATCATAGAAACTACAACTTTCCCCTTAAGTTCTAAGTTTTCATCTGATAAGTAAACAATTTTAGCTGATAGAGTTTCTAAAATGTTACTTAGACTTGTTTTACTTTTAGCTAAAACATAATTATCCCAAATGTCTAGATAACTAGCTGCCAGATTTGATACAGATACAATTCCAGCTAATTTTTCATTAGGATATATAACTGGGAGAGTTTTAATGTTTTTTTGCTTCATTATAGACCAAGCCATTTTTAAGGATATGTCTGAAGCAATAGGAGCTACTGTATCTATTTTTAAATCTATAATTTGAGGTTTTACAGTTTGAACAAGCTGTGGTGGCTGAACTCCAAAGTAATCTAGGATAAATTGAGTTTCTCTACTAATTTCCCCTAGTCTAATTGGAATTGCATTGATTCGTTGGGTTTTATTTTTAAACTCTGAATAAGCAATGGCTGCACAAATAGAATCAGAGTCAGGATTTCTATGACCTGTTATGTATACTTTATTTACCATGAATAACCTTCCTTTATAATATCTATTCTTATTTATATTTAGTATTTTAAAGGTTTATTTACCTTATGTAAAGTTAAAGTTTTCATATACTGGTAGGATGGTACATATATTTTAATGATAGATTATTTCTAACTATAAATAAAAAAATTGTAAGGGGGAAAAAATGTGAGTGCTAAAGAATATAGAGGGCTATCTACCAATGAAATAGAAGATAGGCTGAAAGAATACGGACTAAATGAGTTACAGAGTAAGAAAAAAGTGTCACCTATAAAAATATTCTTATCACAATTTAATGATTTGATTATTTGGATACTAATGGTGGCAACTGTTATATCGGGTTTTATGGGGGATAAAGCAGATGCTATAACTATTCTAATAATTATAGTAATGAATGGAATTTTAGGTTTTGTACAAGAATATAAAACTGAAAAATCCTTAGAACAGTTAAAAAAATTATCCTCACCTACTGCTAAGGTAATAAGGGATGGAAAAATTGAAGTTATTAATTCCATATATTTAGTACCAGGAGATTTGGTTATATTAGAAAGTGGGGATAGGATACCTGCTGATAGTATTTTAGTTGAAGGAAATAATCTTATGATGGATGAATCTCTTCTAACTGGTGAATCCGTAGGAGTGCACAAGAATCCAGAGGATAGTGATAATAATATATATATGGGAACTATCGTATTGACAGGTAGGGGAAAAGCAAAGGTATATGGAACTGGAATGAATACAGAAATGGGTAGAATAGCTCATATGCTTCACTCTATAGAAGATGAACCATCTCCATTAAAGGAAAGATTAAATTCCCTTGGAAAGGTACTTGTAGTTCTTTGCTTAACTATATGTGCGGTGGTAACCTTTTTAGGTATTTATAGAGGTGAAAATGTCTATGACATGTTTTTATCTGGGGTTAGTTTAGCCGTTGCTGCTATTCCAGAAGGGTTATCAGCTATAGTAACTGTGGCCCTTGCTTTAGGAGTATCAAGAATGCTTAAGAGAAATGCCCTAGTAAGAAAGTTACCAGCGGTGGAAACTCTAGGATGTACCTCTGTAATATGTAGTGATAAAACAGGAACTTTAACAGAAAATAGAATGACGGTAACAGCACTTCTTCATAATGGAAAAATTCATGATATTGATGAAGATAAAAGTTTTGACCATGATATTTTAAAAAAGATATTTGTATATTGTAATGATTGTAACTATAATTATTCTTCTAATTCCATGGAAAAGGCTTTAATGGGAGACCCAACAGAGACTGCTCTAATAAAAGGCTTCTTTAAAAAGGTTTCTGAAATAGAAGGATTTAATAGTAAAGTAGAGAGGATTTTTGATATCCCCTTTGATTCTACAAGAAAAATGATGACAGTAATTGTGAAGGACGTAACTACTAAGAAGGATGTATGTTATGTTAAAGGAGCTCCAGAGCGAGTACTTGATAGATGTTCACATATATTAGTAAATGGAAGGGTAGAGCCATTAACTATACCTTATAGAAGAAGTGTAGAAAAGCTTATTGATGATATGTCCTTTAGAGCTCTTAGATGCATTGCAGGTGCATATAAAGAGAATAACTTAATTAAGGGAGACAAGGTGGAAAATGGTTTAATTTTTGTAGGGGTGGCTGGAATTATAGATCCACCAAGAAAAGAAGTAAAGGATGCAGTTTTAAAATGCAGGGTTGCAGGAATAAGACCGGTTATGATTACAGGTGACCACAAAAATACAGCCTTTGCCATAGGAAAAGATCTAAATATATGTAATGAAAGCAAGGAAGTAATTACAGGAGCTGAACTTGATAGAATAAATGATAAAGAACTTGAAAAATCCATAGACGATTATAGAATATTTGCAAGGGTTAGCCCTAAACATAAATTAAGAATAGTAAAAGCTTTTAAAAGTAGGGGTAATATTGTAGCTATGACTGGGGATGGAGTTAATGATGCCCCTGCTATTAAAGAAGCTGACATTGGAATAGCTATGGGAATTTCAGGAACAGATGTAACGAAGGAAGCTGCATCCATGATATTATTAGATGATAACTTTGCTACTATTGTAACTGCAGTAGAAGAAGGTAGAGTTATTTATGATAATATTAGAAAATTTATAAGATATCTATTATCTTGTAACTTAGGTGAAGTATTGACTATGTTCTTAGCTTCATTGTTTTACTTAGAAGTACCACTGCTTCCAATTCAAATTTTATTTGTAAATTTAGTTACTGATGGACTTCCAGCTATAGCTCTTGGAGTAGACCCACCAAATAAAAATATAATGTATGAAAAGCCAAGAAAAAAAGGCGAAAGTGTTTTTGCAAGGGGATTAAAAGAAAAGATATTAATTAGAGGTGCATTAATTGGTGTTTGTACAGTTCTTGCATTCTTAGCGGGTAAGTATTATGGATATGGATTAGGAGTATGTAGAACTTTAGCCCTTGGAACTTTAATTTGCTCACAGTTAATTCACGTATTTGAATGTAGAAGTGAAAAGTATTCTCTCTTTGAAATCAATCCATTTACCAATATGTATTTATTGGGTTCTGTTATTATTTCAGTGACAGCACTTTTATTAGTAATATATGTTCCTATGTTACAAGGTATATTCCATACCATGTCTATAGGTATTGGACAGTGGGCAATCATTGTATTTTTCTCTGGAATAATATCCTTTATTAATAGCATTGCTACTTTTGTAGGAAACAGAAATTAAGAATATTTTAAGTAAAAAAATAGCCAAGGTACTTTCTGATATGTTCATCCTTATAATAAACAGTTTTGTTATTTAAACTGTCTGCCATAAGGGAAGCATATCACTGTAGATACCTTGGCTATTTATATGCTTATAGCTTGTTAAAGTCATATATGTTTGAGAGAATTTAATAGCTTGTACAAATATATCACTGTAATTTTAAGCAGAGCCCAATTATAAAAGATTAGCAAAGATGGAGGCACCAATTACTGTGAATAAACCTGCCACTGCTATTGCAAGACCACTCATAGCACCCTCTATTTCTCCAATTTCCATTGCCTTTGCAGTTCCTATGGCATGGGAAGAGGTTCCGATGGCAATTCCCTTAGCAATTGGTTCATGGATATGAAATACCTTACAAATAACTTCAGCAAGGATATTACCAATAATACCAGTTACAATAATGACAGCTACTGTAATTGTAACAATTCCATTCAGCTCTTCTGAAATCCCCATTCCTATAGCTGTGGTAATGGATTTTGGAAGCAAGGTTACATACTGCTCATGGGTAAACTGAAAAAGCAAAGCGAATAAAAATACACTTATAAGACTAGCTGCTACTCCTGAAAAAATTCCTATTATAATAGCTTTAAAATTGTTTTTTAATAAATCCAGTTGTTCATATAGAGGGATTGCTAGACATACTGTTGCAGGAGTTAGTAAATAGCTTAAATATTTTGCTCCATTATTGTAACTTTCAAAATCTACTTTAAAAATAACTAAAGCTGCCATTACAAAAAGAATTGAAATAAGTAAGGGATTAAAGATCCCATTATTAAATTTCTTTTTTAAAAACAACCCTATTTCATAGCCTAGAATACTGACCACTACTCCGAAAAATGCTGAATTGCATAATAAATCCTTCAATTTTTATTCATCCTCTCTAGCTTAATCATAAACTGGGTAACTTTACCTGTCACTATCATTACAATAACTGTGGTTAAAATAGTTATTATAATAACAGGAATATAAATATCCTTTAGTACGTCCCAAGAAACTAATAAGCCAACTGCTGCTGGTATAAACATAAGAGGCATAATTTCTATTAAAAAAGTTCCAGTTTCCTTCACTTGTTCAAGGGAAATTATTTTTGTTTTTAAAATTATAAGCATGAGAATTAAACCATATATACTAGCAGGAATAGGTAATGGAATAATATATTTTAATATTTCTCCAATAAAAGTTACTGCCAAAATAATTCCAAATTGACGAAAATACTTCATATAAACATCCCTTTCTAAATTGGTACTACCAATTTAGAATTGTACATCTTTTTTATAGGTATGTCAAAAAACACAGGATACAAATAGTATCCTGTGCTAACTAAAAAGTTAAGTTTTCCAATTACGCCCCAACCAAGGGAGCTTCATTACTTATTTAAATCTTCTATCTTGTCTTACTCTCTGTATCTTCTTTTGACCACCTTCAACAGGAACTAAGTCTCTCTTATTAGTAAGGTTCATAACGTTCATTATGCTTATGTAGTCCTTAACTTTCTTTTTCTTCTTTTTCTTTTTAGAATAATCAGGTTTCAAACCTTGGATTAATAAAGAATGGCCTTGAGATACAGGAATGAATTCTGGTTTTTTAAACCATCTCTTTTTCTTATAAACACAAGTTGCTATAGTTCTAGCACTGTCTTGTTTTACTACAATAGTAACAATAATAGTATTTAAAATTCCAAGAAAAGATTTTTCCTCTGTTTTAACAGATAAAGCCCTTCCTTGAACTTGTGTTATTCTATCGCCATATCTATTTATAAAGGCATTAGAATAACTTTGTGATAATTTGTCTTTGAATCCCATATGAATAACTCCTTTACATGAAGAATAAATAACTACGTATAATATCTGACTGTATTCAAGTGTATAATATTACACAATATCATTATTATATAATAATTAAGTTGTTATAACAAGTTTATGTTTAATTTTTAAAAATATATCATGAATTTTTAAAAATTATAATATGAATTTTTATGTTTTTGTTCCAAAAGTCCTTTTACAAGAATATTAATATACTAAATGATTTTATTTGGGAGGACAGTATGAAAAGAGTTTTAAAACCCAGTGAAGTTTTGTACGATTTTGAAATTGTTGAAGATAGAGAAATAGAAGGCGAATTTATATTGCCACAATATAAGGATGCATATAATAAAATAAAAACCTCACTTCTTTTAAATGGGGAAGGATATAATATTTACTTAGTTGATGAATTTTGCAAGGATAGAGTAAAACATATTATTAGCTATGTAAAACATATATTGACGGATGGAAAGCCACCAAAGGATATATGTTATGTTATAAAAGGAAATGTAAAGGAACCTGTTCCTTTGTTTGTTAACAATGGATATGGAAATAAGCTTAAAAAGGTAGTAGACAAGATTCAAGAGTTTTATGCAGAAAGTATATTTAAATTTTATAATGGCGTAGATAATAAAGAAAAAGAACACCTTATTAGTACTATTAAAGATAGGCGTAGCAAAATAGTGGGAGATTTAATTAAACTTTCTAAAGAGTATGGTTTTGAAATAAAAACTAGTGGGGAGGGATTTACATTTATACCTATAGTTGACGGAAAAGAAATGACAGAGGATGAATTCGATAATCTTAAGGAAGAAGATAAATTTGAAATATTAAATAAAGTTGATGAGTTAAAGATAAATGCTAATGATATATTAGAAAAGTTAAGAAATATGAAAAATGATGAAATAAATAGAATTAGAGAGATAATGGATAGCTTTTTTAAAGAAGAAATGGAAGAGTTAAATTTAGTAATAGAAGAAGAATTTAATGATGATAGTGAGGCTAAGGATTATATTCATTACTTAATTACTGAGATTAAAGGCGAACTTGAGGAAAACTATTCTATAAGTTATGAGGATGATGAAGAAGCTATAAGAGACATTATATATAAATATGATGTAAATGTAATTGTTGATAATTCAGATATTGAGTATCCACCAGTAATCTTTGAAGAAGATCCTAGTGTATCTAACCTCTTTGGATCTATAGATTATGAAAATCATAATAATATATATGTGTCTACAGTGAAATCAATAAGAGCAGGTAGTTATGTAAGAGCTAATGGGGGATGTCTAATTCTTAGAGCCAGTAGTCTACTTAGTAATTCTCAGTCTTATTATTATTTGAAAAGAGCTATAATATCGGAAAAAGTAGACTTAGATTACAACAGAGGATATATAGAACTATTTACTTTAAGTAGTTTAAAACCGGTACCTATGCCAATTAATACTAAAGTAATAATAATTGGGGATTATGATATTTATGACGCATTGTATAACTATGATAAAGAATTCAGAACAATATTTAAGACAAGGGCTGACTATAGGGGAATATTGAAGGCTGAGAATAAGGTTAAAACTGTATTAATAAAAGAAATAAATAGATTGTCTAAGGAAAATAATATTAAACCTATAACATCTAGTGGCATAAGAGAAATTGCAAAATTTTTATCTAGAAAGGCAGAAAACAAAAATAAGATACATTTTGACCATGATGAATTATCAAACCTTATAATACAAGCTAATTATAAAGCAGCAGAAGAGGCAAGGGAGTTTATTGATGGAGATAATATAGAGAACATTGCTTATAGGAAAGAACCTATAGAAAGAGAATATCTAGAGTTATATGATGAAAAAAAATTGTTGATAGATGTTTCAGGAAGCAAGGTGGGGCAAATTAACGGGCTTTCTGTCATTGATACGGGATATACAAGTTTTGGTAAGCCTGTTAAAATAACCTGTACCTGTTTTAAGGGGGAAGGAAAAATCATTGATGCTCAAAGGGAATCCAACCTAAGTGGTAAAATTCATACTAAGGGAATTAATATTTTAAAAGGATATATTAATAATATCAATGGAGGATATAAAACTCTACCAGTAGATTTCAATCTTAGCTTTGAGCAGTTATATGGAGTTATAGATGGTGATAGTGCATCAGTAGCTGAAGCATTAGCTATAATATCTGCTCTTTGCAAGATTCCTATCAAGCAAAATATTTCAATTACTGGATCCATAAATCAATTTGGTCAAGTACAGCCTATAGGTGGTGTAAATGAAAAAATTGAAGGATTCTTCGAAGTGTGTAAAATCATGGATGATACGGAAGGAAAGGGAGTTGTTATTCCTCTATCTAATAAAGATGATTTAGTACTTTCAAGAGAAGTTGAGAGAGCAATCTTTGAAGGTAAATTTAAAATATATACTATGGAAACTGTAGAAGATGCCATGGAGTTAGTATTTGATGCTGAAGAAATTACTATGGATAATATAATGGAGTTAATAAGTAAGCAGTGTATAGAATATGAGAAGAAATGATGGTAAAGAAAGGGTGGAAATTCTTTGAAACCCCCATGAATAGAACAAATAGTTAACTATTTATATAGTTAACTATATCCATATATAACTATTTATATATGTAAAAATTAATATAGTAATATAGGTATATAGTGAAATAGGTATATAGTAATATAGTTATATTCATATATATTTATATAGTTATATATGTTCATAATTATAGGGTTAAAAATAGGTATGAGTGAAATTCACTCATACCTATTTATATAGCTGTAAAAATATAAATAATTAATTTTTTAATAATTATACATTAAATCTAAAGTTTACTACATCTCCATCTTGCATTATATATTCTTTTCCTTCAAGTCTGTAGAAGCCTTTTTCTTTAGCTGCAGCTTCAGAACCACATTCAACTAACTTATCAAAGGAAATTACCTCAGCACGGATAAATCCACGCTCAATGTCGGTATGAATTTTACCGGCAGCAGCAGGTGCCTTTGTACCTATTTTAATTGTCCAAGCTCTTACCTCTTGAACACCAGCAGTTAAATAGCTCATTAGTCCAAGAAGTTTATAACTTGCATGGATTAGTTTATCAAGACCTGATTCTTCAAGACCATACTCTGAAAGTAAGTCTTTCTTTTCTTCATCATCTAATGTAGATAATTCTTCTTCTAATTTAGCACATACTATGATAATTTCAGATTTCTCCTTAGCGGCATAGGCTTCTACTTCTTTTACCATTTCATTTTCTCCGCCACACTCCATTAAGTCTTCTTCACTTACATTGCATGCATATAATACAGGTTTAGAAGTTATTAAGAAAAGAGATTTAACAAATTCTTCTTCTTCATCTGTAAACTCTAAAGTTCTAACTGGCATATTGTCTTCTAAATGTTTTTTAATTTTTTCCATAATTGCATATTCAACTTTTGCAGTCTTATCCCCTGAGCGTACTAGTTTTATAGATTTTTCCATTCTTCTTTCTAGCACTTCTAAATCAGAAAAAATTAATTCTAAATTAATAGTTTCAATATCTCTTATAGGTGATACAGATCCTTCTACATGAACAACATTATCATCTTTAAAACATCTAACAGTATGAACAATTGAAGCTACTTCTCTTATATGAGATAAAAACTTGTTTCCAAGTCCCTCACCTTTACTTGCTCCTTTAACTAATCCTGCTATGTCATAGAATTCTATGGCAGTATGTACTTGTTTTTTAGAATTATATAATTTTTGTAATACATCAAGACGGTTGTCAGGTACACTAACAACTCCTACATTTGGTTCTATAGTACAAAAGGGATAGTTAGCAGACTCTGCTCCTGCTTTTGTAATGGCATTAAATAATGTACTCTTTCCTACGTTAGGTAAACCTACTATTCCTAATTTCATATAATATTCGTCCTTTCTATGTAAACCATGTGGCTTATTACTTAAAAATTTCATTCTTTTAAATTATACTCTACAGAAAAGGGAATTTCAATAATTCTACAAGTTATATAGAGTAATAGGGAAAAAACCGTAGAAAAATAAGGAACTATATTATATAAATGTAATATATTTGAAATTAGTTGGAGATTCTTTATATATATTTATAAATTTGTTTAAAAAAAGTTTTTCATTTAGGGAATATTTAAAAGGAATTTATGTAAACTTATAGAATTATTTATGGTACAATGAAAAGTGTATAAATGGATTCTATAGTTTATATTTTATAAACCATAGACAAAACAAAGGAGAATATATAATGGAATTTAAACACTTTTCAGTAATGTTAGAAGAATGCATAGAAATGTTAGATATTAAAGAAGATGGTATATATGTTGATTGCACTTTAGGGGGAGCAGGTCATTCAAAGGAAATTTTAAAGAAACTTTCACCAAAGGGAAGGTTAATAGGAATAGACCAAGATTTAGATGCTCTTAAGGCTGCAAAGGAAAAGCTAAAGGATTTTAATAACGTTACCTATGTACACAATAATTTTTATAATATTAAGGACATATTGGAGTCTTTAGGAATAGAAAAAGTTGATGGTATACTCAT
Source organism: Clostridium sulfidigenes (assembly GCF_052067195.1). NCBI lineage: Bacteria > Bacillati > Bacillota > Clostridia > Eubacteriales > Clostridiaceae > Clostridium > Clostridium sulfidigenes. The sequence continues at coordinate 293,918 of NZ_JBQHQR010000004.1, read as the reverse complement.
GGATTTAGGAGTTTCATCTTATCAATTGGATCAAGGTGAAAGAGGCTTTAGCTATATGAAGGAAGCAGCTTTAGATATGAGGATGAATAGGGAAGAAGCTTTTTCAGCCTATAATGTAGTGAATGAGTATAGTGAGGATGAACTCTTTAGAATTCTTAGAGATTTTGGGGAGGAGAAGTTTTCAAGAAGAATTGCCAGCAGGATAGTAGAAAAAAGAAAAGTAAAACCTGTTGAAACTACCCTTGAACTTGTAAAAATTATAGATGAGTGCATACCTGCCAAGTTTAAAAGGGAAGGTGGACACCCTGCTAAAAGAACATTTCAAGGTATTAGAATAGAAGTAAACAGTGAATTGAGTATTTTAGATAGGGCTATAGGTGATGGCATAGAAGCTTTAAATAAGGATGGAGTTATGGCAATAATTACATTCCATTCTTTAGAAGATAGAATTGTAAAAAATAAGTTTAGAGATTTAGTAGACCCATGTAAGTGTCCTAAGGATCTTCCTATGTGTGTGTGTGGGAAAAAGCCAATAATTAAATTAATTAACAAAAAGCCAATAGAAGCTACTAAGGAAGAACTTGATAATAATTCAAGAAGTAAAAGTGCCAAGTTAAGGGGATGTAAAAAGATTTAGTTCTAAAAACTAGATGGGGGTAGTAAAATGGTAGTAGAAAATAGAAAAAATAGGGTAAGTGGGAATACAGCTTTAGCTTCTCAGGTAAATCCGTTACCTAGAGAAAGGGTAAAAACTCCTACTAAACAAGGCCCAAGTAAAGAAGAATTAAGAAAAATTAGGAAGCAAAAGATAGCAAAATTTTTAAAGCTTAATGGAAGTATAGTAGCAGCAGGATTAGTTGGGGCTATTATTGTATCTAGATACAGTGCTATATATAATAATCAAAAGGAAATAATAGTTCTTCAAGAGCAGATACAAACGCTAACAGAAGAGAGTGAAGATTTGAGAATAAAACTACTTAAGTTTAACAATTTTTCCTACATAGAAGAAGTTGCCACTAAAGAATTAAAAATGATTGAACCAAAGAGTACTAATGCAATCTATTGTGATATTAATGCAATTAAAGAGATAGCTACAAGTAGCACTAATGAAGAAAAAGGGGTTAGTTTATTAAGTAAAATTAAAAACTTATTATTTAATTAGTTAGTGAGGTAATTGTAGGTGGCAAAGAAATATTTTGTTGATAAGGTGTTAATGAAAAAAAGAATGATATTAGCTATGCTATTAGCTTTCTTAGTTTTCCTAGGATTAAGTATAAGATTAGGTTATGTTATGTTTGTTGAAGAATCAACCTATAAGTCTTTGGCGAAACAGCAATGGACTAGTGATGTTAGGATAAATGCTAAAAGAGGTAAGATATTAGATAGAAATGGTAATGAGCTAGCAATAAGTGCTAATGTTTATAGAGCGGACTTAGATTTGAACACTTTAAGGAAAGATATAGAAAACAATGGAATGACCATGGAACAAGTTGCAACAACTCTAAGTGAAATAATTGGAGAAGAACAGGCTGATGTATTACATATATTAACTAATCCTCTTCCAAATGGAAGGCCTAGAGGCTCTGCAATATTAAAGAGAAGAATAGAAAAGGATGCAACAGATGCCATAAGAGAGTTTTGTAAAAATAATAACATAAATGGTATAGTAATATCACCTGATACCAAAAGGTATTATCCAAATGGTAATTTTGCTGCCCATATATTAGGTCATACTAATTCAGATGGAGAAGGACTTACAGGGTTAGAACTGTATTATAATAAGTATCTATCTGGAGTTCCAGGAATTAAAGTTGCTGAAATTGACCAAAAGAGTGAGGGATTACCATATACAATCTCAGAATTTACAGAACCTATTGATGGAAGAAACGTAGTTACTACCATTGATGAAAATATACAAAACTTTGCAGAAAAGTTAGCTGAAGAGGCCTTGGCAGATAATGAGGCTAAAGCAGTATCAATTATGGTTATGGATCCTAATACAGGAGAAATATTGGCTTTAGCAAATAAACCAGATTATGATCCTAATAATCCGTGGGTTGGGGGAACATCAGATGAAGAAATTCAGCAGATGTGGAGAAATAGATTAGTCAGTGATGCCTATGAACCTGGCTCTATTTTCAAGGTAATTACAGCTACGGCAGCTATAGAAAAGGGAATTCTTACAGAGGGAGAAGCTTTTAATTGTGGAGGTTCTCTTAATATTGGAGGAAGAAATATTCACTGTTGGAAGACTTCAGGTCATGGTCCTCAAACCTTTGAAGAAATATTAAAAAATTCTTGTAACGTTGGATTTATGGTTTTAGGAGAAAGATTAGGTGCTGCAAATCTTAACGAATATATTGAAAAGTTTGGGTTAGGACATAAAACCGGAATTGATTTACCTGGTGAATCAGCTGGTATAGTTAAAGCCACAAAAGATATATCTGTAACAGACTTAGCTACTATATCCTTTGGACAAAGCAATACAACTACAGGAGTTCAATTTATGAGAGCTTTCAATGCAATTGCCAATGGTGGATATTTGATAACACCTCATTTAATGAAGGAAATAAATCATTATGATGATAAAAAAGAGCTAGTAGTTGATGAAACCTATAAGATAGAAAAACAACAACGGTTTACTCCAGAGGCTATGACTGAAATGAGGTCTCATTTAGAACAAGTAGTTGGTGCAGGCGGAGGATCAAAGGCTAAAATTGATGGATATAGAATCGCTGGTAAAACTGGTACAGCACAAAAGGTAGACACTGTTAATGGTGGATATGCAAATGGTAAGTATCTATCATCCTTTGCAGGGATGGCTCCTGCTGATAATCCAAAGTATACAGTATTCGTATCTATTGATGAACCAAATCCATCTTGGTACTATGCTGGACAAATTGCTGCCCCAGTTGGACAAAAGTTATTTAATGATTTGTTTAATTATACAGAAATGAAGCCTAATGGAAGCTATATGGAAGTTGATGAAAGTTTAAAAGCAGATGTAATTGTTCCTGAGGCTAGAGGACTATCAGTTGCAGATGCTAAAAAAGTAATAACTGATGCAGGGTTAACTATTAGAGTAGAAGGTAGTGGAGGCACTATAACAGATATAAATCCAAAACCAGGGTTTACTCTTAAGGAAGGTAAAGAAATAATCCTATATGCAGGAGGAAGTAATGGAAGCGCAGATACAGTTATAATTCCTGATTTAAAGGGATTTACAAAGGAAAGTATCATAAAGCTTTTCGATGATTTAGGATTAAAGAGTGAATTTATAGGTGAAGGTCTAGTGGTAGAACAAAGTGTTGCAGGAAACCAAGAAATTAAAAAAGGAACCACGGTAACCTTCCATCTTGGCACCTTAGTAGATTAGATTATCCGGTAGTTACAGGTTGACTTGTGCTACCGGATTTTATATGCTATAAGGTATAAAAATTAAATTTTGGACAATGTTTTAATTAGAAAGAAAAGTATTTTAAGGATGTGAGCAAGATGAAAATAGAAGAGATATTAAAGGGATCAACCTATACAGTATTAAGTGGAGATGAGAGTATAGAAATTAATGATCCTCAATATGATAGTAGAAAGATAAAATGTGGAGATATGTTTTTTGCCATAGGAGGATTTAATGTAGATGGACACAATTTTATATCAAAGGCTATAGAAAATGGTGCTAAAGCTGTAGTGGTTGAAAAAGATGTGACTCTTGTTGAAGGCATAACATTTATAAAAGTTGAAAGTGGTAGAAGGGCATTAGCTATAGCAGCTTCAAACTTTTATAACAATCCAAGCAAAAAGATGAAAATAATAGGTATAACTGGCACCAATGGTAAGACTACTTCTGCCTTTATGTTAAAGGGAATATTAGAGGCAAAGGGGTATAAAGTTGGGCTAATAGGTACCATAGCTAACTATATAGGGAATAAGGAGATTCATACAGAAAAAACCACTCCAGAATCTTTGGAATTGCAAAAGCTTTTTAAGGATATGGTGGACAGTGATATAGATTATTGCGTTATGGAAGTTTCATCTCACTCTTTAGATTTAGATAGAGTTTATGGAATTGAATTTTCACAAGGGATATTTACAAATCTAACTCAAGACCATTTAGATTTCCATAAAACCTTTGAAAACTACTTCAATGCAAAAAGCAAGTTGTTTAAAATCTGTAAACATTCTGTGGTAAATGTAGATGATAGTTATGGAATTAAGCTTCTTGAAAAAATAAATTCAAGGGTAACAACTTATTCTATTGAAAAAGAAAGTGATTTAAAGGGAACAGACATTAATTTAGAATCTACAGGAATTATATTTAATTTAAAAGGAAATGAAAAAACATATAAAGTTCAGTTGCCTATACCAGGCAGATATAATGTTTATAATGCACTAGGTTGTATTGGAGCTGCCTTAGATGAAGGTATAGATATGGATACTATTGTTGAAGGACTTTCTAAGGTTACTGTGCCTGGAAGATGTGAGAACTTAACTTTAGGGATGAACTTAGGTTTTCAAGTAATTAGAGATTATTCTCATACTCCAGATAGCTTAAAAAATATCTTAGAAAATCTTAGAGAACTTACTAAAGGGAAGTTGATTTGTATCTTTGGGTGTGGTGGTGATAGAGATAGAACCAAAAGACCTATCATGGGTGAAATAGGAACAGAACTCAGTGATATAGCCATAATAACCTCTGATAATCCAAGAAGCGAAGATCCTTATATGATATTAGAAGATATTAAGGCTGGGGTTGAGAAATCTAACTATAAACTTATTGAAAATAGAAGAGAAGCCATAAAAACAGCCTTACTCCTCGGGGAAAAAGATGATATTATAGTAATTGCAGGAAAAGGACATGAAACTTACCAAATCCTTAAAAATGAAACTATTCATTTTGATGAAAAGGAAGTTGTATTAGAATTGATAGAGGAGTTGGAGCTTTAGATGGAAACTATAAGGTTAAAGGAAATAGCTGAGGCTATATCCGGAGAAATATTAATTAGTGGAGCTACAGAAGAGTTTTCTAATGTAACCATAGATAGTAGAAATGTCTCTAAGGGAGATATTTTTATAGCAATCAAGGGAGAAAACTTTGATGGTCATAAATTTGTAAAGGGAGCTATAGATAGTGGAGCAAAACTTTGTATAGTACATGAAAAAGAACAATATGAAGATTTAAATGAAAAAGATTTATCTATAATTTTAGTTAAGGACACTAAGAGGGCCCTTCTTGATTTAGCATCCTACTATATTAGCACTTTAGATATAAAGGTTGTAGGAATTACTGGTTCTACAGGTAAGACATCCACAAAGGATTTAATGGCAGCAGCTCTTAGCAAAAAATATAAGGTGTTTAAAACCCAAGGGAACTTTAATAATGATATTGGCCTTCCTTTGATGATATTTAAATTAGATAAAACTTACCAGGTTGCAATTTTAGAGATGGGTATGAGCGACTTGGGAGAAATTGATACCTTAGCAAAAGTAGCAAAACCATCTATAGGAGTCATAACTAATATAGGTACATCTCACCTAGAAAACTTAAAGACTAGAGAAAATATTTTAAAAGCTAAACTAGAAATAGTAAATAATTTTACAAAAGAAAATGTGTTAATTATAAATGGCGATAATGATATGCTTCACAATTATTACACAGATAAATATAAAATTGTAAAAATTGGTATAGATAGTGATTATAATTTTAAAGGTTGTAGAATAATTATAAATAAGGACAGTATAGAGTTTGGTGTTAAGGAAAATGGTGAGGATGTAAATGCTACTATAAAAGTACCAGTACCAGGAAAACATAATGTGCTTAATTCGTTATTGGCAATAGCTGTAGCTAGAGAGCTTAAGGTTACCTATGAAGAAATCCAAGGAGGAATAGAAAATTTACAGGCTACATCTATGAGATTGGATGTTTTAAATTTAGATAACTATACTATAATAAATGATGCTTATAATGCAAGTCCAGATTCTATGGAGGCTGCTCTAGAGGTTTTAAAACAATATAATGGAAGAAAAATTGCTGTCCTTGGAACTATGAAAGAACTAGGTGAGGATTCTGCTAGAGCTCATGAGCAGGTAGGAGCTTATGCAAAGTCAAGGGGCATAGATTTATTATTTACCCTAGGAGAGTTTAATGAGAACTTTAAAAAGGGCTATGGCAGTGAAAATTTTATGGCTTTTAATTCCATGGAGGAGCTAATAACAGAATTAAAGAAAACTATTAAAAGTGATGATATTTTATTAATAAAGGCATCTAGATCTATGAAATTTGAAAATATAATTAAAGAATTACAAAAGAAAAATATATAGGGAGGGATGGAATATGAATAAATTAATATATTCTATTTTAGTAGCATTTATAATATCTTTTGCAATAGCACCATTTATAATACCAGCATTACACAAGTTGAAATTTGGCCAAAACATTAGAGAAGATGGACCACAAAGTCATTTGAAAAAACAGGGAACTCCAACCATGGGAGGAATAATATTTATTATTTCTACTTGTATTACTATGATATTAATGGTTAGAAATCCTCATGATGAAGCAATGCTTGCTCTTTATGCCCTTATTGCCTTTGGAGCTATAGGATTTTTAGATGATGGTCTAAAGATAATCAAGAAGAAGAATGAAGGCTTAAAAAGTTATCAAAAAATGTTGCTTTTGGTAATAGTATCTATAGTCTTTGGATATTATGCTAAGGATAAAATAGGAACGGATATTATGATACCTTTCCTAGGTACAGTAACTTGGGATTTAAAAGTGCTATTTATACCTTTTATAGTAGTATACTTTGCAGCAGTAACTAATGCGGTTAATCTTACAGATGGATTAGATGGGCTTTGTAGTTCTATTACCCTTTTAATTATGACTTTTTTTGCTCTTGTAAGTTTTGGCATGGCATATTATACTTTAGCAATTTTCTGTGGAATTCTAGCTGGAGCTATTCTTGGATTTTTAAAGTACAACTCGTATCCAGCACAAATTTTCATGGGAGATGGTGGTTCATTAGCTCTTGGAGGAGCTGTTGCAGCTATTGCTATGATATTAAAGCTAGAGCTTATAGTAATAATTGTAGGTGGAGTTTATTTATTGGAAACTCTTTCAGTAATTATTCAGGTTGCTTCCTTTAAACTTACTGGAAAGAGAGTATTTAAGATGGCACCTCTACATCATCACTTTGAATTAAAGGGATGGCATGAAAGTAAGATAGTAGCAGTATTTTCCATCATAACAGTTATACTATGTTTAATAGGATTCCTTGCACTAACTTATTAAAATGGCGTAGGAGGAATTTAATATGAAAAAACCCAAAATGAAATTGGGAGATGTGGACTTTCTACTTTTTGCTGTAATTATTATGTTAGTTACAGTGGGAGTTGTCATGGTATATAGTGCTAGTTCATATTTTTCAGCCTTTAAATATGATGATGCAGAATACTTTCTATGGAAACAGCTTCAATGGGCTGGACTTGGACTTGTTGGAATGATGATCACATTAAATATCGATTACCATAAGTATAAAAAGTATACAAGAATTTTAATAATCTTTACATTTATAGCCCTTTGCTTAGTATTTTTATTTCCACCAGTAAAGGGAGCTCAGCGTTGGATTAGACTTGGACCATTATCATTTCAACCATCGGAGATTGCAAAGTACGTGGTAGTGCTTTTTGTAGCAAAATATATATCAAGCAATCCCCAAAATATAAAAAAGTTTTGGAAGGGCGTAGTGCCTAACCTTTTATTTGCAGGTTTTATAGCAGGAATGATTCTTCTTGAAAAGAATCTTAGTATTGCCACAGTTACCATGGTGGTTAGTCTTATAATGTTATTTGTAGCTGGAACTAAAGTTATTCATATGGGAGGACTAATAGGAACTGTAGGAGTTTTAGGGGCTGTTTTTATTTTAACAGAGGAATATAGACTTAGAAGACTTTTAAGTTTTACTAATCCCTGGAGTGATTCTCAAGGAGATGGATATCAATTGGTACAATCTCTCTTAGCATTAGGTTCTGGAGGACTTATTGGTGTTGGAATAGGTCAATCAAGACAAAAGTGTTTTTATATTCCTGAACCTCATAATGATTTTATATTGTCAGTTATAGGTGAAGAACTAGGTTTTATAGGCTGTGCCTTTATAATTATATTGTTTATACTGTTTCTATGGAGGGGAGTTATTGCAGCATCTAAGGCAAAGGATATGTACGGTTCCCTATTAGCTACAGGAATAACTTCTGTAGTAGTTATTCAAAGTTTAATCAATATTGCTGTTGTTACAGGCTCTATGCCAGTAACAGGGGTTCCTTTACCATTCATAAGCTATGGAGGGTCTTCCTTAGTAATTAATATGTTATTTATGGGAATACTTCTTAATATAACTCGGCAGAACAATAAAAAAACTTCATAGAAATAATAGGACTGAAGATGCTTTGTATTCTTCAGTCCTATTATTTTGGCTCTGTAGTCATAGGATATAATTTTGAACAAATACTCCAGTATACTATTAAATAATAAAAGATAATACATAGAGTCGTAATATTTAATATTTTTGTAATGAATTTATAATATAAAAATGGTATTATATAAGGTGTATTAATTTACTTTCATGTTCATATATTGTAATTTGGTGGTGAAAATGTGGCAAAAAAAACTAAACAGAGTTATGGTAATTATATAATAGATAATAAAGAAGAGATATTAAAGCGAAAGAAAAAAGTAATTAAATTAAAAAAGACCATGTTACTACTTGTAGTAATGATTTCTATTTTAATAACTTTGGCTTTAACTTTACCTACTTTTAATTTATCAGAGATTTTAGTTAGTGGGTTGGTAAATTTATCTGAAGATGGTGTTAAAACAACTACAAAGCTTCAAAAGGGTACCAATATATTCAAGATAAAAACAAAAAAAATAGAAAAAGAGCTAGAGAAAAACCCTTACATATTAGAAGCAACCATTATTAGAAAATACCCTAACAAACTCTCTATTGCTATCAATGAGAGAAAGATTGCTTTCTACACAGAAATATCAGGAGGTTTCTATGTGATTGATGATAAGGGTGTGGTTTTGGAAAAGAAGGAATCTATCGAAGGCATAGAAGCTTTAAGGATTGAAGGAATTGATGAAACATGTTTAAAAATAGGTGAACAGATTAAAAATATAGACGAAGATAAAATAAAGGCAATTTGCAATATTCATAAATTTATAAAAGAAAATAGTTTATTTGAAAAATATAACATAATAAAATTGGAAGTTAATGACTTTGTAGACTTAAAATTATACGTAAATAATTTACACATGAAACTTGGAACTGTTGATAAAGTTAATAGTAAAGTTGCTAGGGGGTTTAGCATAATAGAAAGTGGGACCCTTGGAGAGATGAAGGGATATGTGGATGTAAGTTTTGAAGGCAATCCAGTTATTTATAAGGAAAAATAGATCAAAAGATTAAAAAGTAAAAGCATCATAGTTCAAGAAAGATTTTATTGGGAGGTAGGGTAAGTGAAAAGTATTATTTCCAAGCTATGTACCGGACTTATATTTTTAATGTTTGGATTTGTTATAATTACTCAACTTAATACTATAGGAGAGCAAAGTACAGATAAAGTTGAGGGTTCACAAAGTCCAGAAATATTATTAGAAAATGAACAATTAAAAAAACAAAAGGAAGAATTGGAAAAGGCTGTTGAGGAACTAGAGGTGAAGGCGGCTGAATACGAAAAGGAAGCAACAGAAGATACAAAGAATCAAAGGCTCCTTGAAGAGTTAAATAATACTAGACTTAGAGCCGGATTAACTAATGTTGAGGGGCCAGGTATTACAATATATATTGATCCTAAAACTAGTTTATTCACTCCACAAGTAGAAGATGATCCTATACAAGATTATGAGTTACTGTATATCGTTAATGAATTATATGCTGCAGGTGCTGAAGCTGTATCTATAAATGATATAAGACTTATTGGAAACAGCAGTATAAGGATAGCAGGAAATAGTATTAGAATTAATGGTGAAAGAATTTCACAACAGGAGCGTATAGTTATAAAAGCTATAGGAAATAAGACTATATTAGAAGGGGCTATGGGATGGTTCATTCCTAATAGAGTAAAAAGAATCTGTGAGGTTACATCGGAAACAAAGGATAATATTAAAATTAAAAAGGCAAGTATACCAGTAAACTATGAACACATAAAAGAAGTACAAGAAAACTAAAAGTAGGAGTGATGAAATGATTGCATTAATAGGACTTATAATAGGAATTATATTAGGAATAGCTTTCAACATAAATTTTCCACTTAAATTATCACCATATATATCTGTTGCAATATTTGCTTGTATAGACTCCACTTTTGGGGCTATTAGAGCTACCTTAAATAAGGATTTTAGACCAGATATATTTATATCAGGATTCTTTGGAAATGCATTTTTAGCAGCAGGAATGGTTTATCTAGGGGATAAGCTGGGTATACCTGTATATATTGCAGCAATTATAATATTTGGACAGAGGATATTTACAAACTTTGCTGTTATAAGAAGGTTATTGATGGATAGAATAAAAACACATCATTAAGGAGATAATTAAATGCGAGTTAATGAAGCTAATATATTTTTACTTATAGCTACCATTATAATTGGTATTTTAATAGCTATGAATGTAAATTTAGGAGGTAAAACTAAATTTTTAGATGTAGAGCAGTATCAAAAGGCATATGATAGTAGGACAAAGTTACAAAATGAAATAAGTAATTTAGAAGACCAATATGTTGAAATTAATGATAAAATTAATAAATATGAAAGAAGTAGTATATCTGAGGATGAAGTTAGAAAAGAGATGATTGGAGAGATAAACAAAAATAAACTTGCATTAGGTTTGCTTCCAGTGGTGGGAAATGGTGTAAAGATTACTTTAAATGATGCACCGGAAGCTACAATTTTAGGGCAAGATGTACCACTTTATATGTTAATTCATGATTCGGATTTAACAATGGTTGTTAATGATTTAAGAGCTGCAGGAGCAGAGGCAATAGCTATTAATGGATATAGAATAATAGGTTCAACAGCTGGACTTTGTGCTGGAGCAACCATAGAGTTAGATGGGATAAAAGTAATAGCTCCTTTTTACATTACAGCTATTGGAAATCAGGATGTAATAAATAGTTTTCTTGAAAATCAACAAAATCAACTTAAGAGTTTGAAGGCAAGAGGCTGTTATGTAGATATTGAATCAGTTTATGATGAAAAGTTGCCAGCCTATAATGGAGAGTTAAAAAGTGAGTATCTAAAATTAAAATAAAAAAACTAGAAAAAATTAATAATATTAAAGGTTTTTTAGATTATATCGAGAATAAAATATATGGGCATATATTTTCCATTATAAGCTAGAGTTTGTATATGAGACGGGAGGAATAAAATTGTCTATTGAAGAAAATTTTATAAAATTGAAGAATGAGTTGCCAGAAGAAGTGACATTGATTTCAGTATCAAAAACTAGATCTATAGCTGAAATACAAAATGTATATGACTTAGGGGAAAGAAATTTTGGAGAGAATAAAGTTCAAGAGTTAATGGAAAAGCAAGAAATCTTACCTAAGGATATTAGGTGGCACTTAATAGGTCATCTTCAAAGAAATAAGGTTAAATATTTAGTTGGACGAGTTTATTTAATACATTCTTTAGATAGTGTTAGACTTTTACAGGAGATTGAAAAACAATTTTCAAGTAAGGAACTTATTGCAAATGTATTAATTCAAATTAATATAGGTAGAGAAGAGTCTAAAACTGGGATTATGATGGAAGATTTAGATGAACTTATAAATGCTTGTGAACAGTGTGAAAACGTCAAGGTGAAAGGTATTATGGCTACTATTCCAAAAGGAGATACTGAAAGTTGTAATTACTATTTTACTAAGACTAAAGAAGTATTTGATACCCTGAAAACTAAAAGCTATAAAAATATTACCATGGAGATTTTATCTATGGGAATGAGTGGAGATTATAAAGAAGCTTTAAAAGTAGGAACAAATATGATTCGAATTGGTGAAGGGGTTTTTGGGAAAAGAGATTATAACAAATTAAAGTAGGAGGAAGGTTTATTATGGAATTTTTCAAAGGAATAAGTAGAATGATGGGATTTGATGAAGAAGATGATGAAGAATTATTAGAGAATAGGGAAGAAAACTATGATGAAGGTGAAGAGGAGATTGAAATTGAACCTTTCGTAAGCAAGAAGCAAAATAAAATAGTTAATATTCATACTGCATCATCCTCAAAGGTTGTAATTAGTAAGCCTTCAAATTATGATGAGGGAAAAATTATTGTAGACAATTTAAAGTCTAGAAGAATTGTTATTGTTAACTTAAATGGAGTAGAGCCTAAGGAAGGTCAAAGAATACTTGATTTCCTAATAGGAGCTATTTACGCATTAGAGGGAGGACTTCAACCTGTAGAAAAGGGAGTATTTATATTAACTCCATCTAATATTGAAGTTAGTAATGAATTAAAAAATGAGCTTACAAACAAAGGAATTTTTAGTTCCTTCAAATAAGTCTAGTACTCGAACTTAGTAAAGTATTACGTGGTTAATTTTTTATATATTTGAGTGGTAGAATATAGCTTAAAAAACATGAACAGTATAAAGAGGAATTATAATTAATATAATAATATATAATGAATTAGAGGAAAGCTATGGAGAAGAAGGCATTTTTAGATATATTTAAAGACCACGATAAAAATTATATTTCAAGTATATATGAGGACATAGAACTATGTAAGAACATAGAAATTCCTATATATACAAAGGAGTTTGTGACTCCGGATATCTATATGAATATAAAAAACAACCAAAGTAAACTTGGGGTTTTTGTTCATGGTACTGGTGTGTTTGCGGATTGTGAGAGAAAGATGTTATGTTTTTCTACTAATACATATGAAACTCTGGACTATGATATTCATGTTGTTAAGATAAAAAATAAATCAAAGTTTAAAGATCTTAAGCATAAAGATTATTTAGGGTCTATAATGGCTTTAGGAGTTAAGAGAAGCTTATTTGGAGACTTAGTAGTAAAAGGAGATGCTTGCTTTGTTCCAATGACAAGGTCAGTTTCTCAATATGTTCAAGATAATTTAACTAACATTGGAAATTGTCCATGTACTATTGATAGAATAGATATAAAAAGTGAAGATATCCCAAAGATTGAGTTTGAAGAAAAGATTATAATGGTTACATCCCTTAGGCTAGATAATGTGGTACCTAGTATTTGCAATATGTCTAGGGCTAAGGGCACAGATCTCATAAGTAATGGTTCTGTATTATTAAATTATCTTAAATGTAATAGAAAGGATAAATTAATAGAAATGAAGGATACTATTACCATAAGGGGATTTGGAAAGTATAAAATTAATTCAATTGAAGGAGAAACTAGTAAGGGACGAATTAAATTATTAATAGGTAAATATATTTAATGCGGGGTGAAGGATATGAAGATGACAGCTATGGACATTATGAACAAAGATTTTAAAAAAGCCATGAGAGGATATAACATGGATGAGGTGGATGAATTTTTAGAACAAATTTCTGAGGATTATGAAACCGTATATAAGGAAAATGCTATTTTAAAGGAAAAATTAGATGTTTTTCAAGATAAATTAGATCATTATGCAAAGATGGAAACTACTATTCAAAGCACTTTGTTATTAGCACAAAATGCAGCAGAACAGGCAAAGCAAAGTTCTCAATCTGAAGCTGAACTTATAATTAAAAATGCAAATGAAAGTGCTAAAAGAATTTTAGATAAAGCTCACACTGATGTTTTAAATATCAATGATGAATTCGATAGAACAAAACAGGAATTTGCTAAGTTTAGGAGCAAGTTTAGAAACTTTATAGTTACACAAATGGAAATGTTTGAAGCGCTAGAAAAAGATTTTGATAAAAATTATAATATTTCAACTGTAATGGAAGAGAAGGTACATGAGCCAGCATTAGAAGTTGCTTCTGAAAAGGATGTAGAAAGCTTTGAATATAATACAGCTGAATTAGAGGATATAAAAAGCTTTTTTGTAGATAAGTAGTATTGAAATTTTATTTACATATATTGTGTAATTTTTGGTAAATATGATTAATGTATAAATAGAGTTCTTTGCGTTAGAGGGAGTTTTTACTCCCACTGAAGGCTATTAATAGAATTCTAAGTATTAATTTATTCATACTTAGAAGTAGTTGTCCTTTAGGGAAATCATTATCCAGGGACGTAGCAGCTCTTTAATCTCACTTTAGGGTGAGATTTTTTTATCTGCTGAAAGCTATTGACATATCCCGGAACATGTATATTATAATAGATGTAGTTGTACCCAATTAATGTGAAAAATTATACTTGGATATGTATTAACATAATTGGTGACCTAAATTTGTATTAAAGAAAAGTACCTAGAATTATTTGTACCTAGGAAGAAAAGAGGAGATTTTAGCATGAGAATAGGAATTATAGGAGCTATGGAAGAGGAAGTAAGTTCTCTAATAGCTGATATGGAAATAAAGAAAAAAGTTACAAGAGCAATGATGACATTTAATCATGGAACTATTTATGATAAGGATGTTGTAATAGTTAGAAGTGGAATAGGTAAGGTAAATGCAGCAGTTTGCACACAAATTTTAGTTGATGATTTCAATGTGGATGCTGTTATAAATGTTGGTATAGCTGGTGGTATTGGAGAAGATATATATCCAGGAGATGTGGTTATTGCAACAGACTTAGTGGAGCATGATATGGACACAACTAAATTTGGAGATAGACCAGGTCAAGTTCCTAATATGGAAGTCTTTGACTTTAAATGTGATAAGGTATTAGTAGAAAAAGCCCAAAGTGCTTGTGAAGGTATAAAAGATATAAATATTTTCACTGGTAGAATAGTATCTGGAGATCAATTTATAGCTGATATAGAGAAGATAAGATGGTTAAAAAGTGAGTTTAATGCGCTATCTTGCGAGATGGAAGGAGCAAGTATAGCTCATGCTGCTTATCTTAATAACAAACCTTTTGTTATAATAAGATCAATTTCTGACAATGCTAATAATGGAGCACATATGGACTATGAAAAATTCAAAGAAATATCAGTTAAAAATTCAAATACCATATTACGTTCTATGTTAAAAGCTTTATAAGGTGATATTATATGAAAAGAATACTTGCAGAAAAAAATAGTGGAGAAAAAATTACAGTACAGGTTAAGGATGTAATCATTGGTGGAGATGACTTAGTGTTTATATCTGGACCATGTGCAGTGGAAAACTATGATAAAATGATAAAGATAGGAAGAGCCTTGAAGGACCAGGGAGCACATATGATGAGAGCAGGTGCCTTCAAGCCTAGAACATCTCCCTATGATTTTCAAGGTCTCGGTATAGAGGGACTAAAAATACTTAAAGAAGTGGGAAATGAATTTGGTTTGCCAGTAGTATCTGAGGTAATGGATGCTAGAGATATAGAAATTTCTCTTCCTTATGTAGATATGATACAGGTTGGTTCTAGAAATATGTATAACTATACATTTTTGAAGGAATTAGGAAAGCTTAAAGTACCTGTACTTCTTAAAAGAGGGATAAGTGCTACTGTAGCTGAATGGATTTATGCAGCTGAATATGTTTTAAAGGAAGGTAATGATCAAGTAGTGCTTTGTGAAAGAGGGGTAAGAACCTTTGAGACTACTACTAGAAATACCTTAGATTTAAACTCTGTAGCAGTGATTAAGGAAAATTATAGACTTCCTGTTATTGTGGATCCCAGTCATGGAACTGGAAGACGCGAGTTAGTTGAAGCTATGAGTTTAGCTGCTGTGGCAGCTGGTGCAGATGGATTAATTATAGAAAGTCATGTAAATCCTGATAATTCTGTATCAGATGCAAGACAAACTATTAATGTAGAAAATTTAAAAAGAATTATAAATAAGTCTAATACCATTAAAAATATTTTATCCGAGTTAAGATAAGGGGGAGTGGTTTTGACTTTAGGAATAATAATAGTAGTATTAGGTCTAATAATAGATAGAGGAACAAAATGGTGGGCTATAGGTACCTTAAAGGGTTCAGAAGGATTAACTGTAATTAAGGATTTCTTTACTCTTGATTATTTAGAAAACCGTGGAGCTGCCTTTGGAATGCTTCAAAATAAGCAGTGGTTATTTATTGTTATTACTATAATTGTAGTTATAGGAATGATATTCTATTTATTAAAGTATAAGCCTAAGTTCAAATTAGTATATGTATCTATTGCTATGATAATTGCGGGAGCAATAGGTAATCTTATAGATAGAATAAGTTATAATTATGTAGTGGATTTTATTATGGTTCATTATAGGGACTTGTATTATTTTCCAACCTTTAATGTGGCTGATATGCTAGTTTGTATAGGAACATTTTTTCTATTAATATGTATACTGAAGGATGAGATTTAATGGATTTTATAAATTACACTATAGAAGAAGAAAATGTAGGGAAGAGACTTGACTTATTTGTAAGCGAAAATGAAGTAGATATGTCTAGATCTTTTGTTCAGGGAATTATTGAAAGACAACAAGTGAAAGTCAATGGACAGATAAAGAAAAGTAATTACAAATTAAGAAAAGGAGACCAGGTTCAAGTAGAACTAGCTGAGCCAGTGGAGCTTCAAGTAGAGGCTGAAAATATTCCTTTAGATATAATTTATGAGGACAGTGATGTTATAGTAATAAATAAGCCACAGGATATGGTAGTCCACCCTGCCCCAGGAAATTATACTGGAACCCTTGTTAATGGTCTTCTTTATCATTGTAAGGACTTATCAGGTATAAACGGAGTTATAAGACCTGGTATAGTGCACAGAATTGATAAAGATACTTCAGGGATATTAGTAGTTGCTAAAAATGATAAATCTCATAATTCATTAGCTATGCAGCTAAAGGACCACTCCATGAAGAGAACTTACTATGCCATAGTAGAAGGTATAGTAAAGGAGGAAGAGGGTACTGTTAGAACCAATATAGGAAGACATCCTGTAGAGAGAATAAAGATGGCTGTAGTTAAGGATGGAAAAGAAGCTATTACTAATTATAAAGTGCTGGAGCGATTTAAAAGTAATACCTTGGTGGAATGTAGACTAGAAACAGGTAGAACACATCAAATTAGAGTTCATATGGCTCATTTACATCATCCACTAATTGGAGATCAAGTATATGGATATAAGAAACAGAAGTTTAAATTGCAAGGTCAAGCACTTCATGCGAAAAATTTAGGCTTTATACATCCTACCACAGGAGAGTATATGGAGTTTGATTCACAACTTCCAGAATATTTTCAGGATATATTAGATAAATTAAGAAAAGAAGTTTAGGGAGGGATTGTTATGGAACTGAAATCAGTACTTATGGACGATAAAGCAATTAAGAGAACTCTCACGAGAATTTCTCATGAAATTATAGAAAAAAACAAGGGTACAGAAAACTTGGTTTTATTAGGAATTAAAAGTAGAGGAGTGCCACTAGCTAATAGAATTGCTGAACTGATCAACATGTTTGAAGGTGAAGAGGTAGAAGTAGGTAGTGTAGATATAACTAAATATAGAGATGACTTAAAAAAACCTGAAAACTTAAAGGAACATAATAGTATAGAATTAGGAGTAGACATAACTGGTAAGAGAATAATTCTAGTGGATGATGTTTTATTTACAGGAAGAAGTGTAAGAGCGGCAATAGATGCAATCATAGATAGAGGAAGACCTGAAATGATTCAGCTAGCTGTACTTGTAGATAGAGGGCATAGAGAGCTACCAATAAGAGCTGATTATGTGGGGAAAAACATACCAACTTCAAGAAAAGAGGATATATCTGTTGAACTAGTAGAAAAAGATGGAGTGGACTCTGTAAGTCTATACGAGAATAATTAGGAGAAAAAATTTATGTATAAAATAATTGTAACTACTACCTTTGGTATAGAGGCTATTACAGGCAAGGAGCTAAAGAATTTAGGATATGAAGACTTAAAAATAGAAAATGGAAAGATAACCTTTGAAGGAGATGAAATGGATGTTGCTATCTGTAATATCCATTTAAGAACTGCAGAGAGAGTTTTTCTGGAGATGGCAGAATTTGAAGCTACCTCCTTTGAAGAATTATTTCAAGGAACTAAAAAAGTTGACTGGGGTAGCTTAATACCTATTGATGGTAAAATGCATGTTATAGGAAAATCTGTTAAATCTACCTTACATAGTGTACCTGACTGTCAAGGTATAGTAAAAAAAGCTGTAGTAGAAAAAATGAAAGAAAAATATGATACTAATTGGTTTAGTGAAGATGGACCAGTATATAAGATAGAAGTTGGAATTCTAAAGGATAAGGTAACCCTTGCAGTAGATACCTCTGGAGTAGGACTTCATAAGAGGGGATATAGGGAAAATGCAGGAATGGCTCCTTTGAAGGAAACCTTAGCAGCAGCCTTAGTTTTGATAGCCAAATTCAATGGAGATGAGCTTTTAATAGACCCATTTTGTGGATCAGGAACTATACCTATAGAAGCTGCACTGATAGCTAAAAATATAGCACCAGGAGTTAATAGACACTTTGTAAGTGAAACTTGGCCTACCTTTGACAAAGAAATTTGGGAGCAGGTACGTGAAGGAGCAAAAAGAAGTGTTAATAAAAAAGACTTCGTTATTCAAGGCTCTGATATAGATGGAAGAGTCCTTAGAACTGCCATGGATAATGCTAAAAAAGCAGGTGTAGAGAAGTATGTTAACTTCCAAAGACTTGATATGAAGGATGTAAGAAACAGAAAAAAAGGTGGTATGATAATAACTAATCCACCTTATGGAGAGAGACTTTTAGATGAAGATGAGGTTAAGTATCTCTACAAAACTTTTTCTAATGTCTATGCAGGACTAGAGGATTGGTCTTGCTATGTACTAACATCCTATGATGACTTTCAAAAGGTATTTGGAAAAAAAGCTGATAAAAACAGGAAACTTTATAATGGAAGAATTCAATGCTATTACTATCAATATAATCCGAAGAAATAAAATAAAGACTATCTCAAAAAGTTTTGAGATAGTCTTTATTTTAAACTTGCTTTAAATCAAGTTTTATAGGATCTACATAGATGGTTTTGTTTGTGGAGTAGGTTACCATACCAGGCTTTCCTTTAGCCATTTTTTTAACATTTCTAATTTCTGTGTAGTCTATAGGTACCTTTGTAGAGTTTTTACCCTTGCTATAGAAGGCGGCTAAGGTTGCAGCTTCAAGAAGGGTGGAATCAGGTACTTCTCCAAGGTTTTTAATGATTACATGGGAACCTGGAATATTTTTTATGTGAAGCCAAATATCATTGTTATGAGCAAACTTCAGAGTTAAATAATCATTTTCTAGATTGTTTTTACCTACATATATATCAATGCCATCACTAGATATGAAGTGGAGTGGTTTTGAAGGCTTAGTCTTTTTACTTTTCATAGACTTTTTGAAAGCAATGTAGCCAGTTTCCACTAACTCATTTTTTATATCCTCTAAATCTTTATAGTTATCAGCATTTTCAATATTACTAAGTACTGATTGAAGATATTCATCCTCTTCTTCAGCTAATTCTATTTGGATATAAGCATTTTCTTCTGCAGCTTTTAATTTATTGTATTTTTTAAAATACTTTTGAGCATTTTCAGAAGGGGTTTTATTTATATCTAAAGGAATTTTAATATATTCTTCTTCCTCACTATAGTAATTTAATGCTTTAACCTCTTTATCACCCTTTTTGATATTATAAATATTTGCAGTTATAAGCTCTCCATATAGATTATATTTTTGCTTTTCTTCACATTCAATTAAAGTTTTCTTTAGAATGTTTAATTTTTTTTCAACTCTGTCTATGTTATTTATAACCAGCTTTTGCATATCATGACTTTTACTTTGAAGTCTATTTATTTTATCCTTTGCATGATAGAAGCTTTCTAGAAGACTACTAGGAGAAGAATATTCTTCACATTGTCCACCATCATCTAAAATATGTTCTAGCTTTATACAGTGGAAATCTTTTAGTTCATCATTTATGGAATAGCTATAAAGATCATAATTATTATCTTTGGATTTAACAAAAAACTCTATTAAGAATTCATAAATTTCCTTTAGGTTATTTTTAATTAAATTAATATTTCTTTTATTTAGCCTAAAAGAAATCTCTTTAGCTATAGGATTACTTACTCCATCTAAAACTCTAGTAAAGAATTTTTCATTTAGTTCTTCATCCTCATAGAGACTTAAAGTTTTTTCTTGAAATGATTCAAAGGTAGTGTTGAATATATCAAGTTTATTACTTTCGGGAGGATATACATATTCAATACCAGGATAGAGTACTCTATAGCTATTTATATCTGGTGTAATATGTTTTATGGAATCCAGGATGAGTCCATCTCTTTTTCTTATCAAAGTAATGTTACTGTGTCTACCCATGATTTCAATTATTAGGGTATATATACTGTTAAAGCCTAATTCATCACTACTTTCAAAATCTAAAAGTAGGATTCTGTCATTATTTAATTGAGTCACATTTTTTAAAACTGCAGTATTGAGATATTTTCTTAAAACCATACAAAATACAGGTGCCTTAAGTGGGCTTTCCTTAGAGTAATCAATAAAGTTTATTCTAGGATAAGAAGCGTTAGCATTTAGCAGTAGTCTAACGGGTTTCCTATTTATTTTAAAGCTCAGTACTATTTCATCCTTTTCAGGTTGGGTTATTTTATCTATTCTACTGCTTATTAGAGTGTTTTTTATTTCATTGGCTAGAGAGCGCAAATATAATCCATCTAGTGCCATATAAATCATCCTTTCATTTAAGCATATATTTTACAGTATATCACTATTATTTTATAAATAAAATACAAAATAAGTTAGGACAAGGATAATTTCCTTAATTGAAGATGGTATAATAAAAGTAATATGGCATTTAAGGAGTATTTAAGTTAAATGAACTGTAGTTGCTTAAGAAGTAATAAGAATGAATTTACATAAGAGTTGAATATATAGAAAAAATTATAAAGGCAGGGTGGATATAAATGGAATTAAGGGAAAGTATCATTAACTTAAGAAGGGAATTTCATAGATGTGCAGAAGCTGGGTGGTTAGAATTTGAAACCACCATAAAAATAATGGATTACTTGAAAAAACTTGGATATAATCTACAATATGGTAAGGAAATACATAGTAATCCAATGGGTATGGCTGATGAAGAAATACTTGCTAATCATAGGATAGAGTGTATTGAAGCAATTAAAAACAAGTCCTATAATGTAGATGAAATTCTACAAGGCTATACTGGGGTAGTAGCAACTATAGATACAGGAGCTCCGGGTCCTACCATGGCTTTTAGATTTGATATAGATGGTCTTAAGGTTGAGGAAGCTAAGGAAAATCATAGACCTTTTAAAGAAGGGTTTTCTTCTAAAAATCCAGGAATATGTCATTGTTGTGGTCACGATGCTCATATAGCTATGGGCCTTCAGCTTGCAAATACTATTGTAGAGATGAAAGAAAAATTAACAGGAAAAATAAAGCTCATATTTCAACCGGCAGAGGAAGAGGTTAGAGGGGCTAAGTCTATGGTAGAAGCTGGAGTTTTAGAAGATGTAGATTATTTATTTTCTGGTCACATCGGCTTTATTGATAAAAATAATGCCATAGCTGTTAAAGTTAAAAATTTGCTTGCTACTAATAAAGTGGAGGTAGAGTTCTTAGGTAAATCTGCCCATGCAGGTCTTTGTCCAGAAGAGGGAAGAAATGCTCTTTTAGCAGGAGCAAGCTGTATTTTAAATCTTCATAGCCAAGTGCAATTTGGAAAAGGAGTAGGAAGACTTAACGTAGGAACTCTTCATGGTGGAACTGGAAAAAATGTTATAGCAGATAAAGCAGTTTTAGAGCTTGAAACTAGAGGAGATACTAACGAAATTAATGATAGAATCATGGATATGGTTTGTCGAGTAGTTAAGGGTGCAGCAATTTCATACAATGTGGAATATAATATAAGAGTAGTTGGTTCTGCAAGGGCATATAATAGCCCCGATAATGAATTTTCTAAGGTAGTAGTAAAAAATCTTAGAAGTTTACCTATAGATATTATTGAAGAGTTTTCCTTTGGAGCCTCTGAGGATATAACTTATATGTTAGAAGAGGTGGAAAAGCAAGGTGGAAAGGGAATGTATTTTATAATTCCATCTTCTATTGTGGCACCGCATCATAATCCTCATTTTGATTTTAATGAAGAATCACTTATAATAGGTCATGATGCTTATGTATGTATGATAAAAACCTTTTTACAAAAGGATATGATTTAAACTAGAGATAAATTTAATTAATTAAACAAGCTAAGGGATGTGTAGTTTTGAAAGAAGCAATGAAAGAAATTTTGGAAAAATATTATGGATATAAAAGCTTTAGACCAGGTCAACAGCCAGTTATAGAATCTATTTTAAAGGGTGAGGATGCACTTACTATAATGTCTACAGGTAGTGGTAAGTCTATATGTTACCAAGTGCCTGCTTTAATCCTTCAGGGATTAACTATAGTAATTTCACCTTTAATTTCCCTTATGAAGGATCAAGTAGATGCACTTAAGGACATGGGTATACCTTGTAGCTATATCAATAGCTCCTTAAGCAGTAAAGATTTTAAGGAAGTATTAGATGGAATAAAGGAAGAAAAATATAAAATACTTTATATAGCCCCTGAGAGGTTAGATAATATAGAATTTTATAATGTAATTTCTAGGATATCTATTAGTCAGATAGCTATAGATGAGGCCCATTGTGTATCTCAATGGGGGCATGACTTTAGAGCTAGCTATAAAAGAATTGCAGGTTTTATAGAAAGGCTTACGGTGAGACCTATAGTTACAGCCTTTACTGCTACAGCTTCTAAAGAAGTAAGACAGGACATAGTAAAACTTTTAAAGCTTCAAAGTCCTAAAATATTTATTACTGGCTTTGATAGAGAAAATTTGTCTATAAATATAGTTAAATCTGAGAATAAGAAGAAATATCTTCTTAAGTTTATGGAAGACAATAAAGAGAACTCTGGTATTATATATGGAGCTACTAGAAAGGAAGTAGATAATATTTATAGAGAGCTTTCTAGTAAGGGATATAATATAGCTAGATATCATGCGGGTTTATCTGATGAGGAAAGAAAAGAGAATCAAGAAGATTTTATTTATGATAGAGTTAAGATTATGGTGGCAACTAATGCCTTTGGTATGGGAATAGATAAGTCTAATATAAGATATGTGGTTCACTATAATATGCCTAAAAATATAGAAGGTTATTACCAAGAGATTGGAAGAGCTGGTAGAGATGGTGAGAAGAGTCAGTGTATATTATTATTTTCTCCAGGAGATATCCATGTTCAAAAGTATTTAATAGAGATGAGTATAGAAAATCCAGAGAGAAAAAACAATCAGTATAAAGCACTTCAGCAGATGGTGGATTTTGTTTATAGTAATGATTGTTATAGAAAATATATTTTAAATTACTTTGGAGAAAGTTATGAAGATGACTGTAACAATTGTAGTAATTGTTTAAATCAGGGAGAAATAGTTGATAAAACTGTAGATGCTCAAAAGGTATTATCTTGTATATATAGGATGAAACGAAACTATGGTGCAACTATGCTTATAGATGTACTTAGAGGATCAAAAAATAAAAAAGTTACACAGTTTAATTTTCAAGAGTTATCTACCTATGGAATAATGAAGGATTATTCAAGTGAAAACCTAAAAACTTTTATAAACACATTAATTTCTCATGGGTATATAAATCAAGTTGAAGGAACTTATCCTGTCCTTGCATTAAATAATAAGTCTATGGAAGTACTTAGAGGTCAGGAAGTAGTTCACTTTAAAGAATTTAAAGTGAAAGTTAATGCAGAGGTAAGAAATGAACTCTTTGATATATTAAGAGAACTTAGATATAACATGGCAAAGGCTGCTGGAATTCCTCCATATATAATTTTTAGTGATGGAACCCTTAGGGAAATGAGTGTTAAGCACCCTACAAATAAGGGGGAGTTTTTAGAGATATCTGGAGTGGGAGAAACTAAGTATAGTAAGTATGGAAAGGAATTTCAAAGTGCTATTATAGAGTATGTTGAAGCTAACAATCTAACTGTTAAGGAAAAGGGTAACTCTGACAAAAGCTATGAAGAAGCTAGTGTAACTAAATCAGAAGAAGTTAGCAGTATTAATGAGGAATCAGGGGATTTTTATGTAAATACTGATAAAAAGCTATTTGAAAGGTTAGTTTTAGTGCGAAAGGAGTTAGGCAGGATAGAAGGTGCTATGGAACAGAATATCATAGCAAAAAATACTCTAAAAGAGATAAGTGGAAGGTATCCTAAAACCTTAGAAGAGTTAAAGGATATAGGGGGTATGGGGCCTAAGAAGATAGAAAAATATGGAGTGACTTTAATAGAAGCAGTAAATACATATATAGAAGAAGAAGGAATAACTCCTATATGGGAAGAAAAAAAGAAAAAAAGAATAGTTATAGATGGAGATGAAAGAAAGAATAAGGAAATAGCTTTAGATATGTTAAATGAAGACTTTGCAATTGAGGATATTGCTGAAGAGATTGAGGTATCAATTTCAACTATACTTGGATACGTTACAGAGTATATAGAGGAGTATGGAAGACCTAAGTTTACTATTCCTTTAAATAAGTTTTTTAACCAAGATGAAGAAAAAATTATCATGGAAGTTTGTGAAAGAGTTGGCTATGATAAGGTCAGTAAGGTAAAGGCAGAGTTACCTAAGACAATTAATTATGAATCTATAAGAGCTGTTATACTTAAGAATTATTTTTAAGAGGAGAATATTATGGAAATTTTAA
The DNA here is from genome assembly GCF_052067195.1 of Clostridium sulfidigenes. Lineage (NCBI taxonomy): Bacteria > Bacillati > Bacillota > Clostridia > Eubacteriales > Clostridiaceae > Clostridium > Clostridium sulfidigenes. The sequence goes on along the minus strand of NZ_JBQHQR010000004.1, from coordinate 269,015 downwards.
AATTTATAAAGATGCAGGGAGCAGGAAATAATTTTGTGGTTTTTGAAGATATGGAAGTAAAACATAATGATTTAGGTACTTTAGCTAAAAAGTTATGTGATAGAAATTTTGGCATAGGAGGAGATGGAATATTAGTAGTAAGAAGAAGTAAAATTGCTGATATTCAAATGATAATAATAAATAGTGATGGTTCCTATGCTGGTATGTGTGGAAATGGAATAAGATGTTTTGTAAAATACGTATATGAAAATAACATAGTAAGAAAAAGTGAGTTTACCGTTGAAACAGGAGATGGTATAAAGGTTTGTCATCTATTCATAGAAGATAATAAGGTAAAAGCTGTTAAGATAAATATGGGAAGAGAGAGTTTTAATCCAAAGTTTATTCCTGCCTTAGGAGAGGAAGAAATTATTAAAAAAGATATCAGTGCCAATGGAAAAAGCTATAATATAACTTCATTATTACTTGGAGTTCCTCATACTGTTTTATTAACTGAAGAGGGAGGGTTTAAGGTTGAAGAAGGTGCAGCCATAGAAACCCATGAATTATTTCCACAGGGGACCAATGTTAACTTTTGTAGAGTTGTGAATAGAGGGGAAATAAAGGTTAATACCTGGGAAAGAGGAGCAGGGCCAACCCTTGCCTGTGGAACAGGATGTTGTTCATCGGTGGTGGTTTGTAATAAATTAAATTTAGTAGATAAATCTGTGAAGGTTATGGCTCCAGGAGGTATTTTAACTATAGAAATAACTGAGGATGGAATAATGATGACGGGGCCAGCGGAGAATGTATTTAAGGGTGAAATAGCAGTATAAGTGAACATTAAAGGTTTATATTAAAACAATTTATAAATTTGTTTTAATATAAACCCTTTTTTATTTATTTATAGAATTATATTAGAAATAAATGGTAACAATTATAGTTGTGACAAAAGAAGATTATATTTTTAATATGTTTAAGGAGATAAACTGGTGATCAACAAAATAGATTTAGATTCAATAGCAATAAATACGAAGGCTATGTCTATGCTTTCCAAGGAAGTGTGTGAAGAGTATAGCATTTTACCTTATGACATAAAAAATAATGAGATTTATTTAGCTACCTTTACGGAGCATTCCAATGAAGAAATTAATAGATTAAGATTTATTTTAAAGAAAAAAATTATATTTAACTTATGTACTATAGATCAATTTAAGATTTATTTAGATAAATATTATGAAGAAATTTATAGAAAGCAAATAGTTAAGGGACTTAAAGGTGAAGAGTATCCTAAAAAGGAGCTTGATAAAGAAGTAAAAGGACCCATTATTTCTTTAGTGGATTCGATTTTTAGAGAAGGTATTGAAAAAGGTGCAAGTGATATACATATAGAGTCATGGAAGGATACAATTACTGTAAGATATAGAATAGATGGAGTTTTAAATATTTTTAGTACTTTACCTAAAAATCTTTATGAGGTAATAGCCACAAGAATAAAGGTTATGGCAAATATGGATATTACTAATAAATATACTCCAGAAGATGGAGAGATAAATCTTAAAGTAAAGGAACATATTTATGATTTAAGAATATCTACAATGCCTACTGTTCATGGAGAAAAATTTGTAATAAGAATATTACAAAGAAATGCACCTTTGTTAGATATAAATAAGCTAGGTTTTACACCTAAAGATTATAGACTCTTAAAAAACATATTAAAGTTTAAACAAGGTTTAATTATAATTACGGGTCCTACAGGAAGTGGTAAAACTACTACTTTATATTCTATGATAAATGAGTTGAACGAAGAAACTAGGAATATAGTCACTGTAGAAAAGCCTGTGGAGTGTGAAGTTGAGGGAATAAATCAAGTTTCCATAGGAGAAGGTAGTGCTACCTATGGAAATATATTAAAGGCAGTATTAAGACAGGATCCTGATGTAATAATGGTGGGTGAAATTATAGATAGGGAAACTGCTGAAGTAGCTATAAGAGCATCTTTAACAGGGCACTTAGTTTTAACTACATTACATACTAACGATGCCAGCAGTGCTATAAATAGACTAACTAACATGGGAATAGATGGAGATATAATAAAAAGTTCTCTTGTTCTTGTAATTGCTCAAAGGTTAACAAGATTAATATGTGAAAAGTGTAAGGTGAAATATAAATTATCCAAGGAAGAAAAGAAACTTCTAGCCACGGATAGGGTTGAAGAAGGTTATAGAGGAACTGGATGTATTAAATGTAATAGCACTGGATACAGAGGAAGAACTGTAGCCTATGAGATTATGATTATGGGAAAGAGATTAAAGGAGTCTATGGATAGTGGGGATAGTGATATATTAAGAAACATAGCTATTGAAGAGGGAATGATTACTATGAATGAATATTTTAAGGAGTTAGTTGTAGAGGGAAGTACTTCTGTGGAAGAGTATTATGGAAATATGCAGGTTTATAACATTGAAAAAGCCTTAGGAGTGGATTATGGAGTATAAGTATAAGGGGATAAATGTAAAGGGAAAAATTGTATCAGGAAAAGTTATAGTAGAAGATCATTGTAGTTTAATGGAAAAATTGGAAGAGGAAGAAATATATTGTATTAATTACAAAGAGCTGCATAAAGAAAATACATATTTGTTTAAAAGAAGGATTTCAGAAAAGAATTTATCTACTTTTTGCAGAAATTTAAAGAATAATTTAAAGGCGGGAATTCCTTTAGTTAATGCTTTGAAACTATTAGAAGAGCATTTAGGGGATAAAAGGTTATGTGAAATTCTAAATAAAGTTATAAATAATATAAAAAGTGGTTTATCTTTTTCAGAAAGCTTAGAGAAGTTTAAAAGTGTATTCCCCGAATTTTTTATAACATTAATTCATTTTGGAGAAGAAAGTGGTAGATTGCAGCAGATTCTAACTTTCATGGAAAAGTACTATATGAAGGAATATAAAAGGCGAAAGAAAATTATTAGCGTAAGTACTTATCCTATAGGATTATTTATATTTGTATTAATTATGGGTATGATTGCCATTTACAAGTTAGTACCTGCATTTTTTAATTCTATGGATATAGAAAATATGAAACTTCCTTATATAACTAGATTTTATTTAGGATTATCTAGAGTTATAAATAGTCTAGGTATACTTATGCTACCAATGGGCATAGGGATTTTTATAGGCATAAGCTTTATACATATTTATCTAAAGGGGAAAGGGATAACCTATAATTTAAAATATAAAAATCCACTAACGAAAAATTTAGAGAAAAATAGATTTTGTTGTAAATTTACTATGGCTCTTTCAATGATGATAGGTAGTGGTATTGATATAAAATCTTCTTTAATTTTACTGAGAAATTGTGAAAATGCCATTTACATTAAGGAGAGGTTAAATAGATGTATAGAAGGATTAGAAAGAGGTGATAGCCTTTATGAGGGCCTTAAGAGGTGTGATATTTTTTCAAATTATTTTTTATCAACAATATATATAGGAGAAATTAATGGAAGTATTGAAGAGGTGTTGCAATGTTGTAATGAAGTTTTCGAAGAAGAACTTGAAGGAAAATTAGATAGGATCACATCTTTAATAGAGCCGCTACTGATAGTCTTTGTAGGTCTATTTATAGGATCTATCATAATTGCAATTATGATTCCATTGTTTAATATGTACAATACAAAGTTTTAAAAGGTATTAAGGTAGAAAGCTATGAAGAAAAATGGATTTACACTAATAGAATTAATAGTGGTATTAGGTATATTATCTATATGTTCATTTATAATATATCCTCATTTAAACTCCTATGATGAAAAGAAGTTAGCCATGGAAATGGAACAGGGGGTTAATGGCACAATTGAATTTATAAATAGCTGTAAGATGTATGCAAGAAATAATTATGATAATAGGAAACTCTTTAGATTAGTTATCCAAAGTAGAGAATTAAACCTATATCATGGAACTGTAAAAGTACACAGTTATCTATTACCAGATTCACTAAGGATACATATATCTAATGATGCTAGTATAACTATACCATTAGATATTGACGGAAATACATCTTTGGGAAGGTCTATAAATATATATGATCCAGAGGGACGTAGAGAAGTTATAACCATAAAGGTAGGAACAGATTATGTTAGTAAGCAAAAATAAAGGAATTACACTGTTAGAAACTATAATAAGCATGTTAATCATATCTACTATTCTCATAGGAGCACTTACTTTTTACGGTGTAATGGGAAGATGTGAAGAAGAAGAGCAAAAGGAAATGAAGGCCACTTTTCAGATAGATGCAGTTAAAAAGCTTATTTTATGCAATATGGATTATGGTGATATTAAAGAAGATATAGTTGGAAAAACTAGATTCATAAATACTAGTGATTTATCAGAAGAAGCTATAGGTAGTATAAATATAAAATATATTATAAATGATGAAGTAAAACAATACCCAATTATAATTTTAACGGGAACTGAAGAAACTGGTAAAGAAATTATAAAAATAGAGGTTTTATATAGGTTTCAAGATGGAAAGGAAATAAATTATGTATTTTACAAGGGTAATTATGAGAAAAGCTAAAGGTGTTACTATATTAGAATTAATAGCGGCTTTAAGCATTTCCTCCTTAATAATTACAGTTATTATTAGCAGTTATAGTATTTGGATGAAAAGCTATAAGGAACGAGTGTATTATTCTAGTGAAATTACAGGGATTTATGAAGCACTTATGTATATAGAGAATTATGTTAATTATAGAGGTGAAGGATGTTTTTTAAAAGAGGGGGATATAATTATACCTACATCTGTAGGAGAAAGTTATGTTTCTTTAGATGGGAATGAACTTAGGTTTTTTTTCAAGAATAAACATGGAGTAGGCCACACCAATCAGCCTCTTTTATATGATGTGAGAGAATTTAAAGTTAGGCAAAATGGTAAGGTTCTATTCATTAAAATAGTTACGAATAAAGGAATTAGTGGAGAGAGAGCAATTGGTAAAATATAAAACAGGGTTAAGCAAGTATAGAAAAATTCATAGGGGATGGATATTAACTTATGTGGTAATTGTAGGAATGATTATTTCCCTAACTATATGTTATTCTATGAAATCCTTTATAAATAGAAATTCTTATATTAAAAATTATGTGGAATATAACTTGAAAGAAAATAAGGACCATAGCTATAAGGAGCACTTAATAGCTAGTTTTAATAGTTATGTACTAGATAATATAGAAACTATAAATGCAGATACTCCAGATAAATACTTTGAAAGGAAGGCTGGTGAAAAACTAATCACCTATGATAATAGTTATATAACCTATGATTTAAGTAATAAGTATTTTCAAATCAATGGATTAAATAGAGTTTATAGGTTCGTTATAGATATTAATGGTAGCAAAATTAAATATATTTTTAAGGGGAATTTAGTACAGTAGAAGGGAGAGTTATGAAGAAAAGGTGTACGATTGAAATAAGTGAAGAAGAAATAAAGTTTGTAAAAGAAAAGATTAAAGATTTAAAAAAGGATAAGAATTTTTACTGCACATATTGCTGTAAGAAAAATTATAAAGACACTGATGTAGCAGTTGAGGAAAATTTAAGAAAGCTTAATTTGGACATAATTTTAGAGGGAGAAGAGATATTTGTACATAATATTTTTGTGCCTAAAGTAAATAAAAATAAACTAGATTTAATTGTTAAAAATCAAGTAATAAAAATTTTTTATGATATAGAAAATATAATATTTAACTATGAAATTATTAGGAATAAAAGAGGAAAATTAGAGGTAGCCATATACTGCATAAATGTAAAGGATTCACTTTTAATGAATCGAGAATTGTTTTTAGGAGCAAATATAAACTTTGTAATACCTATACAACAGTTATATACAAATAAATACAACAAAAAGATAAAAAATGGAGAATTCACTTTAATAATATATAAAAATAAGTATGTTTATATCATTGAAGTAGAAAATGGAACTATAAGAGCAAATAGAGTTATAAATGGAAGTAAAGAAAATGTAAATATAGAAATCTTAGCATTTTTGAGAGAGATTAGTGGAGAAGAACATAATAATAAGGGAATTTACATCATTACAAATGAGAAAAGGGAAAAGGTTAAGATTGCTAATTTATATGAGATGAAAAGGAGTTTTCCTGTAAATTCTTAATTTATGAAAGGGAGGGAGACAATGAAAGAAGGATATTATCCTCAATGGTATATAGAGAGTTTAAGGTATATCTATAAGAAAAATATAATAAGGACTTTGATATATTTCTCTATATTATTTATAATTATTTCCATGGGAATATTAGGGAATCATTATAAGAGATTAAATATTGTAGGTAAAGTGCAATATAACAAAAACATAGAATTAAATAATGACAGAAAAAGTATTACAACCTTTGCATATAACTATATTTATGAAATAATTTCAAAGGAAGAGCTTGAGATAAATTCTATGAATATAGATGATAATAATATAGGATTTAATATAAAGATTAAAGATAAGGAAGATTATTCAATGTGTATTAAAATTTTAGAAGAAAAGTTTTCAATAGTTGAAGTTTCATCTATTCTTCAAGAGAAGGAAGAGCTATATTTTACAGCTAAGGTAAAGATTAATGGATACTAGAAAATATAAGTTAATTAATATTACTATAGTTATAGCAACTATAATACTCTTAATAGCCTATGGTAAAACACAAATAAATTTAAATAATGCTAAAAATCATAGAAATTTAGTTGTAAGTAACCTTGTAGAAGAAAATAAAAAGGAAGAGTTTAAACTTGGAGAATTTTTAAATAGATTAAGAAGTTATAATGATATTTCTTTAAATAACATTGTTGTTTATGACTCTTGGGGTGAAGTAACTATCAAGTGTAAGGGGGATTTTACTACTTTTAAAAATTTACTTAGTGATTTAGGTAAGATGGATGAAATAAAAGAAATTAACTCTTTGGTGGTGGAAGAAGATATTTGCACCTTTATTCTTGTATTCAAAAAAATCTAAAAATTTTAGTATTTTTATGTTGACTATTTATTTATTGTTATGTATAATTAGTGCCAAGGTAAAAGTAAATATTGTCTTATCACGAGTGGTGGAGGGACTGGCCCTTTGAAACCCAGCAACCTGTGTATATATATTGAATCATATATCTTTATATGTGCGTCATGGTGCTAAATCCTGCAGCTTTTTTGAGCTGGAAGATAAGAGAATGAATTGGCATGCATGAAGTTTTATGCACTAGAGATTTATTCTCTAGTGCTTTTATTTTTACCCAAAATAATTAAATCTAGATTTAAAGTAAATAGGATATCTACAGTAAAGGACGGTGCTAGATGATGATAGAGGTATCACATATCAATAAGAGCTTTGAGAGTTTAAAAGTTCTAAAGAATGTATCATTTACCATAGAAGAGGGACAAGTATATGGAATCATAGGTCACAGTGGAGCTGGAAAATCTACCATGTTAAGATGTATAAATGGACTAGAAGGTTATGATGAAGGTAGTTTGAAAGTTATGGGAAAAGAAGTTTCCTCTATGACAGAAAGAGATATTAGAGAGTTTAGAAAAAATGTTGGAATGATATTTCAAAATTTTAACTTACTTAAAAGGTCTAATGTATATAATAATGTTGCATTACCATTACAACTATGGGGATATGATAAAGAGTATATAGAAAAAAAGGTAGAAGAATTGTTGAAAATTGTTGGATTATCCCACAAGATAAAGTCTATGCCTAAAGAGTTAAGTGGTGGAGAAAAGCAAAGAGTAGCAATTGCAAGAGCTTTAGCTTTAGAACCTAAAATATTACTCTGTGATGAAGCAACCTCAGCACTGGATCCTAAAACTACAAAGGATATATTAGAGCTGTTATCTAAAATTAATAAAGAAATGGGGATTACCATAGTAATGGTTACCCATCAGATGGAAGTAGTAAAGTCTATATGCCAGCGAATAGTGCTTGTAGAAGGTGGAGAAGTTAAAGCTGAAGGAAATGTAGATGAACTGTTCTTAAGACCAGGATATTCTCTAAGAAAATTCTTAGGAGAAGAAGAAGAAATTTTATTTCAAGATGGAGTCAATATTAAGATATATTTTCCGGCAAATAAAAGTGAAAATTCATTTATAACCAACATGGCTAGAGATTTGAATGTAAATTTTTCTATTGTGTGGGGCAAGTTAGAAAGATTTAGAGAAAATGTATTGGGATCATTAGTCATAAGAGTTGATGAACAGTGGAAGGAAGTTGTTACTAGTTACTTAGAAAAGAATAAATTCCAATGGGAGGTGTTATAGTTATGACAGCAGAAGCAATTATAGGGATCCTTAGTAGTGCACTAATAGAAACTTTAATAATGGTAGTGATATCTACGATCTTTGCAGTAATTATTGGTATGGTTTTAGCCATAGCTTTAATACTAACAACCAAAGAAGGTCCAATGGAAAATAAATATATATATAAAATATTAGATGGGGTTATAAATATTTTAAGAAGTTTACCTTTCGTAATATTGATGGTGGTAGTAGTTCCTGTTACTAGAGTTATTGTAGGTAAATCCATAGGAACTACAGCGGCCATAGTACCTTTGACTATAGCTGCAGCTCCTTTTGTTGCAAGAATTATTGAAACTTCTTTAAAAGAAGTAGATAAAGGAGTTATAGAAGCAGCTCAATCCTTAGGAGCTACTAAGACTCAAATAATATTTAAAATAATGATAAAAGAAGCATTACCATCTATTGCGTCAGGTCTTACTTTAACTATTATAAGCATTATAGGCTATTCTGCCATGGCTGGATCTATTGGTGGAGGCGGTCTTGGAGCAGCAGCTATAACCTATGGATATAATAGATTTAATACTCCAATTATGATATTTACAGTGGTAGTTTTAATTATATTTGTTCAACTTATTCAAAGCTTAGGAAACTACATATATAAGAAACTAAGCTAGTATTCAAAATTTAAGTTTAGAAATTTATAATCAAGGAGGAATATATACATGAAAAAATCAGTAAAGAAATTATTAAGTTTAACGTTAACATTAGCTTTAGGGGTGACTTTAGTAGGCTGTGGTTCTAAGGGAAAAGCAGGCTCAGAGGCTAAGGGTGAAGATAAGGTTATAGCTATAGGAGTATCTCCAGAGCCTCATAAAGCTATAGTGGAAAATGCTATAAAGCCACTATTGGAGAATGAAGGATATAAAGTAGAAGTAGTAGAGTTTTCAGATTATGTACTACCTAATACTGCCCTTGAAGAAGGTGAAATAGATGCAAATTATTTTCAGCATGTACCTTTTTTAGAAGCTACAGTAAAGGAAAAATCTTATGATCTTTCTTATACAACAAAGGTACACCTAGAACCAATGGGAGTATATTCAGAAAAATTAGATGATATAGGGGCTATTAAAGATGGTGCGGAAATAGCAATTCCTAATGATCCATCTAATGGAGCAAGAGCTTTAAAACTTTTAGCTAAAAATGGAGTAATTGAAATTTCAGAGGGGGATCTAGTAACTGCAAAAGATATTACATCAAATCCGAAAAATGTTAAGATTACAGAGCTAGATGCAGAACAGTTACCAAGGGTTCTAAAAGATGTAGAATTAGCAGTAATAAATACTAATTATGCTTTAGAGGGAGGACTTAACCCTTTGAAAGATGCCTTAGTAATTGAAGGCACAGATAGTCCATATGCTAATATCATTGCTGTTAGAACTGAAGATAAAGAAAAGGATAAAATAAAAGCTTTAACAAAGGCAGCCACTTCTGAAGAAGTAAAAAAATACATCGAAGATAATTATAAAGGAGCTATTATTCCTGGGTTTTAAATCTATTAAAATGTATATAATAGATATGAATATATGGATATAATATGTATTTTTAATAATATATTTAAACTTTTATTGCAAGTTTCTTAATATGAAGGTATAATTTGTTTGCAAAGAATACATAGTTTTGATAAAATATCATTGTTAATGTAAATGTAAGTAATTATAATTATTAAATTAGGTAATTAATTTATTACTAAAATTTAGTATGCATATTAATAACTACATAAGGTATTAAAGTGCTTTAAATAGGTTATAATAATTTTATTAACAAAGGCTATTATATATTGGGAGGTTACATTATGATATCAGCTGGAGATTTAAGAAAAGGAACAACTTTTGAAGATGGTGGACAAGTTTACACTGTTGTAGAATTTTTACATGTTAAACCAGGTAAGGGTGCTGCCTTCGTTAGAACTAAATTAAAAAATGCTATAACTGGAGCGGTTACAGAAACAACTTTCAACCCAACTGCTAAATTCCAAGAAGCAGTAATAGAGAGAAAAGAAATGCAGTATCTTTATTCTGATGGAGAGTTATACTACTTCATGGATCAAGAAACTTTCGAGCAAATTCCTTTAAACTACGATAAAGTAGAAGAAGCTATAAAGTTCTTAAAAGAAAACATGTTTGCAATAATTAAATTCTACAAGGGTGAAGCTTTCTCAGTAGAAGCTCCAAACTTCGTTGAATTATTAATTACAAACACTGAACCAGCAGTTAAAGGAAATACTGCAACTAACGTGTTAAAACCAGCTACAGTAGAAACAGGGGCAATAGTTCCAGTTCCTCTATTTGTAAATGAAGGAGACACAATTAGAGTTGATACTAGATCAGGAGAATATATGGAAAGAGTTTAGTCCATATTGAGCTAGCTTTCATAATTGAAGGCTAGTTTTTATTTGCTCTATGAATACATATTTAATAGGTTGCAGAGATATATGAAAACATACTGTTTTTAATAAGTGCTTCCTATAATGAAATATTATATTTCATTATAGGAAGCACTTATTTTTTTGCAAAAAATAAAAAAATAAAAATATTATAGTAATAATTATCTATGAAAGGTAATAACAATTAAGTAAGAAAGGGTGAGTTGCATGATTACTAAAGATGTTTTGGATATACTATCTCCTTCTATTAGAACTGAAGTTATAAACTATGACCATGGTGGAAAACTACAAGAAATTAGATTAAAAGTTAACAAACCGCTTATATTTATAAGCAATAATAAGGAGATAAGAACAAGTTATAATACAAAACTAGAGGACATAAAGATAATTATTCAAAAGATAAGTAGCTACTCCATATACGCCTTTGAGGAAGAAATCAAACAAGGATATATAACTATTCAAGGTGGTCACAGAGTTGGAATTTGTGGTACCTGTGTTTTAGAAGAAAACTCTCTTAAGACTATAAAACACATATCTTCAATTAATATACGTATTGCTAGAGAGGTAAAGGGATGTAGTGATGGAATCTTACCTTTTATTATTAAAGATAATTCTATATTAAACACTATAATAATATCTCCACCTAAATGTGGGAAAACAACTATATTAAGAGATTTATCAAGGGAGATATCTAATGGATTATCAAGATATGGGTTAAGTGGCAAAAATGTAGCTATTATTGATGAAAGAAGTGAAATTGGAGCATGTTATAGAGGGGTTCCTCAAATGGATGTAGGCATTAGGACAGATATATTGGATAACTGCCCGAAAAGTCAAGGAATAATCATGGCCATTAGAAGTATGGCTCCTCATCTTATAGTATGTGACGAAATAGGTACCTATAAAGATATGGAGAGTATTGTGGCAGCATTAAATTCAGGTGTAAATGTAATAACGACTATCCACGGATTTAGTGAAAAGGATCTCTATAATAGACCAGTATTCAAAGAAATTTTAGAAAATAAAGTTTTTCAAAGAGCTGTAATTTTAAGTAATAAGTGTGGCATTGCAACCATAGAATATATATATGATTTTACAAAAGGTGAGAAAGTAAGGGGGTGGTAATAAATGATAAAAGTAATAGGGTTTATTCTTATAGTAGTTTCATCTACTATTTTAGGATTTTCTTATGGAGAAAAATTTAAAAAAAGAGTTAGGGAGTTAAAGGAATTTCAGCGAGGAGTATATGTATTAAAGAATGAAATAAATTTTACCCATGCATTACTTCCAGATGCTCTTAATAAGGTCTATGAAAAATGTGAAGAACCCATAGCTGGAATTTTTAAGGAGGCGTCAGAATTAATTATTAGCAGCGAAGAATGTGATGTAAATAGTTGTTTTATTCATAGCCTAGATAAAAGAGTGGACAAATTATCCTTAACTAAAGATGACCTAGACATATTTTTAGATTTTACTAAAAGCCTAGGTGAGATGGATATAGAAGGACATAATGATATGTTTGCACTAACTCTAGAAAATTTGGGAAAAGCAATTAAGAATGCCGAATATAACATTGATAAAAACGTGAAGATGTATAGATACCTAGGGTTTTCCTTCGGTGCCATGATAGGAATTATTTTAATGTAAGGAGGCGTGTGGATTTTGTTAGATATAAGTATAATAGTGAAAATTGGTATAGTAGGAATTGTAATGATAGTTTTAGATAAGGTTTTAGATAGTGGAGGGAAAAAGGAATATGCAGTTATTAGTAATTTAGCAGGAATAGTAATAATACTAATATTAGTGATTAGTTTGGTTTCAAAGCTATTCAATGCAATACAAACTTTATTTTACTTTTAGGAGGAAACTATGGATATTATCAAAATAGTATCCTTTGCACTAATAACTCTTCTTATTGTGATAATGGTAAAAAGGGAAAGACCAGATATTGCACTTTTAATTAGCTTAATAGCAGGCATAATAGTATTTATGTTTTTAGTTAGCAAGCTAACTATAATAGTAAATTTCCTTCAAACCTTATCTAATAAAGCTAATATAGACATAGTGTACTTGGATACAGTATTTAAAATTTTAGGTATTGCATATTTATCATCCTTTTGTAGTGAAATTTGCAGGGATGCTGGTGAGAGTAGTATTGCATCAAAGGTTGAATTTGCTGGTAAAATATTAATTCTTACTCTTGCAATACCAATACTAATGGCTGTAATGCAAACAATATTAAAGATAATGTAGGTGTAAATATGAAGAAAAGTATATTTGTTTTAATAGTTATGATCATATTTTTAATTCCTATAAAAGCTTATGGTAATGATGAAGTAAATATAGATGATGAGCAAATGAGCAAAATAAATGGACTATATGATTATATAAGTAATCTGGATACTGGAACTGAATTACTAAAGGATATGTCGCCTAAGGAATTTGTACAAAGTTATATGAAAGATGGACAAGGCTCCTTAGAAAGAAAAGAAATATTAAAGATGGCTTTGGGATATTTATTTAAAGAAATAGTAGTATCTTTTAAAATAATAGGACAACTTATCATAATAGCTATAGTCTGTGCATTATTAAATAATCTTCAAAATGCCTTTAGCAATGAAAAGTTGTGTAATGTAGCATATTTTGCTTGCTTCTCAGTGATGATTATACTGATTGCTCGAGGATTTTATATAGGAGTGGAATTAACCCAACAGGTTATAAATAGTATAAGTGATTTTATGGTAGCGCTAATGCCGGTGCTTATAATGTTACTGGCAAGTGTAGGAAGTGTAAGTCAAGCTGTGGTAATGGACCCAATTATTATGGGTGTATGCACCTTAGGAACTAAGCTTTATTCTTCTATAATCATACCTATAATTTGTATGAGTTTTGTCCTAGACTTTGTAAATAACATATCTAATGAATATAACGTTAAGAATTTGACTAGTTTACTTAAAAAGTTTGCTCTATGGGTTCAAGGTATTTTTCTAACAATTTTCGTTGGTATTATAACAATTAGGGGAATTGTAGGAAATAGTTTTGATGTGGTGACCACAAAAACAGCTAAATTTGCCATGGACAGTTTTATACCTGTAGTAGGTAAAACTTTATCTGATGCCTTTGCAACAGTAGCCAGCTACACCTTACTTTTGAAAAACTCAGTTAGTCTATTAGGGGTAGTAATTCTTATATCTATAATTTTACTTCCTATAATAAAGATTTTTGTTATGGGATTCATGTATAAACTAACTTCTGCATTATTACAACCAGTAAGTGATAATAAAGTAACTAATATTATAGATGCTGCAGGAGGATCTTTGATGCTACTTGGTTCTTGCATTATATGTGTCAGTGTAATGTTTTTTATAATGATTACTATAATAGCTGCTACAGGTAAGGGATTTATTCTAATGTAGATATTAGATTAATTTATGTTAAAAGTAGGTGATGGAATGATAGAAGCTTTAGGAAAGTGGATAATAACCATATGTGTGGCAATATTTTTTTCTACAGCAGTACAAATGATATTACCAGATAATTCATTAAAAAAGTATTGTAATTTTGTTCTTGGATTAATTGTTTTTGTAGTTATATTAAGTCCTATTTTAAAAATATTTAATGAAGAGCTACAAGTGAACAAAATAATTGAAGAATCTGCAGACTTAGTATTCAATGATAAAGGTGAGAGAAATTATGAAGAATATAGACAGGCTAATATAAATAGTACATTAGAAAGGTTTAAAAACAATTTAGAAAAACAATGTGTAGCTGATTTAGAGAAAAATTTTAAGGGAGATCGGTATAGTGCCAAGGTAAATGCAGCTTATGACAATGAAAACAGCATTTTTCTTATTGAAAGAATTGAGATAGGAATTAATGATGGTTCAGTGGAAAGGGTAAAAAAGGTACAAATCGGTGATGAGTCAGTTCAAGTAGACAATCAAGATTCTTCAACAGATAAAAAATCAATGGAGGTTAGAAATTTTATTAGCTCTACTTACGATATAGATGAGGAAAATATATATGTATACAAACTTAATAATAATTAAACATAAATTTTATATAGAAGTTTGGGGGGATAAAAGTGTCAAATAATCTTAAAAAAATATTTGAAGATATTTTTAAGGGAAAAGGAGGTGAAAGCAAACAGCAAGATAAAGATTCTAAAACTACTATAGGAGAAAGTGGTAAAAAGACCAAGGTGATAAATTCTAATCTATTAACAAATTTAGCCATAGTATTTTTAGTTGGAGTTTTATTATTAATAGTAGGAAGTATGTTTACAAAGGACAATAGTCCAAAGGGAAGTGACAGTGGAACTGCTAATGTAGTGGCAATAGGTGGTGATGAAATACAAAAGAATACAGATACTACATCTTCAGCTGTAGATAAGGCTTATAAGGAGAAGATGCAACAAGAATTAATTAGTTTATTAGAGAAAATAGAAGGTGTAGGTAAAGTCCATTCTATGATTTACTTTGAAAGTGGACAAGAACAGGTACCAGTATTTAATGAAGAAACTTCAACTAGTGTTACTAGTGAAAAGGACAATGGTGGGGGACAAAGGGAGATAACACAAGAAAATGGTGGGAGTACAGTAGTTATGGAAAATAAGGAAAATCAACAACAACCCTTTATAACAAAAACTTATAATCCTACCATTACAGGTATTTGTGTAGTAGCTGAAGGAGCTGGGGATTCAGTGACAGAATTAAGGATACGTCAAGCTGTAATTAAATTATTTGGTCTTTCAGATGATAAAGTACAGGTATATCCTATGAAAAAGTAGCATATAAATGTGATATAAATAAAAAATTCGGGGGGAACTATAATGAATAAAAAACAAACTATAATTATTTCTTCACTAGTAGTATTAATTTTATTTGCAGGTTATTTAGCGACTCAAGTAAATGGACCACTTTATGTAAGTGATACAAAGGGAAATGATGGAACTACAATTAGTGCATCAACTAATGCAAATTATTTTACAGAAGCAAGATTACAACGTGATAACAATGCCACTAAAACTCTTCAAACTTTAAAGGTTTTATTAGATGATGAAAATACTCCACAAGATCAAAAGGCAAAGGCTGCTGATGAATATAAGAATTTAGCTCTTCAATCTGATAAAGAAGTTAAAATTGAATTAGCGCTTAAAGCTCAAGGATTTGAAGAAGCTCTTTGTACTTTAGATAAGGAAAAGGCTACAGTGGTAGTTAAACATGAAGGAGAGCTTTCAGACCAACAAGTTAGACAAATTAAAGATGTAGTTATGAGTAAAGCTGATATAAAAGATATAGAAATAAAAGTAGCTGAATAACTAAACATATTTTGTTTTAAAAACAGTAGAGTAAAAATCTGCTGTTTTTAATATATTTATAGGGTAATATTTATAAAAGTGGGTAATATAAAAATAATGAGTATTTCTATTATAAAATTTGTAAAAGAAATTGTTATCTGATATAATATGAATATTATTAATCACACTGGTAAGGGGGTAGTGAATTATGGAAGAAAATATATTAAATGAAGTTCCTACAGAGGAAGAAGTTGGTATAGTAAGAATATCTGACGAAGTTATTGGTGTAATAGCTAGTCTTGCAGCATCCGAAATAGAAGGTGTTGCAGGTATGAGTGCTGGATTAGTAGAAGATATAAGTAAAAAGCTCACTGGTAAAAAGAATATATCAAAGGGCGTTAAAGTAACTATGGATAACGATTCTGCAGTAATAGATTTACATATGTCCGTGGAGTATGGTATAAAGATACCGGATATGTGTTTAAAGGTGCAGAAAAATGTTAAGAACACTGTTGAAACTATGACAGGTTTAAATGTATCATTAGTTAATATTAACGTGCAGAATATTATATTTCCTAAGATGAACAAAGAAGAGGAAATAGAGTAATTTTAAACACCCTCTAGTGAAGAGGGTGTTTCCATGTGTAAAATTAACTTATCCATGTCATGATGTGGAGTTTAATTTCAATTTTAAAAACATAATATTAATAAGATGATATAAGGAGCTTATACATAAGAAACTCCCATTTAAGTGGTTTTATATAGATAATTCATTTATAAATAGTTACAAAAAATTTATTAGGAAAAATAACAAACAAGAGATATTTTATGGAGGTATATATATGAATAGAAGAAAAAGTAGAGAGATAGCAACTAGGTTAATATTTGAAATGTCAATTAACAAGGAGAGTTATGTAGACATTATTGAAAATTTTCGCGAAAATACAGAGGAAAAAATAGAGGATATAGACTTTGAATATGTAATAAGAGTATTAAAGGGAGTATCTGAAAATGAAGCTCAAATTAATGAAACTATTACTAAGTATCTAGTAAAATGGAAATTAGAAAGATTACCAAAGATGAACTTAGCTATACTGAAAATGGCAACTTATGAAATCTTATTTGATGAAGATATTCCAAACAAAGTTACTATTAATGAAGCTATAGAACTTGCAAAGAGGTATGGAGATGATAATGCACCATCATTTATAAATGGGGTGTTAAATAATTTAATTAAAAAGTAGGTGTATTTATGGGAACAAAATTAAGTGGAAAAGACTTGGCAGTTCAACATAAAAGCGAAATTAAAGAATTAATTGCAAGCAGAGTAGGAAAAGGAAAAAGACCTCCAAGGCTAGTATCAATAATTGTTGGTGAAGATGGAGGATCAATTTCATATACTCGAGGACAAAAAAAGGTAAGTGAGGAGCTAGGAATATTGTATGAAACAAAAATGTTTTCAGAAAATATTTCTGAAGATAAGCTTATTAATGAAATTAAAGAGTTAAATGAAGATAATTTTGTTGATGGAATAATAATTCAATTACCGCTTCCAAAAGCATTAAATGAAGAAAGAGTTTTAGATGCTGTTGATGTAGAAAAGGATGTAGATGGACTTACAGATTTTAATCTAGGAAAGATGTATAAAGATAAAAACTCTTTCATGCCATGTACAGCTAGGAGTGTTCTTGAACTTATTAAATCTCAAGTAGATATAAAGGGAAAAGAAGCAGTAATAATTGGACGAAGCAACATAGTTGGAAAGCCAGCAGCTTTTTTACTTCTTAAAGAAAATGCTACTATTACTATATGTCATTCAAAAACTATAGATATAGAAAGTGTTTGTAAAAAAGCAGATATTTTAGTTTCTGCCATAGGAAAACCTGGCTTTGTAACTAAAGATTTTGTTAAAGAGGGAGCCATAGTTATAGATGTAGGAACTACTATGGTGGAAGGTAAGGTCAAAGGCGATGTAAACTTTGAAGAAGTATTAGAAGTGGCTAGTTTAGTAACTCCAGTACCTGGTGGGGTAGGCGCTATGACAACAACTATGCTTATGAAGAATACCTGTGAGGCATGGTTAAAAAATGTACAGTAAAATTTTAACAGTGACAGCAGTAAATAGCTATATAAAGAAAGTAATAGATAATGATTTTATCCTTAAAAATTCTAATATCAAAGGAGAATTATCTAATGTAAAAATCCATAGTAGTGGTCATATATACTTTTCATTAAAGGATAATTTTACAAAGCTTAAATGTGTAATGTTCAAGACAAGAGCCATGAATTTAACATTTATACCTAAGGATGGAATGAATGTAGTAGTGTCTGGGAATATATCTATCTATGAGAAAGAAGGAACCTACCAACTTTACTGTAACACTATGGAGGTAGAAGGGGAAGGAGAACTCTTTATTGCATTTAATTTATTAAAAGAAAAGTTAGAGAAAGAAGGACTTTTTGATAATAATTTAAAAAAGGCAATTCCATCCATGCCAAGAAGAATAGGAGTAATTACTTCACCTACTGGTGCAGCAGTAAGGGATATAATTAAAGTAGCAACTAGACGAAACCCAAACATTGATATTTTAATATATCCATCCTTAGTTCAAGGGATCAATGCCAGTAGAGATATAGCTGCTGGTATAAAAGCTCTTAATAATATTGAGGATGTAGATGTGATACTTTTAGCTAGAGGTGGTGGCTCAATCGAAGAGTTATGGGCCTTTAACGAGGAAGAGGTAGCTAGGGCTATTAAAGCCTCTAAAATTCCTATTATTACAGGAGTAGGACACGAAACAGATTTTACAATAGCTGACTTTACAGCTGATTTAAGGGCAGCCACTCCTTCCCATGCTGCTGAAATTGCAGTATACAGCTTAGAGGGTTTTAAGGAAAAATTAAATGGATTAAGAGAAGAAATAAAATATGCTATAAGTAAAAATATTAATGATAAATTTAATATTCTTAATAATATGCTTAATAGATTATTGTTATATAGCCCTGAGAATTATGTGGTAAATCAATATGATAAGTTAGATAATCTAAAAAGTAAACTAGTGTTTACTATGGAGTTAAGGCTTCAAGAGGAAAGAAATAGATTAAAGGTTATAAGCCATAGATTAATTGGAAATAACCCATTAAACATATTAGATAAGGGGTATAGCATTATAAAAAGTCCAGAGAATCAGCCTATAGAATCTATAGAAAAATTGAAAAAGTATGAAGTTGTAGGGATTACTATGAAAGATGGTCATGGACTATTTAAAATAGAACAGGTGGAGGAATAACATGGCTAAGAAAAAAGAAACTTATGAGAGTAAGGTCCTCAAGTTAGAGGAAATATTGCTTGAAATGGAAAATAGAGAAGTTACTTTAGATGAGGCTATTTGTAAATATGAAGAGGGAATGAAGCTTTATAGTGATTTATATAAGACTCTTCAAGAAGCAGAAGGAAAAATAAAGATATTGACAGATAAAGGTGAAGAAGATTTTCATCAGGAAGATTAATTGTATTTTGTGAGGGATTAAATATGAATATTAATATCTATAAGGAAAAAATAGAAAGTTGGATGGAAAACTATTTTAAAACTAAAGATGTTGGTGATAGTTCCATGTTAGAACCTATAATATATAGCTTAAAGGTTGGGGGTAAAAGAATAAGACCTATTCTTATGATTTGTACTTATAATATGTATAATAATATTATAGATGAAATCCTTCCTTTTGCTGCATCTATGGAGATGATACACACCTATTCATTAATACACGATGATCTTCCATGTATGGATGATGATGATTTAAGAAGAGGTAAACCAACAAATCATAAGGTGTATGGAGAAGCTATGGCTACCTTAGCTGGAGATAGTTTACTAAATGAGGCTATGAATGTTATGTTTTCACAATGTCTAAGTGGGGAATTGAAAAAAATTAGAGCAGCAGCGATTATTTCAAAGTCATCAGGTATAGATGGAATGATAAAGGGTCAAATTATAGATATAAGAAGTGAAGGTCAAAAAATAAATGAAGAAATTCTTTTAGAGATGCACAAGAATAAAACAGGTCAGCTAATATCAGCTTCTATTATTGCAGGGGCTACAATGGGAGAGGCTCCAGAAAAAGATTTGGAAACTCTTAAATCTTTTGGAGAAAAACTAGGTCTTGCATTCCAAATTAAAGATGACATTTTAGATGTTGAAGGAGATTCGAAATTACTAGGTAAAACTCAAAGTGATGGAGAAAATGATAAAGCGAATTTTATTACAATGTATGGAATTAATAAGTGTAAAGAGTTTTGTAACAATTTAACTCAAGAATGTTATGAGCTTTTAAATAGCATAGAAAGAGATACAAAAGAACTAGAAGATATAACTAAGTTTTTGTTGGAGAGAGAATACTAATCTACTAAAACAAATGATTCTAAGCACATTTAACTTTATCCGATGACTACCAGCTCTAATACTCCCATCTTTTTCAAATCGGGAGTTAAGAGCTGGTACGTCCCTGGATAACGATTTCTGCTAAAGGACAACGAATTCTAAATATCAAATTAATTGACACTAAGAATTCTGTTAGTAAGTTTCAAGGAAGCTAAGAAATCTGTTAATAAAAAAAGTAATGTCAATTAATTATAGTTATGCTATAATTAATTTAATGAGGTGGTGCAGTATTCTAGTCAGGTAAGTACTTTTGAGGACGGGGCTAAAAATCCGTTGAAGGGCACATCGATGAAGTTCCTTGTGCTGGCCTGTAACGCCCAGTTGTGGGCTTGTGCTGGGAGTAAGGTTGTGGGGCGACCGCAAAGGCATGCGACATCGACCCTACAATCGTGGAGACCAATGTTTGTGCTTTGGGAGAGATACCCACGGTACGGCACTGGATTAAACCTGCATTGTGGTAAACGAGCTATGTGCAGAGTAGCCTGCCTTGAGTGAGGTGGGTAGAGGTGAGAACAAATCTTGTTACCCCGGCCAGGGTAATGGGGCTATTGCTTGCTAAAACCCATGTTGCAAAAGAGGATAAGAGAGTACCTAACTGTCGAGGAAATCTCCTAGACTGTTCCATGTGAAGCATATTAAGGATTGCAGTGTGGACTAAGTGGTAATCTAGCCCTGTAGTTGGAAACACTATAGATAGAGCATTAAAGGGAAACCGTCAAGATGGCGACATCTTGATTACTCTATGGGAAATCCTGCTAGACCTAAGCCGCAAATTTTACTTAGTATGCTACCACCTTTATCTATTTTTGGAGGGTAAAATTGGAAAGCGATAGTAGTAGGCGGAATAAAAAAGCCAAAAACAAAGAATGTAAGAAAAAAAATACAAAAGAAGCATTATGGATAACTAAAATTACAATTTATACTATAATTATTAGTGGAACTGCTTCACTTTTATCAGAATCTACACTTCCAAGGGTTAATGCTTCCTTAGCGTTTACCATATTAGTGTTGATTATTTTTTTAGGCGTAATTTTTGATGTGATAGGTACAGCGGTTACGGCAGCAAATGAAATTCCATTTCATGCCATGGCCGCAAAGAAGATAAAAGAAGCAAAAATAGCAGTGAAGATGATAAGAAATGCAAGTAAGGTTTCAAACTTTTGTAACGACGTGGTAGGAGATGTGTGTGGTATTATAAGTGGAGCTGTAGGTGTAGTAATAGTAGCAAAAATATTGCAACTTTACCCTTATGGTTCTGAAATATTAATAGCATCTGGTATTAGTGCAATGATAGCAGGAGCCACTGTTGGTGGAAAAGCAATAGGAAAAAAATTCGCAATTACAAATAGTAATAATATATTATATGCAGTTGCAAAAGTAATATATTTTATAAAACGAGGTTAAGGTAAATGTCAAAGTATTTAGATAGATATGAAGATTTTAATGAAATAAGAAACATGAAAATAAATGAATTGGAAGAATTTGCAGAAGAAATACGTCAATTTCTGATCACTCAAGTCTCCAAGACTGGAGGACACTTATCATCTAATTTAGGTGTAGTTGAATTGACTATGAGTTTATTTAACGTATTTGATTTTAACAAGGATAAGATAATTTGGGATGTAGGACATCAATCTTATGTTCATAAAATATTAACAGGACGTAAAGAAAAATTTGATACCCTTAGACAATATAAAGGTCTTAGTGGGTTTCCCAAAACAGAAGAAAGTAAGTATGATATGTTCAATACAGGACATAGTAGTACATCTATATCGGCAGCGGCAGGGATGGCAAGGGCTAGAGATATAAAAAATGAGAAACATGATGTTGTAGCTGTAATTGGAGATGGAGCCCTTACTGGCGGAATGGCTATGGAGGCTTTAAATGATATAGGATATAATAAAACTAAGATGATAGTAGTATTAAATGATAATCAAATGTCTATTTCACCAAATGTTGGAGGAATATCCACATATCTAAATGATTTAAGGATGGGAAATGCTTATAATAGAGTTAAAAGTGATGTAAATGCTACTTTGGAGAAGATACCAAAGGTAGGAAAAAGTATGATTAATTCTATAAATAAGATGAAGGATTCTGTAAAGCAACTTATGGTTCCTGGAATGCTTTTTGAAAATATGGGTTTAAAATATTATGGACCAATAGATGGCCATGATATTAAAGAAATGAGTAAGGTACTAAAAAAAGCTCAACAGGTAGAAGGCCCAGTAATTATTCATGTAATAACTAAAAAAGGTAAAGGCTATGAGTATGCAGAGGAGTTCCCAGATAAATTTCACGGAGTAGGACCTTTTAATTGTGAAAATGGACAGCAACCTTCAAAGGCTAGCAAATCCTATTCAGAAATTTTTGGTGAGACTATGGTAAAATTAGCAGAAAAAAACAGAAAATTAGTAGCTATAACTGCAGCTATGCCAGAGGGAACAGGACTTGAGGGATTTTCTAAGGAATTCCCAAAGAGATTTTTTGACGTAGGTATAGCAGAGCAACATGCGGTAACCATGGCAGCAGGTATGGCATCACAAGGATTAAAGCCTGTATTTGCAGTGTATTCTACTTTCCTTCAAAGAGCCTATGATCAAGTTATTCATGATGTAGCAATACAAAAATTGCCGGTGGTAATTGCTATAGATAGAGCGGGGATTGTAGGTCAAGATGGAGAAACTCACCAAGGGGTATTTGATCTATCTTACTTAACTCACATACCAGATATGACAATAATGAGTCCTAAATGTACTGAAGAGTTAAGGTATATGCTACAGTTTGCAGTTACACAAAACTATCCTATAGCTATAAGATATCCAAGGGGTGGAGACTTATCTAATATTAAACTTTCACCTATGACTTTCTTTAGAAAAGGTAAGTGGGAAGTTTTAGGTAATAAATCTGGAAAAGTGGCAATAATAGCAGTAGGTAAAATGGTTCAAAATGTAATTATTGCTAAAGAAATGTTAAAGGAGAAAAATATAGATTGTACAATAGTAAATAGCTGTTTTGTAAAACCTATAGACAGTGAATTAATAAAAGAACTAGTACAGTCAGGATATGATTTAGTAACTGTAGAAGATAATATGATATCTGGTGGCCTTGGAAGTGAGATATTAGAGTATTTAAATAGGGAAGGATTACTTAAGAATAATATTTTAACATTAGGATTTAAGGATAAATTTATACAGCATGGAGATGTTAATATATTATATAATCTTAACAAATTAGACCCAGAAGGAATTTGTAGTAGTGTAGAGGAATTTTTAACTAAGGAGTAAGCATGTTAAAGGAAAGAGTTAGATTAGATTTATTAGTAGTAAAAAAGCAATTAGCAATTTCTCGTGAAAAAGCTAGAGAATATATTTTATCTGGAAAAATATATGTCAATGGAAAAGAAGAAAGAAAATGCGGGCTAAAAGTTGAAGAAACTGCTGAAGTTGAAATGCGTGGGGAAGTAATTCCCTATGTAAGTAGAGGTGGACTTAAATTAGAAAAAGCCCTTAAAGATTTTAATATAAATCTTAAAGGGCTTAAATGCTTAGATATAGGAGCATCTACTGGAGGATTTACAGAATGTATGCTTACTAGTGGAGCCATTAAGGTATATGCAATAGATGTAGGTAAAGATCAATTGGCAGACAAACTTAAAGGGGATAAAAGAGTTGTTTCTATGGAAAGCACAAATGTAAGAAATCTTACAATGGAACAAATTGGTGAATCCTGTGATTTTGCATCTATAGATGTATCTTTCATTTCATTAGATAAAGTAATACCTAATGTTATTCCACTTTTGAAGGACGTGGGAGAAGTGGTAGCACTTATAAAACCTCAGTTTGAAGCTGGTAGAGGAAAAGTTTCTAAAAAAGGGGTAGTAAAGGATAGTAAAATCCATGAAGAGGTTATTTTAAATGTAGTAACTTTTTTGAAGGAGAGTCACATTAATATATTAAATTTAACTTATTCAGGCATTAAGGGTCCTAATGGAAATATAGAATATCTGATTAATTTTACTAAAGATTTTAATAGAATTGGAAATTTTAACAGCAATAGTATAGGGAACATTGTAAAAAATGCTCATGAAAAACTTACTGTGGAGGATATATGAAGAGTATAGGTATTAACATCAATTCATCTAAAGATAAGAAGAATACAATACTAAACTATGTTCATGATCTAATAAAGGAAGAATTTCCTGAAAGTGAATTACATATATTTAAAGATGCTGAGGGATTGGAGCTAGAAGAAAACAAAAAATTAGATTTACTTGTTACCTTAGGTGGGGATGGAACTATCTTAAGAGCAGCAAGAAAGATATATAAATATGGAGTACCAATTCTGGGAGTTAATATAGGCCATTTAGGGTTTTTAACTAGTGTAGAACTAACAGAAGTTAGTGAAGCTATTAAAAAACTTAAAAATAATGAATTTAAAATCATGGAAAGAATGATGATAAAGGTTACTATTCCTAAAAAAGATGGTGAAAATGTCCACGTAGCTTTAAATGATATAGTCATAACCAAGGGGATTTTAAGCAGAATGTTGACTTATAATATATTTGTAGATGGAAGTTTTTATAGTAGCTATAAAGCTGATGGGTTAATAGTATCTACCCCTACAGGCTCTACGGCCTATTCTCTATCAGCAGGGGGGCCAATAATCTATCCAACTATGGAGCTAATAAGTTTAACTCCTATTTGTCCTATATCTAATGGAGTAAAGACGATTATTTTAGATCCTCATAATAAGATAAAAATAATATTAAATACTAATGAAGATAACGTATTCTTAACCTGTGATGGGCATTTAGAATTAGAATCAGATAAATACAATGAGATGATAATTGAAACAATTGAAGATAAGTGTAAGATTGTTCAATTTAAAGATTATGATTATTTTAAAATATTAAGAACAAAAATAATTTCAAGATCTATGGATTGTGAGGAGAAAATATATGAAAGAAAATCGCCATAGTATAATATTGGATATAATAAAAAATGAAGATATTGAAACTCAAGAAGATTTAGCTGATAGATTAAGAGCTAAAAATATAAATGTAACTCAGGCAACTGTATCTAGAGATATAAAGGAATTAAACTTAATTAAAACCTTATCTCATACAGGAAGATACAAGTATGCACAAGTAAATACAAATAACAACTCAACTATTAGTGCATTGGCATACATATTTTCAAATACAGCAATATCTGTTGAAAAAGTAGATAAAATTTTGGTTGTTAGAACAATTACAGCATCAGCTCAAGTTGCAGCTGAAGCAATTGACTCTTTTAAATTAGAAGGAATTGCAGGAACAATAGCTGGAGATAATACTATTTTTATCTTGGTAAGGACTGACGAAAAAGCCGAGGAACTTAAATTAGAAATAGAAAAATTAATAAAGTAAATGAGGAATGGTATAAATGCTTTTACAACTTAATATTATGAACTTTGCTCTTATAGAAAAACTATCCATAGATTTTTCTAAGGGATTTAATGTTTTATCAGGAGAAACAGG
Source organism: Clostridium sulfidigenes (assembly GCF_052067195.1). Lineage (NCBI taxonomy): Bacteria > Bacillati > Bacillota > Clostridia > Eubacteriales > Clostridiaceae > Clostridium > Clostridium sulfidigenes. Next base: position 243,055 of record NZ_JBQHQR010000004.1, on the reverse strand, counting down.
AGCAGGTAAATCTATATTAATCGATGCTATTAGCTTTGTTCTTGGAGGTAAATTTAATAAGAATTTAATAAGGGTAGGAGAAGATAAAACTGTAGTAGAAGCAGTTTTTTCTATTGAAAATCAAAGAACTAAGGCTATTTTAGAAGAATTAGATATTATTGATGAGGGAATAGTAATACTTAGTAGGGAAAGCTTTCACTCAGGTAAAACCATAGCAAAAGTAAATAATAAAACCTTATTGCTATCTAAAATAAAGCAGGTTAGTGAAACTTTAATTGATATTCATGGTCAACATGAAAACCAAAATTTATTAGATAGTTCAAAGCACATAAATTATGTAGACTCATTTGGCCAAGATTTATTGGTGAATAAGCTTGAAGAATACGATAAATTTTATTTAAAATATGGTGAAGTTGAAGAAAAAATAAATAGACTTCAAGGAAACGATGGAGAAAGAGAGAAAAAAATAGATTTTCTAAAGTTTCAAATAGATGAAATTAATAGCATAAAACCTAAAATAGGTGAAGATGAAGAGTTATCAAAGAAATTTAATATGTTATCTAATGGAGAAAAAATCAAAAAGGCGTTAGAAAAAAGTTATATGCTACTTAAAGAAAATGATGAAAGTAGGATTTCTATTATAGATTCCTTAATGTATGTTATTAGAGAACTTAAGTCTATTGAAGCTCATCATGAAGAAGTTAAATCCATAGTAGATTCTCTGGAGGAATCATATTACTTGTTAGAGGATAATACTAGAACTCTTAGTGACTTAAAGGATAATACAGACTATGATATAGGTGAATTGGAATTTATAAATTCTAGAATGTATCAATTATCTGCTTGTAAAAAGAAATATGGACCTACTTTAGAAGATGTGCTAGTGTATAAAAATAATATAGAAGAACAATATTTCGAATTAATAAACAGTGGAGAGATTATAGAAGAATTATTAAAACAAAAGAAAAAGTTATATGAAAAATTAGAAGGAATAGCACAGGAATTACATAATTTAAGATTAGAAATAAGTGAAGTGCTAGAAAAAGAAATAAAAAAAGAATTAGATTATGTAGGTCTTGAAAAAAGTAGATTTAAAATAGAGGTAGCATATACAGATAATCTTAATTCTAAAGGTAGAGACAAGATACAGTTTAACATTTCCACTAACCCTGGACAGCCATTACAGCCTTTAGAAGAAGTGGTTTCGGGTGGAGAATTATCAAGGATTATGCTAGCACTTAAAACTGTGTTTGTAGATAAAGACCAAATTCCATCTGTAATATTTGACGAGGTAGATACTGGAATAAGTGGTAGGATAGCTCAAAGAGTAGGAGAAAAAATGGTGCTTATTTCTGAAGCTCATCAAGTATTTTGTATAACTCATTTACCACAAATTGCGGCACTAGCAGATGTGAATTATTTAATTGAAAAAAACAGCGATGAAGTAAATACGTTTACAAAAGTTAAGAAGCTGAAGGATGATGAAGTGGAACAAGAAGTAGCTAGAATAATTGGTGGTAGCGAAGTTACGGCTATAACTATTGAAAATGCACGAGAGATGATTTCAAAGGCAAAAGAAATAAAAGGTGATTTAAGACGATAAACAGAGTTCTTAGATTTTATTATAAATTTTAAAAAATAAAAATTAAAATGTGAATATATACTATAAAAATGTTTAACACTATAAACTAAGTATAACTTTAGTTTATAGTGTTTTATTTTCATGTTCTAAAAAATTCAATTAGGAAATCTTTTTGGGTTTAAAAGAAAAAGAACTCTAACATAAAAATTTCTCATAGGGGAAAATTAAAGTTAAACATTCTTTACAGGAGGTAAAGCATTATGAAAAAATTTAGTAATATTTTATTCTTGATATTTACTACAACCTTCATTCTAATATCTATAAATTGCTATACTGATATAATTAATAGATATTTTAATGAAGCAGTGCCTTCAATAAATAATTATTCAAGTGCTATGGACTATAAATTAAATTTTTCAGAAGCTACTAGTCTAAAAAAGGTTAATTATGCTAAAACCTCCGACATAATGGTTTATCCAGGAGGAAAACCTTTAGGAATTAAAATTAATACAAAAGGAGCCCTTGTTATTGCTTTGTCAGATATTGAGGTAGATGGTAATAAGGTTCAAAGCCCAGCTGCTATTTCTGGAATAGCTATAGGAGATAGTATTACAAAAATTAACAATGAAACAATAAAAAGTGCCGAAGATATAGCTACTTATGTAAATAGAGCCAAGGGAGAGCAGATTAAAATTACAGTAAATAGAAAAGGCGAAGAAATGAATTTTGTAGTTAATCCAGTGGTCAGTAAGAAGGATGAAAATTATAAAATTGGATTATGGGTTAGGGATTCTGTGGCAGGTGTGGGAACTTTAACATTTTATCATAAAGAAAGTGGGAAGTTTGGAGCACTAGGACATCCTATAACAGATATGGATACCAATACTATTATGAGTGTTGGGAAAGGTGAAATTGTAGATTCTAATATAGTGTCAGTTAGGAAAGGAGCTAAAGGTAGTCCAGGTGAACTTAGGGGGATTTTTACAGATAGTAATAAGACCTTAGGAATAATTAGATTAAATACCCCTGTTGGAGTATTTGGAGAAGGTAATGATAATTTAATATGCAATAATTATAATAAGCCTATGAAGGTAGGATTTAAAGATGAAGTTAAGGTAGGAAAAGCACAAATTCTTACAACTATAGATGGAGAAGAGCCTGAATTATTTGACATTGTAATAGAAAAATTATTAAATCAACAAGAACCAAATGGCAAAAGTATGATAATAAAAGTTACAGATCCATTATGCATAGAGAAAACAGGTGGTATTATTCAAGGGATGAGTGGAAGTCCAATAATTCAAAATAACAAAATAGTAGGTGCAGTAACTCATGTTCTTGTCAATAAGCCTGATACAGGATATGGAATATATATGGATTGGATGATAAATGAAGCAGACATTAGGAAATAAATAAATATTATCAATTACACTTAAAAAATACAAAAGGCTATATAATAATCATAAATAATTAAATAAAAACAATCTATTTATATAAAATTACAATAGGTTGTTTTTATTTGACTCAAAATGATGTTATAATATAAGAAAAGGTTGAATTTTAAAAAAATTTATTTTTTTTTAGGTAGTAGAAGGAGTTTTATTACTTTTGTCGAAATTATATATCTATGATATGGTAAAAATTACAAAAAGGGGAGTTGTGGAATGGAGCAAAGAAGCATTAATGTGCTAATTGCAGATGATAATAAGGAGTTTTGCAATATTTTAAGTGATTATTTTTTAAGTCAAAAGGACATCAACGTAGTTGGTGTAGCAAAAGATGGAGTAGAGGTTTTAGAACTTATTGAACAAACTAACCCTGATTTAGTAGTTCTAGACATTATAATGCCTCATTTAGATGGATTAGGAGTTCTTGAGAGATTAAATACAATGAATTTAAATCCAATGCCTAGAATAATTATATTATCAGCAGTAGGTCAAGACAAAATAACTCAAAGAGCTATATCTTTAGGAGCTGATTATTATGTAGTTAAGCCTTTTGATATGGATGTATTATCTAATAGAATTAGAGATATGTTTAATAATTCAATTTCAAGTGATATAGTTAGAAAAACACCAGTTACTAATACAACTAGTTCTTCATCATTAATGATGGATGTTAAACCCAAATCAAATAGTGGATCTATGGATTTAGAATCAGAAATTACTAATATCATTCATGAAATTGGTGTACCAGCTCATATTAAAGGGTATATGTATTTAAGAGAAGCTATAACTTTAGTGGTAAATGACATAGAATTATTGTCAGCAGTAACTAAAGAACTATATCCAGCAATAGCTAAGAAATACAATACTACTGCAAGTAGAGTAGAAAGAGCTATAAGACATGCTATAGAAGTTGCATGGGGTAGAGGACAGGTTGATACTATTAATAAGTTATTTGGATACACTATTCATAATGAAAAAGGTAAACCAACAAATTCAGAGTTCATTGCAATGGTAGCAGACAAGCTAAGACTTAAAAATAAAGTGGTATAAACCTAGTAATAGAGCCATTATTTAAAAGTTTCATAGCAACTAACTACTAAATGAGACTCATAATTTTACAATTTAATAGCAATTAATCAGATGGTTAAAACACCTTTAATATATTTGTTAGGAATCAATATATTAAAGGTGTTTTTAACTTGTATAGAAATAAGCAAAATGTGAAGTTATGCCTATATTTTTTAGAAGCACAAAGCTTTATTTCAGCACGAACTTTAAGGAACGTCCACCAATATTCTAATAGTTTGTGTATTCTATCACTGTAATTTTCAACAGAGCCTATTAATAAAATCTTAACAACTTAAGTAAAAAACTGTTAAATTTTATTAAGAATCCTTTACATATAAAAAATATATACAAAGATAATTATAACAATTTCCTACATAAGTAATAAAGTGTAATAAATTTAAATTTTATTATAACGTAATTTGTTTATTGAAATAAAAAAAGATAAAAATGAACATTGTTCATTGACAAAGCTTTTTTTATTAATTACAATGAACATATAACTGAATTTTGGAAAAATTGTAACGATATTATTGACAAACTATCATAATATAAGTCTAGAAAGTATGTTACAAATGATAAATAAAAAATACCATAGATAATTTCAAAAAAATTATTAATCATGATTTAAATTTGCATTATTTAATATTTTTAAATTTTAACTTGATCAATTAAAATTTAAATAATTTATAAAGGTATGCAAGTTTATATAAAATACAAAAAAATCATGGGTAAGTGTTGGGATTTTTTACGAAAAATTTCACACTAAAAAATTAAATAGGGGGTATAGGAATGAAAAATGGGCAAAAAAGATTTTTATCTTCGGTGCTTACTTTCACTGTTATCTTAAGTTCAGTAATAACAGTGAAGCCGATAGTCGCCAATGCTGAGGACTTAAGTGAAAAAGACAAAATAATTCAAGAAATTAAGGCAGATTTCCTAAAAGAAAGAAAAGAACAGATTAAGGAAAATCTAAACTCAAACGAAGAAAGTGCTGTGAAAGAGAAGAATCCAAATGAAATTGTAAGGGTAATAGTTCAAATGGATAATTCTTTTGAAAAAGCAAAGGGGTCGACTTCAGGAGAAAAACTAAAAAATGTTCAAGTAGATATTAAAGCAAAAGCAAAAAAGTTAAAAGGTGCTGAGATTAGAAATACTTATAGTGAGGCTTTTAATGGATTTAGCATGAATGTTAAAAGAAGTGAGCTGTCTAAATTAAAAGCAATACCGGGAGTAAAATCTGTAAAAGAAGCAGTTAAGTATTATCCAATTATGAATAATGCTACAAAACTTACAGAAGCAGTAGAAGTTTGGCAGAAATTAAATTATAAAGGGGAAGGATTGGTAGTATCTATTATTGATACAGGTATAGATGTTGGACATAAGGATATGAAGCTATCAGATCCTAAAAAAGCGAAAATTAAAGATATTAAAGAAGGTGAACATACAAAATTTACTGATAAGGTACCTTATGGTTACAACTTTGCAGATAATAATGATGATGTTAAACCTGGTCCAGGTACAAGCCAACATGGTATGCACGTTGCAGGTATAGTTGCAGCAAATGGAGATGGAGCTGATAGATTTAACTCTGTAAAAGGAGTTGCACCAGAAGCTCAATTGCTAGCAATGAAAGTATTCTCTAATAATCCTGAACTAGGTGGTTGCTTTGATGATGATATAATTGCAGCTATAGATGATTCTGTAAAGCATGGTGCAGACATAATAAATATGAGTTTAGGAAGTTCTGCAGGCTTTGAAGATGATGATAACCCAGTAGCAGTATCAATAAAAAATGCAACAGACAAAGGGGTTATGGTAGTAGTAGCAGCAGGTAATGATGCTACTTCAACAGATACATCTGGTGGAGGACATCCTAATAATGAGTTTGGAATTAAAGATACCGCTATGATATCATCACCAGCTACTGCAGTGGATTCTTTAGCTGTTGCATCTTCTGAAAATTCTGTAAGTGTAAATAAAAATATTACTGTAAAAATTAATGGAAAATCAGAAGACATCAGCTACTACCCATCAGAAAATGATCCATCAGTACTGTTAAAAGATAAAGAATACAATATAGTTGATTGTGGTACAGCTTCAGAAGCAGAAATGTGGAATGTATATGATAAAGTGTCAGGAAATATAGCATTAATAAAATATACTGGTAACTCAACTAGTTCTAGTTTAAGAAAAAGTGCTATGATGTATGGGGCAAAAGGAGTTATTATTTATAGTAATGATGGGGATGAGACACTTCACCCAATGTATGAAGATAAATCTTTAATTCCTACAGCCTGGATTAAAAATTCAGATGGTGTAAAGATAGCTTCAGCTGTAAATGGTGAAGCAAAAGTTACCTTTACTGGGAATAAGAGTGAGGTTATAAGTCCAACTAATGGGGAAATGTCAACTTTTACATCCTTTGGGCCAACACCAAACCTTGAACTTAAACCAGAAATATCAGCTCCTGGTGGTGGTATATATTCTACAGTAAATGATGATAAATATGATAATATGAGTGGAACTTCCATGGCAGCTCCTCATATAGCAGGAGCATCTGCTCTAGTAGTGCAAGGGTTAAAGAAGAATATGCCAAGTCTTTCAGGAAGAGAGCTTGTAGAATTTGCAAAGAAGACTTTAGTAAATACTGCAAAGGTTCAATTAGATAATACATTTGGTGGTGGAGCACCATATTCTCCGAGAAGACAAGGTGCAGGTATAGCAAATGTTAAGGATGCAATAAACAACACTGTTATAGTAACAGCAGAAAATAATAAACCTACTGTATCCGTGAAAGAAGTTGGTAGCAACTTTAATTTTAAATTAAAAGTAAAAAATTATGGAAATCAATCAGTTAATTATGACCTGTTTACTGAGGGGGTTTTAGCTGAAAAAACTGTTGACGAAGATAAGCACTTTGCTGATTATATAATTGAAGGTGCTGAAACTAAGTTTAGCAAAGAATCAATAACTTTAAGTGGACAAGCAGAAGAGACAATAGAAGTAAATATAACTTTGCCAAATAATTTGGAAAAAGATAGATTCGTTGAGGGCTTTATTCATCTAAAAGGTAAATCGGAGAATACACCAGATTTGGTTATACCTTACATGGGGTTTTATGGAGATTGGAGTAAGGGTGATATAATCGATAAACCAGGTTACCAAGAGGGATCTTTAACTAGTCATACATCTTTATCAGAGGGACTATTCTTTGGAATTCCAGTTATTCACGGCCAATTTGAAGAATTAGATAATGGTGGTATAAAGGTTGACCCAGAAACAGTTGCCATTTCTCCTAATGGGGATGATGCTTGTGAATTTGCAGAACCGTACTTAGTTGTACTTAGAAATGCTAAAAGTATTAAGTTTGATGTGGTAGATAAGAATGATGGTACAGAAAAAGTTTTAAGAGTACTAAGTGATGATGAGGATTTACGTAAGGGAATGTTGGCAGATTTAAACTATGGAGCTCAAATGTCCTTCTCAGGATTGTGGGATGGAACCATATATAATAACAAAACTGGCAAGTATGAAGTTGCTAAGGATGGTCAGTATTACATTAGAATAACATCAAAAGTTGATTTACCAACTGCTAAGCCACAAGTTATGTACTTAGCTTTAAAGGTTGACACAGAAGCTCCAAAGGTTAAAATTTTATCTACAGAAAATGATTTAGATGGAGATATCCTTACTGTTAAATGGACTCAAAATGATGAAGGTATAGGAGCTTCCAAATTAATTGAAAAAATTAATTTGTATGGTAATCCTGTTAATAGTTATGCTCATATATATTTAAATGGTGAACGTCAAAGCGATGCAGAACAAACTATAACAAAAGAAAATGATGTTTACAGTGTTAAAATTAAGGTTGATAGTACAAAGGCAAATAGCATTAGTATTGGAGCTCGTGATAGTGCTCTAAACGTTGGAGTAGACACTATAACTCTAGGCTCAATATTAAATGTTGAGAACGTAGAAGATGGAATGTTTATAGGTAAGTCTGAAATTATTGATGGTGTTTATCCTATTACAGGAACAGTATCAAAGGATGTTAAAGAAGTTGAAATAAATGGAGAAAAGGTTGATTTGACAGATAATTATGAATTTAATTATGGTTTAAAGGTTAAAGAAGGTGTAAATGAGGTTAAGGTTATAGCTAAGGATAGCAATGGTAAGGAAATGGAGACATTAACTAAAAGCTATAGCATCACTGTTGACACTGAAGCTCCAGTGGTTAAAATTATTTCTCCAATAGAAAATGGAGATGAAGGAATAATTTCTAATACTGATAGAGTTGTAGTAAAGGGAATTGTCACTGATAATCTAAGTAAATCTGATAAGCTCACTGTAAATATTGGATATAGTTCAGCAGATGTAAATCCCGATGGAACCTTTGAGATAGAGGCTAGGCTGTGGGATCCAAGCAATTTATTAGAAATAGTGGCAAGAGATGAAGCAAACAATTCTTCAGTAGTAAATTTAAGTGTAGGCTATGAAGATTCAAGTGCAGAGTTTCAAATTACCTTTACTAATCTTGATCCACTTACAATATTAGATCCAACTCAAGACTTAGTAAAGGATGGAGTATATAATGTACAAGGATTTGTTTCTAAAAGAATAAATACTTTTAAAATCGATGGCAAGGATGTAAAGATTAAAAAGGATTTATCTTTTGAAGTGCCAGTAGTGTTAGATTCAGTAAGAAAAAAAGTATCAATATTTGCTATGGATGCAAATGAAAAAGTATATTATAACTATGCATACAACATTTATAGTGATGCAAATGCTCCTAAGGTAAATATATTAGAACCAATAGAAAATGCAGATGGAAATGTATATACAAATAAAGATACTTTAAAAATTAAAGGAAATGTTGCAGATGATAGTTTTGGATATTCTTTATTTGTTAATGGAAGCAATATTTTAAAAGCAGATGTATTCCCAGTTACTGGTGAATCAAATAATATAAAAGACTTTGAATACGAAGTTAATGTGGCAAACAATGAAAAAGTTACAGTAGAGGCAACAGATTTATTTGGAAATCACTACTTAAAGGAATACAACGTAATTGTTGATAAGGAAGCACCTAAGGTAACTGTAGAAGGATTAGAAGAAGGTAAAGCATATAATTCTTCAGTAAAACCACAGGTTAAAATTAGTGAAGATGCTGTTACTACTATGACCCTTGATGGCGAAACATATTTAGGAACTGTCATAGATGAAGAGGGAAATCATACATTAGTTGTTACTGCAGTAGATAAAGCAGGTAATGTTTCTGAAGAATATAAAGTAAGCTTTACTATTGATAAAACAGCACCAGAGGTAACGGTAACTGGAGTTGAAGAGGGTAAGGTGTACACTGAAGCCGTAACTCCAGAGGTTAAGGTTAATGAAAAAGCTACTTTAACAATGACTCTTAATGGAAAAGCTTATGATGGAGCTGCTATAAAAGAGTTAGGAAAGCATACATTAGTTGTTACAGCTGTGGATGTAGCAGGTAATAAAACAGAAAAGACAATAAACTTCACTATAGAAGAGAAAAAGGCAAATGAAGACAATCCAAAGGATGAAGGCAATAAACCAGGTGAAGATAAGCCAAAGAATGAAGGCAATAAACCAGGTGAAGATAAGCCAAAAGACCAAGGCAATAAACCAGCTGGCAATAATAAGGAAGGTAATAAACAAGGAAATACAAAAACAAGTACTAGTAATGGAGAAAATATACCTCAATTAGGTTCACTAATAGGTATTAATGTACTAGTGGTATCTGGACTTATAATAATATCTATAGGTGCAGCTTGGATTTTCATTTCTAAAAGAAGAGAAAAAAAACTTAACTAGAAATAGCTTTTAAGGTAGCACCGAAAGGTGCTGCTTTTAGTTTTAAATGAATACACATTTATCATCTGCGACAACTATTTTACAATCCACAGTATGATAGGTTATTATATATTAAAAGGAGTGGTGATGATGAAACTTTTTGAGAAAACTATTAGTGAAGAATATAAGTTTAAAGGAACAGTAATAAATTTAAAAGTGCAGCAAGTGGAACTTCCTAATGGAAAAGTGGGAAAAAGAGAACTTGTAGAACATCCAGGAGCAGTTGGTATAGTAGCTTATTTGAATTCAGATACTATACTTATTGTGGAACAGTTTAGAAAAGCATTAGATAGAGCGATTTTAGAAATACCAGCTGGGAAAATAGAAAAGGGAGAAGATATTAAATTATGTGGTATTAGAGAATTGGAAGAAGAAACTGGATATAAGGCTAAAAAATTTCAGTTCTTAGGTAAAATAGCTACAGCACCTGGATTTTCAGATGAATATATATATTTATATAAGGCTACTGAGTTATATAAAGGTGAAGTTAATAGAGATGATGATGAATTTATAAATGTAAAATCATATAGTATAGATAAGATTAAAGAAATGGTTAAAAGTGGAGAAGTTATAGACGGAAAGACTATTGCAGCTTTAGCATACTTGTAAAAATTAAATAAAATGGAATATTACCCTTAGGTTAGGCATAAATATAAATTAATTCTTAAATAAACTAAGGGGGAATATGTATGACATTAAGAAGCGTAATAGATAGTTTTAATAAACATTTTTATGAAAATATTTGGATGTATTTATTAACAATATTATTTATTGCCACTGGGATGATTCTAGGTCTCTACTGTGTTAAATATATGGGGGATGTGGACAAGAGTACCTTAATTAACTATATAACTGCTTTTGGATCATCATCGACCTTAGATGGATTATCTAATAAAGAAATATTAATGGGTACTTTAAAAAATAATATACCCATTATAATTGGATTTTGGTTCTTGGGATTAACAGTGGTAGGACTTCCAATAATTATTTTGATTAATATTTACAAAGGATTTTCTTTAGGATTTACTTTTAGTTTTTTTATATATGGATTAAAAGAAAAAGGATTACTCTTATCACTTTTAGGTGTTTTACCACAAAATCTTATATATATACCATGTTTAATATTTTTATCAGTACTATCTATTGAATTTTCTATAGGTATAGTAAAAGAAAAATTTACAAAGAAATATTCACCTAATACTGGTTCAGTAAGAAATTATACTATGATGTTTTTAATTGTCACAGGAGTTATGTTTATTGGATTTTTATTTGAGTCTTTTATAACGCCTATACTTATAAATTTTGCACTAAAGGGTCTAGGGGCATAAAAGTATGAAAGATGACATTGAAAAGTTCTTAATTATATACGCAGAGTGCTTTATAATTATATTTGTTATGGGGGGAGTACTGCCTAATATATTAGATTATGTACTGAATTATTTTTATAAACCTGGAATTTATGAAAATAGTATTTTAGTTGGCAATGAACTAATAAAACCTTTAGAAATATTATATAATTATATTCATATATTTAATTCCATATTGAGATAAAGGAATAATATAGATAAATAAATTCAACTAATAAATTGACATATTTCAATAATAATGTACTATTATATTATGTGCCATTGCTAAAAAAGATGGAAGTTTAGCAGTGACACATAATTTATTTTATTTAGTTATATATTTTGAAACAACTGTGGTAAAATATAATATATCAGTGACTAAGAAGAAAGGAAGTATATCATGGATAGAAAAGTAGTTTTAGTTGTGCTTGATAGTGTTGGTATTGGAGAACTTCCAGATGCAGAGCTTTATGGAGATAAAGGTAGTAATACTTTAGGTAATATAGCAAAACATGTTAAAGGTTTTTCTATTCCAAACTTAGAAGCTTTAGGAATTGGTTCCATAGAAGGCGTGGAAAACCTTATTAAGTGCGAAAATCCAGAAGGAATTTATGGAAGATGTAGTGAACTTTCAAAAGGAAAGGATACAATTACAGGACATTGGGAAATGGCCGGAGTAATTTTAGAAACACCTCTTCAAACTTATCCTAATGGTTTTCCAAGAGAAGTTATGGATGAATTTGAAGCTAAGATAGGAAGAAAGACTTTAGGAAATGTAGTTGCTTCTGGTACAGCCATCATTGAGGAATTAGGGGAAGAACATATAAGAACTGGATACCCTATAATCTACACTTCTGCAGATAGTGTATTCCAAATTGCAGCTAACGAAGATGTAATACCTTTAGAAGAATTATATAATATGTGCAAAATTGCAAGAGAAATGTTAGTTGGAGATAAGATGGTAGGTAGAGTAATTGCCAGACCCTTTAAAGGTATGAAAAAAGGTGAGTTTGTAAGAACAGCTAATAGACATGATTATGCACTAGAGCCTTTTAATAAGACTGCTCTTGAGTATGTCAGTGAGGCTGGCTTACCTATGGCAGCTGTAGGTAAGATTAAAGATATATTTACAGGAAAAGGTGTTACAGAATCAGTATCTATAAAGGACAATATGGATGGGGTTGATAAAACTTTACAAATGATGAAGTCTCATTCTAATGGATTCATATTTACAAACTTAGTAGATTTTGATATGAAATTTGGACATAGAAATGATGTAGAAGGATATGCTAAGGCTTTAGAAGAATTTGATGATAGATTACCAGAAATTAAAGAAGCTTTAGGAGATAATGATGTATTAATCATTACTGCAGATCATGGATGTGATCCAACTACAGAAGGTACAGATCATTCAAGAGAATATGTGCCTGTACTTGTATATGGAAGAAATCTTAAGGAAGATATAAATCTTGGAACTAGAAATGGATTCTGCGATATAGGTAAAACTGTATTAGATTTACTTGATATTGAAAATGATTTAGTAGGAAAAAGCTTCAAAGATTTAATTGTATAGCTAGTAACCCAGGGTTAAAAGAGTTTTAAATAGTATAAAAATATAAAGATAATAAGAATAATAAAAATTTTAATACACAAATTACAATATATAAATTCCTTAAAGGTAATAATATATTGTAATTTGTTGTTAATATTATTTGTTTAACTAACTAGTCAAACAAATAATATTAAGATAAATTAATAAGCTGATAACATAGAGTATAACTAAATAAAATTATATAACTGTGAAGAAGAGGAGAAATTATAATGGATATTAAATTAATTAATGAGAGTGTAGAATACATAAAGGCTAAGTTAAGCTTCCAACCAGAAATAGGTATTATCTTAGGCTCTGGTCTTGGTGATATGGCTGATAAAGTTGAAGATAGGGTGGTAGTAAAGTATTCAGAAGTACCTAATCTTCCGGTATCTACAGTACAAGGTCATGCAGGACAATTTGTATGCGGAACTTTAGAAGGTAAAAAGGTTATCATGATGCAAGGTAGATTTCATTATTACGAAGGCCATCCTATGAGTGTATTAGCACTTCCAATCCATATCATGAAATATTTGGGTGTGAAGTCCTTGATAGTAACTAATGCTTGTGGTGGTGTTAATACTAGCTTTGTACCAGGTGATTTAATGATGATTACAGATCATATAAACTTTGCAGGTACAAATCCACTTATAGGTAAAAATGAAGAAGAAATAGGAGCAAGATTCCCAGATATGTCTACAGCTTATGATAGAGAATATTTAAAACTAGCAAAAGAAGTTGGAGCATCTCTTAATATAGAATTAAAAGAAGGGGTTTATATGATGTTTACAGGTCCAGTATATGAAACTCCAGCAGAGGTAAGAATGGCAAGAATACTAGGTGCTGATGCAGTTGGAATGTCAACAGTTCCTGAAGTTATTGCAGCTAATCATTGTGGTCTTAGAATACTAGGAATTTCATGCATAACAAACATGGCAGCTGGAATCTTAGACCAACCATTAAATCATGAAGAAGTAATAGAAACTTCTGCTAAAGTAAAATCAAAATTTGTTTCTTTAGTGAAAGGAATAGTTAGAGAATTATAATAGTGGGCCATTACAAACAAAATTAAATATAAAGGTATAGAGCGGGGTGTGTTTTATGAGAATGTATGATTTGATTCTAAAAAAGAGAAATGGTGGAGAGCTTTCTACAGAGGAAATAAATTATTTTGTAGAGAACTATACAAAGGGAGAAATTCCAGATTATCAAGTATCAGCTCTTTTAATGGCTATATATTTTCAAAAGATGAATAAGAGAGAAACTTCAGACTTAACAATGGCAATGGTACATTCTGGAGATATGTTGGATTTAAGTGAAATTCAAGGCGTTAAGGTAGATAAGCACAGCACAGGTGGAGTAGGAGATACTACGACTTTAGTGCTTACACCTATGGTAGCAGCATTGGGAATACCAGTAGCTAAGATGTCAGGTAGAGGCCTAGGTCATACTGGAGGAACCATAGATAAGTTGGAAGCTTTCAAAGGTTTTTCAGTGGAGATGCCAACAGAAAAATTCATTAATAATGTTAACACTATTAAAATTGCTGTGGGAGGACAGACTGGAGACTTAGCACCAGCTGATAAGAAGTTATATGCCTTAAGAGATGTTACAGCAACCGTTGATAATGTTTCTTTAATTGCATCTAGCATTATGAGCAAAAAAATAGCTTCAGGAGCTGATGCTATAGTTTTAGATGTTAAGGTTGGAGATGGAGCTTTCATGAAAAACACAGAATCTGCTAAGGAATTGGCTACAGAAATGGTTTCTATAGGAAAACATATTGGGCGTAATACTATGGCAGTAATTTCTGATATGGACCAACCATTAGGTTTAGCTATAGGTAATGCTTTAGAAGTAGAAGAAGCCATAAATACATTAAAGGGAAATGGTCCTAAGGACTTATTACAACTTTCTTTAGTTTTAGGAAGTCGTATGGTAATGTTAGCAGGAAAAGCAAGTACTGCTGAGGAAGCTGAAGCTATGTTAAAAGAGACTATAACTTCAGGAGCAGCTATAGAAAAACTTAAAGAATTTGTTAAAGCTCAAGGTGGAGATATAGACTGTATCGATAATACAAATTTATTACCTAAAGCTAAGTATGTAGTACCGGTAATTGCAGAAAATAGTGGAGTGGTTAAAAAAATCCATGCTGAAAACTTAGGAATAGTTGCAATGGAACTTGGAGCAGGAAGAGCCACTAAAGAAAGTAAAATAGATTTAGCAGTGGGAATAGTTTTAAATAAAAAACGTGGTGATAAAGTAGAAAAGGGTGACACCATAGCATATATTCATAGTAATAATGAAAGCCTTATTGAAAAAGCTAATGAGGGTATCTTAAAAAACTATGAAATAGTTGAAGGCTATAAAAACGATATACCACTAATCCATGAAGTAATTAGTTAGTATATATTAATATAAAATGAAGCTCTATAAAATAATTTTTATTTATTTTATAGAGCTTCATTTTATTTTTAAAGTAATATTTACACCTTGAGGATATAAATTCTATATTAGGGAACTCTAAATAGGAAGAAACTTTAGAAAATAAAATTTCTAAATTTCTAGGATAATTTTTAAGATTGAGGTAAAAATAACCTCATAATAATTGTTTTGGAGGTCGGTTATGAAAAAGAATAAATTTGTTTTAACTTTATTATTATCCGTACTACTTTCATTGCAGGCTATAATCCTTCCAACAGCCTTTGCTGATGATGAAATAAAAAATGAGCCTGCAGATAATGTAATAGGATTTGAGCCACAGGCAAAATCTGTAATACTATTAGAGCCTAATTCAGGTAAGATTATTTATGAAAAAAACGCAGATGAACAGTTTGCACCTGCTTCGGTTACTAAGATAATGACTATGCTACTTGCTATGGAAGCCTTAGATGATGGAAGAATAACTCTTCAAGATAAAATAGTTTGTAGTGAAAAGGTTAAATCCATGGGCGGCAGTAGTATGATATTGGACACAGGAGAAGTAAGAACTGTGGAAGAAATTCTAAAAGGTATAGCTATAGCATCAGGAAATGATGCAGCAGTGGCAATGGCAGAATTTTTAGAAGGCAGTGAAGAAGCTTTTGCAGTAAAAATGAATGAAAGAGCTAAAGAACTTGGAATGACTAATACTCACTTTGAAAATGCTACAGGTCTTAGTGCTTCAGGACATTTAAGTACTGCTAGAGATATTTCCATAATGTCTAGAGAGCTTTTAAAACACCCAATTATATTAAAATATTCATCTATATATATGGAAACTATATCAGAAGGTAGAAAAACACCAATTGAATTAGTTAATCATAATAAGTTGGTGAGATTTTACAAAGGGTGTGATGGACTAAAAACAGGATTTACACAAGAAGCTATGTATTGTATATCTGCTACATCAACTAGAGACAATGTAAGGATGCTTGCAGTAATAATGGGAGCACCTACATATAAACAAAGAAATGCAGATGCAAGTAAGCTTATGGATTTTGGATTTTCTAAATACCAAAGTAAAACTATAGTAGCTAAAGATGTAGATGTGCAACAAATCCCATTAAATAAAAAAGGTGATTCTTTCTTTATAGCAAAAGCAAAAGATGATTTAAAAGTAACCATAGAAAAAGGCACTGAGGAAGAATTAACAAAGAAAGTAAATATTAATCCTGAACTGAAAAAAATAAATGCTGGTGATGTTGTTGGATATTGTGAAGTTTATAATGGAGATGAATTACTAGGAAAAGTAGAATTATATAGTGATAGGGAAGTAAAACAATCTCAGTTCTTTAAAAATGTTAAAGATATATTTTCAAATATATTTGATCATTCAATATAAGTATATTTAATCTTTAAATATTAATAATATAGAATAAAAAATAAATATCTGTAAAAAATATATATAAAGGTTAATTTAAAATTCAGTTTAATGCTATGGTTATCAGTTACAATATACAACCCCAAATGTATAATGCTGATATAAAAAGTCACTCTAAAATTTTTAGGGTGATTTTTTATTTTTAAATGAACTACAGTAATTTTTGATTCCAAAATAATAATTGTCATAATTGAAAGATGTGGTTTTTACTATTGTAAATTTAACTAAATTTAGAGTATAATTTAAAATGAGTGTTTTCATGCTAAAATATATATTGAAGTTTTTAGTATGCAGATAAATTTGTTGTAAGGAAGGTGAAATCATGGCATTAACAATTAAAACTTCAAACTTTGAGGGGCCCTTTGACCTTTTATTACACTTAATAAAAAAGAACCAAATGGATATATATAATATAAGTATTTTAGATATAACAAATCAATATATAGGATATCTAAATGAAATGAAGGAATTGGATTTAGATATTGCCTCAGAATTTATTGTTATGGCTACTACATTAATTGAATTAAAATCTAAGGTATTACTTCCTAAAAATAAGGAACCAGAGATTGAAGAGGTTGATGATACACAAGAGCTTATAGATAAATTAGTTCAATATAAAAAATTTAAAAATATAGCTGAATTTTTGGGCAAGAGACAAATGAATACAGGCATTATATTTACTAAAAGGCCTGAAATAATTGAAGATACCAGAGAAAAAAAGCAAGATGCCAAAGAGCTACTTAAGGGCATAACAATGATGGATTTATATAATATGTATATTGAACTTATGGAAATATATAAAAATAAGATGAATGAAACCTTCAACATAGAAGACAGAGTACAGGTTGAGTTATTTAAAATAGAAGATAAGATGGATTACTTAAAAGACGTATTAGTGCATAGTAAAAATACTACCTTCACTAGTATAATAAAGGAGAGCAAAAGTAAAACGGAAATCATTGTAACCTTCTTAGCCTTGTTAGAGTTAATAAAGCTTAAGGATGTACGAGTAGTTCAACATGGTAACTTTGGTGAAATATATTTAGAAGGAGTGATGGGGGATGAATGAACATACTAATTTAAATCATGAAGATGTAGAAGTTAATGATAAAATTTTAAGTAGAGTAAATAAAGAAGATGGAAGTATAGATATTGATCCTAGAAATAAAATAGAAGAGGTTCTTCAAGAATCAGAACATCAGTTAAATTATCTTATAGATGAATCTAAATATGAAAGATATTTTTCTATAATAGAGTCTTTATTATATGTAACTGGAGACCCATTGGAAGTAGACACTATAGCAAGTATTTTAGAATGTTCAGTAGAATTTGCTACAGAACTTTTAAAGGTTTTAGAAAAGGTATATGAAAGAGATGAGTCTAGGGGAGTAAAACTAATATGTATCAATAAGGCCTATCAACTTGGTACAAAACCGATAAATAGTGATTATCTTCAAATGCTGTTAAAGACCAATATAAGACAATCCTTATCTAGGGCTGCTCTTGAAACCCTATCTATAATTGCTTATAAACAACCAATAACTAGAATAGAAATTGAAGACATAAGAGGAGTTAAAAGTGATAGAGCTATTAGTACTTTAGTAGAAAAAGGACTTATAAAGGAATCAGGAAAGAAAAGTGTTATAGGAAGACCAAATCTTTATGCTACTACTGACGAATTCTTAAAGCATTTTGATTTTACATCTTTAGGCGAATTACCATCTTTAGATAATTTTATTGAAGATGAAGAGCTAGTAGAATTAGAGGAAAAGGATATTGAAGAAAAGAAGTTCTAATAATATTATGGCTATATTTAAAATAAAAACTAAATCTTAAATAAATATTGAAGATGTACTTATAGTATTAAAGTACATCTTCAACATTAGAAAAAGATTAGTGAATTATTTTAAAATAGCCTTTTTTCTTAGAGTTAATCGCAAGGGTCGCATGGGTTATAGACTTCAGAATAATTATCACCATTGACTTTATCTTTGTTAAATAGCCCAGAAATCATATCAATGGCCTGAGGCATTGCATCGATTATCTTATCGTATGGATTATACTCAGTCACGGAAAGAAATCTTATGGTATTTTTGTGTACAACTAAGAACCCCACTGGTTTTAAGGAGATTCCAGCACCAGATCCACCAGCAAAGGGATGCCTGTTAGAGGAATCTAAGTTAGTATCTTTAAATTCACTTCCACCTGAGGCAAAACCAAAGGATACCTTTGAAATTGGAATGATTGTGGTACCATCAGGTGCACTTACCGGATTACCGATAACTGTATCCACATCAATCATATTTTTAATATTTTCCATAGTCGACTTCATTAAATTTTCTATTGGATGACCGTCCATCTAAAATTCCTCCTTTAAATTCACTTTATCAAAGGAAGAAGTTTTTCGTACTTTGATAAGGTGATAAAAAATTACAATAACCATGTATATAATTTTTGCTATATTTATAAAAATTATACTAGTACTTTCAAATTTAAAGAAATTTTCATTATATTTAATATTGATAGTAGGAGTAAAATTTTTAACTTTAAAAAATAGATTTAAAATTGTTGAAATAAATGCTGTAATTTGATATAAAAAGCCGTAAGTAATAGCGTTTATAGCAGCATCTTCTATAGAGTAATCCATTCTAAATTTAGTACGTATAGTAAATTTAAATTTAGAATTAATAAAGAGCTCTATTATTCCTTTTAAATCTTTAAGTTTCAATTTTGAAATTTTTTCTTCGTTATCAGTTTTTACATAATCACTCCGTTTGTTTTTATTTTTAGCCTTAGTTTTTTTAGTTTTTGATGGAATTATTACTTTATTATATATTTTTAAGGTAAAAATTTCATTAGCATATATAAGTGTTATTTTTATTGGAATAGGAAATAATAAGACCAGTGTAACTATGGCTAAAATCCATAAAAAATATTTCATTAGTATACTAAACCTCCATAGTTTTATATCTGCAATTCTATCCAACTATGATTTATATATTCATGGTATACAAAAAAATAAAACTATTTGAGAATAAGTCACAAATTTAAGTTGGGAGTGTAAAAGGATGAAAAGAAGAGTATGTTGTTTTCTATTAATATTTTTATTTACTACAGTGAGTATTCCTATGAAAAACGTAGATGCAGCTCCAATAAGAGTAGATGCAGTATCTGCCATAGCTATAGATTCAGCTACTGGAACAATTTTATTTGATCAAAATGCCCATAAAGTTATACCTATGGCAAGTACAACAAAGATAATAACTGCTCTGGTTACTTTACAGTATGGAGATATAGATAGAGTTGTGGAAATATCTAAAAATGCAGCATCTATAAGAG
This sequence comes from Clostridium sulfidigenes, assembly GCF_052067195.1. Classification (NCBI taxonomy): domain Bacteria; kingdom Bacillati; phylum Bacillota; class Clostridia; order Eubacteriales; family Clostridiaceae; genus Clostridium; species Clostridium sulfidigenes. The sequence continues at coordinate 222,939 of NZ_JBQHQR010000004.1, read as the reverse complement.
GCTCTAAAGTAGGATATAAGGCTGGAGATAAGGTAACCATAAGAGAACTTTTATATGGTCTTATGCTCAAGTCAGGTAACGACTGTGCCATTGCTATTGCTGAAGGAACTAGTGGAACTGTAGAAAAGTTCTGTGAAGTCATGAATGAATTTGCAGTATCAATAGGTTTGTTAGATAGTCATTTTGAATCACCTCATGGTCTAGATAGTAACTCCCACTACTCTTCAGCCTATGATTTAGCTATAGCAACTAAAAAAGCTAAGGAGATTGAAGAATTTAATAAAATTGTATCTACTAAATTAATCTCGGGAGAAGAAGGAATAGAATTTACAAAACAATTTAATAATATAAACAAACTTTTATATTCAGAGCCTAATTGTACTGGAGTTAAGACTGGATATACAGGACAGGCTGGAAAATGTCTTGTTAGTTCCTTTAAAATAGAAAAAAATGAAATAATTGTAGTAACATTAAATTGTGTTCCAAGATGGAAAGAAAGTCAGAGAATTTATGAATATGTAAAAGATAATTATGAATATAAAAAAATTATAGAAGCTGGTGAAGTTATAGGAGATATAAAAGTTAAAGGAAAAGACAAGGGAATACCATTAGTTGCTGAAGAAGATTTAATTTTCCCTGTTAGAAATGAAGAAAAAATAGTCAAAGATATTGTTCTACCTAATTATGAGTTAACTACACCAATTAGAACTACAGATGATATAGGAATGCTTACCATAACCAATGAATTAAACTCTAAATATGCAATAACCCTTCATCTCAAAGAAGATATTGAAAAAATTGGAATATGGGATTACATTAAATACATGATTAATAAAGATGAATAGAATAAATAATATAAACCAAGGTAAAAACCTTGGTTTTTTTCATGGAAATAGTAGCAAATAACTTATTGTGAAATATTCTGATAATATAGTAATTTTGGAGGCACAGGTAATGGGCTATGAACCATATAACTGTATAGATTGTGGAAGTGAATACTGTCCATGTCATTTAGCTGAGTCAGGAAATTGCATTCTTTGTTCTCACTTAGATGGCAAAGACTTTTGTGATTGCGTAAATTGGAATGGAGTGTGTATATATCAGGAATTTATGCAAAACAATTTTAAGGCAAAGGAAGGAAGGAAACATCAAAGATTTCAAATTATAGATAAAGAACTAATAAATGAAAAGCTTATGATATTAAAGATTAAAGTTACTCAAAAACTAGCTAGCGAATTAGTTGGTCCTGGTTCCTTTGTATTTATTAGAAAAGAGGATTGTGAACAAGCCTTTGATACTCCCATTTGTGTTATGGATAGTGATACGGGAAATGATGTTATTACCTTGGCTATTGAATTAAAGGGACTTAAAACAAAGATACTTAAAGATGTAAATATTAATGAATATGTTTTAATTAAAGGTCCTTTTTGGAATGGAATTTTAGGACTTAATTCAGTGAATACCATTAAAAGAAATCATTGTGTTTTAGTATGTAGAGGTATAGGTCAAGCACCGATGGTACCTGTTATGGAGAAATTATACAATAATGAAAATACAATTACAGTAATTCTTGATGAAGGAACTTTAGATACAATATTTATAGAAAAGGAATTGAAAAAATATGCTACAGAAATAATTAAAACCAATACACTGCTTATGGGTGGAATTCTTGATTGTAAGTGTAGAAAGATTTTAGAAGGAATTTTAACTAAGGGTAATGTTGCTTTAGTGCATTGTGACAGTGCAGATGTGCTTAGTCATCAAATCATGAAAATAGTAGAAGCTTATGATAAGAACATTGAATTTTCTTGTTCCAATAATGCAAAAATGTGTTGTGGTGAAGGAGTTTGTGGTTGCTGTACAATTATGAATGATGATGAAAAATTGAGAAGACTGTGTAAGATGCAAACCAGTCCTAAATATATATTTGAAGGGAGAAGATTGTATTGAAGATAGTTATAATAGGGGGAGGCTGGTCTGGTTGTGCAGCTGCAATTTCTGCACGTAAAGCCGGAGCTGAAGTTGAAATATTTGAAAAAACAGATTTATTACTAGGACTTGGAAATGTTGGCGGAATTATGAGGAATAATGGAAGGTATACTGCAGCAGAGGAGCTTATAGCTCTAGGAGCTGGAGATTTAATCAACATAACTGATGCTAATACACTCCACAAAAATATAGATTTTCCAGGACATGAACATGCATGGCTTTACAATGTAAATAGAATAGAGCCAGCGGTAAGAAGACACATTGAAAAAATGGGAATAAAAGTTAGATTTGTAAGCCGTGTAGTAGATGTAAATATGGAAGGGATTAATATAAAGGGAATTTATCTTAGTAATGGTGAATATATAGAAGCAGATGCCTTTGTAGAAACTACTGGTTCTACAGGACCTATGGGAAATTGCTTACGCTATGGAAATGGTTGTTCTATGTGTATTTTAAGATGCCCAGCCTTTGGACCAAGAGTAAGTATTAGTTATAGAGCAGGTATAGAAGATATAAAAGGTGAAAGACAGGAAGATGTATTTGGTGCTTTCAGTGGATCATGCAAGTTGGAGAAGGATAGCTTATCAGAGAAAATAGTAAAACAGTTAGATGAAACAGGAGTAGTAGTATTAAAGGTTCCACCAGAGGATATAAATACGGATAAGTTAAAGCAAAAGGTTTGTCAACAATATGCACTAAAGGAATTCGCGGAAAATATAGTACTTTTAGATACTGGTCATGCTAAGTTAATGACTTCTTATTATCCCTTAGATAAACTTAGAAAAATTGAAGGTCTTGAAGAGGCAAAATTTGTAGATCCATATGCAGGTGGTAAAGGAAACTCCATTAGATATTTATCAGTTGCGCCAAGAAGTAATCAAATGAAAGTTGTAGGACTTGATAATTTATTCTGCGCTGGAGAAAAAAGTGGACTTTTTGTAGGACATACGGAAGCTAGACACTCTAAATTGCGATAAATTATTTTTAGAAATTATGCTAGATAGAGTGTCGTTAGCATTATCTAGTTTTTTTTTATTGAAGGTCAGTTCAAATTTACCATTTGTATATACTATACTTTCGAGTATACTTTTTAGTTTGTTTTGTCTCTGTTCAATTGTTAGTAATTCAAATGATGTATTAAAAGAATATAAATTATTAACTATGGAATATATATCTGCTTGTGCACTAGATAATTCTGCTTGTGAATTTAATAATGTTTCTTTTTTAGATGTAAGTTCCTTGATATTATTTTTTTCTTTTGATATTTCCGATAGTACTATCTTTGATACCTCTTCATCATCAATTAATTTTAATTTATTTAAAAGTTTAGATATCGATTTACTACTTTTTTCAATTTCACCATCTATACTTTCAGAAGTGAATTGAAAGTTATTTTTAGATGTTTCATTCAATGAGACTTCAAGTTCTTTAATTAAAATATCTAAATTATAGTTTTTTAAATATTTGATTAGTTTTTCTTCAAGTAAAATACCGTTTATATTTTTACTGGTGCAACGTGTTCCCCCGGAGTTGTTTTTCATTGTACAAGTATAATAGAAAGGTCTAACACCATCTTTCTTCACATGACCATAGGTGACTCTCATTGTACTTCCACAACTACAACGTAAAATTCCTGTAAGTAAAGCAGTATTTGTTTTTCCCAAGCGAGGAGCTTTGGATTTGTTAGACTTGAGTATGTTTTGAACTTGTAACCAATCAGCTGGAGATATTACACCTTTGTGGCTACTAACAGCTACTATTACATCATCTTTACTACCATACCGTAGCAAACCATTCCCATTAGGATTACCACAAACTTCATAATTTTTATTTGTTAAATACTGCATGACATTATCATTACTTTTAACATAAACTGGATTTTGGAGTATAGCATTTATCGCCGACTTATCCAAATCACCACCATTTTTACCTTTAAAGTTATGAGTCAGAGACCATTTACCAACTTGTGATAAAGATTTTTTTTCTAGGTATTTATTATAAATATCTTTTACAAGTTTGAGTTCTTCTTTATTTTCTTTTAGTTTAGTAACAGAGCGTTCTTTACCATAGTCATCAATGTAGTATTCCCTAGTGCCATCAAACCCAAGAGGTGCTTGACCTCCAAGCCATCTACCCATTTTAGCTAGTGTATACATATTATCTTTTATCCGTTCACCGAGTTGTTCAGTTTCTAATTGTGCCAATGAAGCGAGTATTCCCATAACAGCTCTTCCAAAGCTTGTAGATGTATCAAAACCCTCTGTGGCACTATACATGACACAATTATGCTCTTCGCACATAGCCATTGAATTGTGAATATCTCGAGCATTTCTTCCAAATCTATTAAGTTGATATATTACAATGTGGTTTATATCACCAGATTCTATTTTTTTCTTCATTTCTTTAAATTTAGGTCTATTTTCATTTCTACCAGTATAATCTTCATCAATATATATTTCAGCATTTTCTGGATCTATGTTAAATTTAAATTCAATAAACTTTTTACATTTAATTATCTGATTTTCTATACTCTCTCCCTTACCTGTGAATTTACTTTTGCGGGAATAAATAGCTATATTAGATTTCATAAATATAATCTCCTATCTAAATACAATTGAATTGATACAAGAGTTCAAATGGGACTTCTATACAGCTAGCAATTTGTTCAATACTCATACCCTCTAATTGTATTTCATCAAATTCTGAATTGGCTATTTTAAGGGCAAAATAGTTTGCTTGCTTTTCATATTTATCTTTGTTTATAAAAATTTTATTAAATGCAGCTGAACAAATATCTTTATGTAAAATGGCATGTGCAAATTCATGTCTTAATATAAACTTTTCTAGATTAATATCGATATCATTTCTTATAAAAACAACTTCTAACCCCATGTAATTTCTAATATATAAACTGTCATTTCCTTTTAATAATATATTATTTGCTTCAACTACTATTACTTCAATTTCAAATATATCTAAAAGTTCATAAATGTCATTTGTACTGTATTTATTAGATAAATCATCAATAATACCATCTATCCATTTATACATACTATCACCCTACTTTACTTCTTATACTTATAGCTTATCAATCTCATCTGATTCAATAATTCATTTGCGAACTCAATTAGATCTTCATCACTCATCTTGTTTACATCAAATCCACCATAACCCATTATAGTGGGTTGTTTTAATATAAATTTCATGGCTGCTTCTGGAGTTTTAAATTCTCCAGTTTCATATAACTCAACTTCTTCTTTAACTTGGTTAGAATTATCATCCCATTTTTCTAAATCATCATGTGTAACTGGATCAGTTTTCATAATTTCATCAATGCTAACTTCAAGTGCATTAGCTAATTTCTCTAGTATTGCAACACTTGGGTTTTTCTTTTCATCTCTTTCTAGAGCACTTATGTAACTAGCGTTAACACCGCTAAGTCTAGATAACTCATTTACTCCTATATTTTTAGACTCTCTTATGTATTTTATGTTCTTACCGAACATGAAAATCACTTCCTTTCACATATAGAATACCCAATAACTTATAAATGTATTCTCTAAGAATATAATATATGCTAGGAGAATATAAAGTCAATAGTAAATTAAAGAAAAATTGAGATATATGCTGTGAGAATATGGTAATTTGATTTAATCGTATTCTACGGGCATACATTAGCTTGATATGTTCTGATAGAACATGATACTATATTCTCACAGGATACGAAAGGGGGTTGTGAAATGGGAAACAAACTAAAGACACGCAGAAAAGAATTAGATATGAGTGTTTATGAATTAGCAGAAATGACAGGTCTGTCAGTTACTTATATCTCAAATCTAGAAAATGAACAAAGGACAAATCCAAGCAAAGGAACGATGGAAAAAATAGCAGAACACTTAAAGTCAACTGTAATTGAATTGTTTTTTTAGAATTAGGAGTCAATGGGCTTACTAATGACCATTAGGTATATAAAGCAAATAAATAAAGATGTAACTAAATAATACCATTTGCATAAATTATATCATGGAGAATTTTATGGAGAATTTAAAATGGACTTTATATTTGTAGTAAAAAATGAACCTTCTGAAGAAATAGTTAAAGAATTTCATAAGGGAATAGCAAATGATTTGATAGAAAATTATGGTGTTGAAACTATGAAGGAAGTTTTAAGACAAATGAAATTGAAAACACTTAAAGAAAAGCAGGCTGAATAGCCTTTTACTTAAAACACTTTTCATAAATTGGACAAACAGTTGTCATTATACTATATGCAGATTACACCAAGGATGTGACAAAATTATTCAATAGGCTCTACGGAGGGTAAAAGTATTCAAGCAGCTCCAACATGAGGGTAAAGAATTTTAAGGAGGAAATATAAATGAAATCAACAGGTATGGTAAGAAGAATAGATGACTTAGGTCGTGTTGTAATACCAAAAGAATTAAGAAGGACATTTAATATTGCAGAAGGTGATCCAATTGAAATATTTACAGATGGAGATTCTGTAGTTTTAAGAAAATTTCAAGTTAAATGTGTTTTCTGTGGAGCAGAAGAAAATCTAAAAGATTATATAGGCTCTAAAGTATGCCAAAACTGTGTAACTGCTGTTAGAAAATTTAAATAGAAGGGAGATAAAACATGAAGCACAATAAAGCTTGCAAAGGATGTAGTAAGAAATTTAAGTGGGAATTGCTTTATACATTAAGATGTTTAGCAGCAGTATCCTTGGTGTGTATGACATTCATAATAGTTGCAAGTATTATCTACTAAAGAAGGAGGAAAGAGTAAGGTGGATTATACAAAGGAAATTAAAATTAAAGGTAAGATTCACAATATGACATTTAATGAATGTTATGGACAGTTTGAAGTTTTTAGAAATAGTTTAAGTTACAAATATAAGTCATTACCACTGGAAAGAGAAGATATAGAGCAAGAAATATCAATGAGTTTTTATAAAGCTTTTAAAAGTTATGATATAAATCGTGGATTTGAATTTATAACTGTAGCCCAAAAGACAATACAAAATGATTTAGCCAAGATATATAGGAGTAACAATACTAATAAGCGTAAGGTTAATAAAAATATAATATCTCTAAATAGTCATGTTAGGGAAGCTAAAGATAAACCGGTTGAAATTCTAGACACAATACAAATTGATAGCTTTGAAAATATAGCATGTGAAATGATAGATATAATCAGAGGAATTAGTAATTTGGATTATGATCATGGGTTAGCAATAAGGTTATTATATCAAGGATACAAACAAGAGGAAATTGCAGAAACATTAAATTGTAGTCAAGTTAAGATATCTAGATATAAGAGGAGTTTTAAGCAATTGATTGATAAAGAAAGAGTGGTGAGTTAATTGAATGAAGTAAAGTTATTACCACATCAAGAAGGTGTTCTAGTTGCCACTAGAAATTTCAATAGATGTGCTCATTATCTAGACATGGGATTAGGTAAGACATTTACAGGTTCAGAAAAATTAAAAGAGCTCAATGCCAATGTAAATTTGATAATCTGCCAAAAATCAAAATTACAAGATTGGTATGAGCACTTCAAAACTTATTATCCAGAGTATAACACATTTATTTACAGTAAAACAAGAGAAATTCCTACTAAATCAGTAATTATTATAAATTATGACTTGGTGTGGAGAAGAAAAGTATTACTAGAACTTAAAGATTTTACATTAATGTTAGACGAGTCAAGTTGTATCAAGAATGAAAAATCAAATAGAACTAAATTTATACTTAAGATGAAACCAGCTAATGTAATACTTCTTAGTGGTACACCTACTGGTGGAAAGTATGAGGAATTATATTCCCAATGTAAATTACTTGGATGGAAAATCAGTAAAAAAGCCTTTTGGGATACTTATATTGTTACTAGAAAGATGGACATTAATGGATTTAGTATACCAATAGTAGTTGGTTATAAGAATGTAGACAGGCTTAAAGCAAAACTTAGAGAGTACGGAGCAGTGTTCATGAAAACAGATGAAGTTATAGATCTTCCGGAACAACTAGATAATGTAGTGAAAGTTGAGTCTACTAAAGAATATAAGAAGTTTACTAGAGATAGAGTAATTACAATAGATACTAAAAATCTATGTGAATTTAAAGATGATAGTGATTTCTATGGTAAAGATGTTACTCCAAGAGTTGAACTCATAGGAGATACTACTCTTACTAAGATGCTATATCTAAGACAATTATCCAGTCAATATAACAATAATAAGCTAGCAGCACTTAAGGATTTACTAGAAAGTACTGAAGATAGACTAATTATATTCTATAACTTTACTCAGGAATTAGATGAAATTAAAAGCTTGTGTAAGCAGTTAGATAAACCAGTATCAGTTGTAAATGGTAAATCTAAGAGTTTGAAAAACTATGAATCAAAAGATAATTCAGTAACTCTTATTCAATACCAGGCTGGAGCCATGGGACTCAACTTACAGAAATCTAATAAGATAATATACTTCAGTTTACCTTTATCCAGTGAGTTATTTGAACAGAGTAAAAAAAGAACTCATAGAATTGGTCAAAAGAAGAGCTGTTTATATTATTACTTAATAACAAAAGACTCTATAGATGAAAAGATTTATGAGGTGTTAGGTCAAAGAAGAGATTTCACTAATGCATTGTTTGAAGAAAATGAATATTTATAGACCGATATTATACCTTAAAAAGATAATAAAAAGTTTTTTCTATTGAATTTAAAGGCTTAACATAGTATAAAAATTAGAAAAATATCGATGCAAATCAAATCTTAACTATAATAGATATTAACTTAAAAGAAGAATTAAAGGAGTGGAATTTATGAAATTAAAAGCAGTTGAGTATGTTCCTAAGGATTTTGAACCAGGTAAGACAAATTCAAACTTTAATTATAGATAGGAGGACTTATTTTGAAAATAAAAATAAATGTTGATGATATACATCAAGTGCTGAAAGCTAGTACTGGTGAAAATATATCAATAATCTCCGGTGAAAACACTGTTCATACTATATCTGATATTAAAAATGGCATTGATGATTTAAGTTCAGACCATGTGATGTGTAAATCAGATTATCCATGGATAGAGCAGCGAGGTAAAACTTTAATATCTAGACAAGTACTTCAATCATTACCAACTAGCGGAGAGTTAACTATAACTGAAGACACTCTTGAATGTGGAAATAGAAAGATAGGCTATAAATCTAATAGATGTGATGTTGAGTCAATTAGTAATTTCACAGAGATAGCTACTATTAATACAGAAATATTTAATGACTTAATTGAAGTTGAATATGCACTTGCTAAAGATGAAACAAGACCAACATTAACCGCAGTGTGTATATCTGGTAATGAATTTGTAGCTTTAGATGGTTTTAGAATTGCTATAAGAAAATCAAATGAAATTAATGTCGAGGAGACTTTACTACCAGGTAAACTCATTAAAGCTTATAAGAAAATAAAGAGCAAAGTTAATGAAGTCACAATATTAGAAACAGAGAATAGAGTTGCTTTAAAAGTTGGGAATATAGTCATTGTAGTTACTAAGCTTTTAGGTGATTACATCAAGTATAAAAGCGTAATACCAACTGAGTTTAGTAGACAAGCTGAGATTAATTCAAAAGAGCTGTTGAGCATACTTAAATCATATAAAAAAGTGGATTATGTAATTCTTAATTTTACAGAGGAAGAACTTAAAGTAACTGCTAAAAATGAAACTTTAACTATTGAAGATAAGCTTGATTGTAAGTTCAAAGGTGAAAACTTAGAAATTGCATTTAATCACAAATACTTAATGGAAACTATCAAGCATTATGAAAATTTAACAATGAAGTTTACCTATAGTGTAGGACCTATGATTATTACTGATGATGAAAGTAAGTTGGATGTACTTTTACCAGTAAGAATTAAATAAAAACTAAGGAGGAAAATTTAATGGAATTAAAAACAGTAGAAGAGTATTCAAGGGAAATGACTAGAGAGGAATTTGACAAATTTACAGAGGAGCAAGAGTTGTGTCCTAGTAATCTGGGTTTAAATGACGTTAATGAGTGCTTTAATCAATGCGAATCATGTTGGGACAATGTGCTAGTGGGCATTACGTTTAAAGCAGCAGTACCATCACTACCTAAGGAAACATTACCAGTGTTAAATCGTCTAGCTGAAATAGAAAAGGCTTATAAGAAAATGGATGAAGAGAGAGATAAATTAAAAGCAGATCTACTAGCAGCAATGGAAAAGCATAACATAAATAAATGGGAAAATAATGTAATGTCAGTAAGTTATGTAGCTCCAACAACTAGAACGTCAATAGATAGTAAGACTTTAAAGAAAGACATGCCAGAAGTGTTTAGGAAGTATAGTAAAACTTCCAATGTTAAATCTAGTGTGAGATTTAAGTTGAAGGAGGTTGAGTAAATGCCTACTTTAGTTGGAATCGTAGAAAAACCACAATTTGATACAGATGTATTCAAACAGGGTAGAGCAGTAAATATAAAACAATATGCTCTAAGTAATGGTTTTAAACTTAAGGATAACGATGGACTTATTGGAAGAGTCAACCCACTTGAAATAGTAATTTGGGTATATGACAAACATTTAAATGATTGTGAATCTATGGAAGTTACAATAGATTCAGTTATTAGTGGAGAGTGTGAAATTTCATTACTTAAGGAGGTTAAATAGTGAATATTGGGGACAAGTACAAGATAGAATCTGACGAGCTAAATGTAACTTTATATGAGAAGTATATCTCTGAAAAAGGTAAGAATAAAGGAAAACCTCAATGGAAGCCAGTTAGTTATCATGGAAATATTGAAATCGCATTGAAGAGCTTAGTTGATAAAGAAATCAATGGTACTGGATTAATAGATATTCAAACAGTAGTAACTAAAGTTGAGGAGCTTAAAAAGCTTATTAGTGAGGTGATTAAATAATGGATACAGGATATACATTTGACATAAATAATTGTGAAATTACTTATATATCACCATTGGAAGATGGGTTTATACCAGTAGAGGATGAAGAATAATGGCAGCTGAAAAAGAGTTTGAAAACCAAATTAAAAAATTCTTAACTCAACTACCTAACACTTGGCACTTTAAATATTGGGCAGGTCCTTATTCAAAATCCGGAATACCTGACATTATAGCATGTGTGAATGGGCACTTTGTGGCTATAGAAGTTAAAGGTCCTAGTGGACATGCTAGTGAGTTACAGAAACGTAATATAAGGCTTATAAAAGAGTCTAAAGGTTATGCATGTGTAGTTTATCCTAAAGACTTTGAAAAGCTTAAAAAGGAGCTTATGGAGCTATGCAAAAGCTAAGCAAATCTGAATTTATGAGTAAAGTTATCAATGATACTTATGCTAAGAAATTTGCAGATAAGGAAAAGTCAATAGCTGCAGATATTCATATAATACAGAATTTTCATAAAATACAAAGGAGGACAAGGTAATGGCAAAAGAAAAATGGCAAGAAGATGCTGCTGAAATGATTAGTAATATCATAGATTTTAAAGAAAGTATTAAAAATACTCAAATGGACTTGGATAGTGAAAAAGAAAGACTTGCAAATCTACTAAAGGAACACCATATTTCACAATTCACTTGTGAAGCTGGTAAAGCTAACTTTGTTAAGTTTGAGAGAGAAGGACTTATTAAAGACAATGTAGTTGATACTGTGGAAGGTGTAAATAAAGGTCATATTAAGAAGATTAACATGAGAGACCTCACCAAAGACATTAACGTGTGTTTCATAAATGTAAGGGGGTATATGTAAGTGGTTAAAGTTAAATTATTTTATGGAGCATCTAGTGATAGCATCGAAAAATTAAACGACTTTCTGTCAACAGTGAAAGTAATAGACGTTAAATATCAAATGACAGATGAAAATGATGCATTTGTGGTAATTTATGAGGACTCAACTAATTTATCAGAAGTACCAACTTGTAAATTAGTCGAAGAGCTTAAAAACAGAGAAGGTGTAATAACTCATGAAATTGCTCCATATACAGCTGAGTATAGTATTTCTGTTAAATCTACAGAAACGGAAGTAGTAAATTTATTAAGTGAAAATGATTCTGGAGCAATAATCTTGGAGGTAATTGACTAATGATTAATATAAAGAAAGTAAATGATAAGTTAAATGTTTGGTTTGAATACGATACCGACACAGTTAATAAGATTAAAACTATACCAGGAAGAAAGTATAATCCTAGCAATAAATCATGGAATATGCCATTACAAGCTATTCATAAACTTAAAGAGTTATTCAATGATTTAGATATATCAGAAGATGTAGATCAAGAATATGTTACTCCTAAGTATGACTTTAAAACTGAGGTAGATACCATAGGATATAAACCACTTAAATTATTTACAAAATGGTGTCTAGAGCAACTACCGGATTATTTCTATGAAGTTGCAGCAAGCTCTAGTGGTAAATATCATCCAGCATATACACAAGGTGAAGGTGGACTAGTAAGACATACTCAAGCAGCAGTAAGAATTGCAAATGAGCTATTTAAAAATGAAACAGTTCAAAAATTTGATGACTTAGAAAAAGACATAATAAGAGTTTCATTATTACTACATGATGGAGTTAAGCATGGTGTAGATGGTTCAGCTCATACAGTGGCTACACATCCATTAGTGGTAGTTGAGTATTTAGAGGATAGATACTTTGAAGTATCTGAGGAAAGTCTTCCGGATGAAGTAATAGAGATTATGGAAGTAGATATTTGGTATCAAATTACCGAATGTATTAAATCACACATGGGGCAATGGAATACAGACTATAAGAGTGATGAAGAAATACTTCCTAAGCCTGAAACTGATATGCAGAGATTTGTACACTTATGTGATTACCTAGCTTCACGTAAGATGTTAGAAGTTAATTTTGATGTGGAGGGGTAGGATATGGAAAAGTTATTAACTAAAGAAGAAAGAGAAATAGTTGTAATACAATTAACTGCTAGATGTGATTATTTCCAAAAAGAAATGACAGAAGAAGCTAAGAATTCTAATTATAGAAGAGTTGAAGAAATTGCTACTTTTCTACCAAAACTTAAATCAGCTACTTATAAAATTATGGATATGAAATGTGGTGACTAAATATGCAATATTCACATTCAAAAGTAGAATGTCACATTAGTTGCCCATATAAATACAAATTACGATATGTAGACAAGCTAAAAACTATTCCAGATTACTCAGCTGACAATGCTTTAATATGTGGAAATACAATTCATATGGGCGCTGAGAAGGATTTAAAATCAGCTTTAGACTTCTACTATTCTAACTATCCAATTATCACTGATAGGCATGTTGAAGAGGTTATAAAGTTTGAATATTTAATACCTAAAATTCATGAGCTATTAGCTGATATAAATGTGTATAAAAAGGAATTTAGAATTAACACTCCAAGATTCATTGGAATAGTAGATTTAATAACTAAAAATGATGATGGTTCTGTAGATGTGTTTGATTATAAGTACAGTAACAATTATGAGAAGTATTCAGAATCACCACAACTTCATCTATATAAGTACTTCTTAGAGCAAATAGGATTTAAGGTTAGAAAGTTAGGATTTATATTCATTCCTAAAGTTTCAATAAAGCAAAAGCAAGAAGAAACACTATATCAATTTAGGAAAAGATTAGACCTGGAACTAAAGGACTCAAAGATTAAAATCATGGAAATTAAATATGATGCATCTAAGGTAATTGAATATATGGACAGCATAATAAACATTACTGAGGATGATAAATATAAGAAAAATCCAACGGGATATTGTTCCTGGTGTGATTATGAAAAATATTGTTTAAAAGGAGAAGATTATATGATATTACCAAGTAACCAAAGAAGAGAGAAGAAAATCGACAAAAATCCAGACCTATGGATTTATGCACAAAGCTATGTTGGAAAGAGTACATTTGTTGACCAATATGAGGATTTATTATTCTTAAATACAGATGGAAATACAGATAATACTACAGCGCCGGTTATCAAAATAGCTAATGAAGTAACTGTAACAGGAAGGATAACTAATACTAAGATGGCTTGGGAGATTTTCAAAGAAGTAATAAGTGAATTAGAAAAGAAAGAGAATGATTTCAAGAGAGTTTGCATTGACCTGGTAGAGGATTTATATGAACACTGTAGACTATATGTTTATGATAAATACGGTTGGGAGCATGAATCAGACGGGGGATATGGAAAAGGATATGACATGGTTAAAACAGAGTTTTTAAGTAATATGAAAAGACTTAAAGCTCTAGGATATCAAATAATATATATTTCAAAAGAAGTTGCTACAGAAGTAACTCAAAAGAATGGTAATAAGTATACAACTTATAAACCTAATATAGGTGATAAAGTGGCCAATGTATTAGCTGGAACAGTTGATTTAACTATTAGAGCTTATATGAATGGTGAAGAAAGATTTATTCAGTTAGCTAAAGATGAAAATGTGTTTGGTGGAGGAAGATTTAATTTTAAAATTAAGAAATGCCCACTTAATATGGAAGAGTTCACAGAAGCTTTAATTGGAGCTCAAGAGTTAGTTGGAAATGTTTCTGATAAAGTAGATGTTCCAAAGGAAGATGAAAAATCATCTTCAAATAGAAGAAGATCTAAAAAAGAAGAGTCACCAGCAGCTGAAGAACCAAAAGATGAAGTAACTCAAGTTGAAGAAGCTACACCTAATGATGAAGTTAAAGCAGATGAAGAGGACGAGGTAAAAGAAGAAGTTCAAAATGAGGACAAACCTTCTGATGAAAAACCTCGTAGAAGAAGGTCAAGAAAAACAGAGTAATTCAACCCGGTCATTTTTGACCAAGTTATTAATTACTAAATAAGGTTATGAGGGAGCCATAAATCCCTCAATTAATCTAAAGATAAATGGAGGAATGTAAAAAATGGCAAAAGAAATATGGGATGAATTTGATGAGAAAATTGATACTGAAGGATTAAAAAAAGATGCAGAAGAAGCTGCTAAAAATGGTGGTGGAGATTTTAAAGAAGTTCCTCTTGGAACTTATGAAGTTGAAGTTAATAAGCTTGAACTTAAGAAGTCTAAAAAAGGAGATCCTATGCTTTCAGTTTGGTTCAAGATATTAACTGGTGAATATAAAGGTAGCTTAATATTCTATAACCAAGTAATGACTCAAGGTTTTGGAATTCACAATGCCAATGAAATGCTTAGAAGTTTAGATTCAGGAGTAGACATAGAGTTTACAAACTTCAAGAAGTATCATGAAATGTTACTCGATGTACTTGAAGTAGTAGAGGGAACATTGGAATATGCATTAGAGTATGGAGAAAATAACAAAGGTTATAATACTTACAAAATTATAGATGTGTTTGATAAAGAGTAAAGACAACTGAGGGAGAATTTCTCCCTCTTTAGATATTAAAAATTATATTTGTAAATATTGTTGAAGAACTGTAGGTGCCAATTGAATTAGTAAGCTTAGTGATACTGAAGATAATTTACTAGTTTTTTCTTTGAGTAATCTCCAGACTTTATTATCACGAATATTATCTAGATATTGATGACCTTGCCAGGATAATCTGGAAATTAATTTAGGTTCATTATCAGCAAATGAAACATTATCAACTAATCTAGCTTGACGTATCATGCAAATATGATAAAAGATAGTATTTTTATCATATTTCAGATCTTTAACTAACACATCAGAATTAATACAACTTTTTTCATAATCAGTATTAGCTTCAATATATAGTAGAATATCACGAATACAATCATTATTTAATCTCATTTTAACCACCCCTTTAGAATTATTTTACTACAATAAAAACAAGGAGTGTTAATGATTAAATATTATTTTAATAATAGAGAACAGATGTGGAAGAATCATTAATTAAGGAGAGTGATAACTAATGTTATTTTATGACTTTGAAGTTTTTCCATATGATTGGTTAGTAGTCATTAAAGATACTGACACCAGGACTACTCATACAGTAGTAAATGATCCTGAAGCTCTCAGAAATTTATATGAATCTAATAAAAATAATATATGGGTGGGATTTAACTCTAGGAGCTATGACCAATATATTTTAAAAGGAATCTTATTAGGATTAAGTCCACAAGAAATTAATAATCACATCATAGTTTCAGGTCAAGGTGGATGGTCGTTCAGTAGAGCTTTCAATAAGATTAAACTTTACAATTATGATGTTATGACTGATAAATTCAAAGGCCTAAAGCAGTTAGAAGGATTCATGGGAAATGATATAAGGGAAACTATAGTTAATTTTAATACTAATAGGAAACTTACACAGGATGAAATTGAAGAAGTTATATTCTATTGTAACCATGATGTAGAACAGACAATGCATGTATTTATGAACAGAAAAGAAGAATATGATAGTCACATGAGCCTTATAAAAACTTTTAGTTTACCTTTAAGTTATATAAATAAAACTAAGGCCCAGTTATCAGCTATTATTCTTGAAGCAGATAGGGTTCATGATAGAAATGATGAATTTGACATTACTATAGTTGATACCTTAAGGCTTAATAAATATAAACATATTATGGAGTGGTACAAGAATCCTATAAATAGAGATTATAAGAAGTCATTAGATATTGATGTAGCAGGAGTACCTCATACTTTTGGATGGGGAGGACTCCATGGAGCTAGAACCCAATATCAAGGTGAAGGAATATTTATTAACTCAGATGTAGGAAGTTTTTATCCAGCATTAATGATTGAATATAATTTCTTATCCAGGAATGTAAGGCATCCTGAAAAGTATAAAGAAATCAGAGATAAGAGATTGGAATTAAAAAAGGTAAAAGATCCTAGACAATTACCTTATAAAATTGTTCTTAACTCAACTTATGGAGCTAGTAAAGACCAATATAATAATCTCTATGACCCTCTACAAGCTAACAATGTATGTATCAATGGACAATTACTCCTATTGGACTTAATAGAGCACCTAGAGCCTTATTTTGAGCTTATACAGAGCAATACTGATGGTGTTATGTTTAAGCTTAAATCAGAAAAAGATATTGATAAGTACAAAGATATATGTAAAGAGTGGGAAGAGCGTTCAAGAATGAGTTTAGAGCATGACATTATTAATAAAGTAGTTCAAAAGGATGTTAATAATTACATCATTGTTATGGAAGATGGAGAGGTTAAATCTAAAGGAGCATATGTCAAGAAACTTGATAAGCTAGATAATGACTTACCAATAGTTAATCAAGCTCTTATGGATTATTTTATAAAAGGTATTCCAGTTGAGGAAACCATAAATAATTCTAATAGACTTATTGATTTTCAAAAGGTTGTGAAGGTATCTAGTAAATATCAATATGCATTACATGGTGATAAAAAGTTAAATGAGAGGATACTAAGAGTATTTGCTTCAAAGAACTATTTAGACCAAGGAGTTTATAAAGTAAATAGTAAAGGTAAGCCTGAGAAAATAGCTGGAACTCCTGAAAGATGCTTTATAGATAATGGGGATATAAATAATAAAAGAATATCTAGAAAGTTAGATAGAGATTGGTATATAGATGTAGCTAAGAAAAGAATAGTTGATTTTATAGGTGATGGCGTAGAACAGATGAGTTTATTTTAATAATTAAAATTGAAGTTTAAAAAAATTGTGAAGGAGTGAAATATATGGATAGCAAGCCATATTGTCAAGAGGATTATGATGATGCAAAACTAAAAGGCCTTGATTTAGATAACTAGAATGACTATTTAAGATATTATGGTTTAGGTTCAAATGATGAAGAATAGTTTACAATGCAAATAATTGAGGACTAAAAAGCCCTCAATTATTATTCTGAACCTAATACTATAATTTGTTTAGTAGATTCAATATCACAAGAATTATTATCCCAGTTACCTAAAATACATATATGTGCTGATTTGTAAGTTTCTTTATTTTTAAATATTTTCTTCTTAATTTTCTCATAATCAGCAGTATTTTTGAATTTAACTGATACATCAAATTTATTTTTCAGTTTTTGGTCAATTGGATAATGAAAAGAGATTGTATTTTTGTCATCCTTGTATTGGTAAAACAATGCTTCAACTAATCTTAACCCCCAAAACTTCTTATGTATAAAAAGAAAATTATTCCTGCTATCTGCTAGTAAATCAATAATCTTTTTATCATTAATAGGATAATTAATGTCATGGCTTTTACAGAAGTAATATAGTTTGCTAGTAGTAGTAATCTTTTCATCATTAGAAGTGCTTGGTGAACGTGGAGATTTTTGTTTGGAGCCAGATGAAGTGTTTTCCGAAGGCTTTTTTATAACAGAACCATATAAGTCTTCAATGGAAAAATTGTTAGTGTCGTATTTTGATTTAGATTTTTTAATTTTTCCAATAGTACAAAAATCACTGTGGCTATGTAATCTTAATGGGGAAAAATAGGGGTTAACATCACCACTAAGAGAACGCAATGTCATTTTAGCAGTACAGTGAGGGGTTGGACAATAGTATTCTTCTCCAAGATTAGTTGAATCACAATCTTCAGCGTAAAGTTCTTTTGTACGTTTTTCATCTAAGTAAACATAATTCGACATATAATACCTCCTGCAAATAAAACTATAGTATTATTTTACATCTTATGAATCAAAAATTAAATAGTCAATAGAATGCTTGAAGATTATAAAACAAAAATAGAGCTGTAGCCTTCAGCTCATGAAAAAAGACGACTTTGTTAAAATTAATAATTAAAAATAAAATCGGAGTAATACTAGTTAAAATGTGAGTACTCACCTCCTGACGAGGAGGAAAAATGAAAATATTAAGCTGTGGAGCGGGTATGCAAAGTACAGCATTAGCATTAATGAGTTGTGAAAAGAAGAAATATGGAGATGATATATATCCAGAAGTACCAATCTATGATGCAATATTATTTTGTGATCTAGGAGAAGAACCTAGATGGGTATACGACCAGGTTTATTTTATCCAGTGTGCTTGTGAAGATGTGGGAATACCTTTTTATGTATTAGAGAGTAATCTTCATTCTCACTATGTTGAGAATTTTGGAAAAGCTAGAGTAGTAAGCATTCCTTTTTGGACTATTGATGAAAGTGGTAAGAAAGGTAAAATGATGAGAAATTGCACTTTAGATTACAAAATAAATGTAATGCAAAAGTTTATTAGAGCAAATTTACTAGGTTATAAAAAGGGACAACGTACTAGGAGTGAGGACTTAAAAGCTCATGAGATGCATCTAGGTTTTTCGGTTGAAGAAAAACATAGGTGTAAAGATAATCCACACAAGATGTTCGTTAATAAGTTTCCTTTATGTGATATGAATTTAGAGAGAAAAGATAATTATGCATATATAAAAGATGTTTGGGGTTTGGAAACTAAAGCAAGTGCATGTACATTTTGCCCTTTTCATAGAAATTATTTTTTTAAACATTTAAAAGCTAATTATCAAGAAGAATATAGGAAGTTAATTGAGTTTGATGATTTATTAGAAATAGAACAACCTAATACAAAAATTAGAAGTAAATTATATATTTCTAGAAGTAGAAAAAGAATTAAAGACCTTAACGAAGATGATTTTAATGATAAAGAAACTTTTGACTATAAAGGTGAACAAATTTGGAATGGTTTTTAGTTCACAATTTGATAAAAATGCGAAGGAGGATATGTGAATGTTTGAATATATTAAAGCAAGTAATATAGGTAAAGATGGTATTGAATATATAGGTGCAACAGTTAATCCTTATTGGCTTGATGATTATGGTTTAGGGAATGGAAAGCTAATAGTATTGACTAATAATCATATTAAAAATACTTATGAAATTGAGGAATTTAGACATGTACATGGATGTCCACAATTCGTTAATTCAATTAAAAAAGGGAAAGATGAAATAAAAACAGTTGGCGAATTTAAAATGTGGCTTATTAATAATGGGTATTCAGATGAAGATTTTATAAAAGGAATAAAAGAAGTTTATCCAGATACTTATGAAAAGTATTATAAATTTTAATTCGCAATTCAATAAAAGTGTAAAGTTTTAATTGAAGGATCATTAAATCAAAGGAGAGATTTCATTGATTAAAAATATTTTATGGAAATATGACAGTGAACTGGGTTGGGCTTATTTTTGTCCAGGTTGTAAAAAGTTCTTATGTGATAATGAAAAAAAGTGTGAATGTGGACAAGAAATTAATTGGAATAAAAAAGATGAATACAAAGGCAAAGTTAAATGGAGTTAATGAATAATTCAATAAAGGGTGACAATTTTGTCACCCAACATTACATTATGGTAGTTCGATGAATGCATTAACAGCATCTTTAAAGTTTTCAAATTCGATGTTACTCCATTGATGAGAATGAAATGTTGAAAAATTATTTAAAAACTCATTACTTAAATTATCGAATTTATTAAAAATATGTTCAACCTCAGCATTTTCAAGTTCTTCAATTCTTGAGTAATAAAGAGCTTTACAACTTTCTATTATAGAAATAGCTTGATTAATATAAGCAGCAGCTTTAATTTCATTTGATGCATTAGAAAGTTCTTTATCATCAAATAATATTTCATTTGCTGAGTAACAAGCAAAGTAACTTCTTTTAATTGAAGACTTTATATACGATATTCTTGATTGAGAAAAATCCATAATTTACACCTACCATGACTTAATGGTAATACAACATTTAGAAATTAACAAGTTGATAAATTATAAAAAACAAAGGAGGAATAAACAATGGCAGCAATTCTCTTTATAATGCTAGTGTTAGTAATTTACATCATGTTTATATTTAAATCTAAGGATGAAAAAAGAGATATGATGTGTTTAGAGAAGTGCAACATGAAGGACTGTGATTATTGCATTGATAAAGAACAATGCACATATGGAAGGAGAAAAACAAAAGATGTTAAGTGAGAGAGAATTTAAAGAACAGGATCAAGCTAAGATTAAAGATATTAATTTATTAATAGAGGAGTTTCTCAAAGTTAAAGACTTTAAAATAGCTATTAAAATTATAAAAAAGTATAACTCATATATTAAATTCCTTAAGCTAAGATTAAAAGAAAAAGTTACTACGCAGCTAGTAAATATAAATTTAAACAATGTTACTAAAGAGCAACAACTCAGTAAGATCCATGAAGAAGATGAAGAGTTTTTACAAGCTGCAAAGTTAAATGATTATGACAACATGATAGAAGAATTTTGGGACTGTGTACAAGTGAGGTTAGGATATTTAAATATGCATGGAATAAGGGCCGCAGAAGTTATGAATGGTTACAATAAGCATCTAAGAAAACTTAAGAATAGACCTAGAGGTAAATAGAGGTGATAACATGAATACTAGTAAAACTTATAATTTAATATTTAACAAGTATTATCCTTTAATAGCTGGAACTAAAAAACCCAACGTTAAAGAAGTAAATGAGGAATCAGCTCAGAGTTATAGTGACATATCAAAACTAGATGATTATGGAGCTACACTTAATCCTCAGACTATTATGGTTGATATTGATGATATGGTCCAAGCTAAGAGGGTTCAAAAGATATTAGAAAAGTTAAATGTTAATTGTGTAATTATCCAGACTTCCAATGGTATGCATTTTCACTTTTTAAATACAAATATAAAGTCAAATAAGCAGCACTATTATACTGCTTTAGGAATTAAAACAGAAACTAAATATCCACATCCCAATGTAGTAACTCCTATAAAATTAAACGGAGTGGAACGTAAAATAGTAAGAAGTACTGAAAAGTTAGATAAACTTCCAATATGGTTAATACCATTAAGTAAAAAATTTAATATGGATTTTTCAAAGCTCCAGGAAGGTGATGGGAGAAACGATACCTTATTCTCTTATATACTTACTCTTCAGCAGCAAGCTATGACTAAAGATGAAATAAGAGAAGTAATAAGAGTTATTAATCAATTCATACTTAAAGAGCCAGTTTCAGATAAAGAGCTTGATGTAATTTTAAGAGATAAAGCTTTTCTTAAAGAGTCCTTTTACCTTAAAAGTAAATTACAATATGAAAAGTTAGCTATATATCTGATAAGAGAGCATCATGTAGTGAAGATGAATGATACACTTCATGTTTACAAAGAAGGTTATTATACTTCTGATAGTGATGAAATTGAACGTAACATGCTTCAATACATTATTAATTCAACTAGAAGTCCAAGAAGTGAGGTATTAAGATATTTGGAGCTTAGATCCCAGGAGGTAGAAATGGAATCTCCAAAACTAATAGCTTTAAAGAATGGCATATTAGATATTGAAAATAAAACTTTAGGAGATTTCAATCCAGAATTTAAGATTAAAAATAAAATTCCAGTTAATTATAATCCAGCTGCTTATTCAGAGATTATGGACAAGACTTTAAATAAAATATGCTGCAATGATAAGCAGTTACGACTACTTATAGAAGAAATGATAGGTTATATACTCTTTAGGAGAAATGAACTAGGTAAGTGTTTTATACTCACTGGTCATGGAGCCAATGGTAAATCAACTTTATTAGATGTAATAAAAAGACTCATTGGTAAAGAAAATCTATCAAGCGTGGCCCTTAATGAATTAAATGATAGATTCAGGACTTTTCAACTTGAAGGAAAACTTGCAAATATAGGTGATGATATCAGTAACGGTTATATTGACGATAACTCAACCTTTAAGAAATTAGTTACTGGGGAAACAGTAAATGTTGAAAGAAAGGGTAAGGATCCATTTGATTTTAATAACTATAGTAAATTAATTTTCTCATGCAATGAGATACCAAGAATTAATGATTTATCAGATGGACTTAAGAGAAGGATTATTTTTATTCCTTTCAATGCTAAATTCAGTAAACACGATCTAGATTATGATCCATTCATAATAGACAAGCTTATGGATAACAGCTCTTTGGAGTATTTATTAAAATTAGCTTTGGAGGGACTAGAAAGAATTTTATATAATAGAGCATTTACTACTCCAAAATCAGTTGAAGATACCTGGGACGATTATGAAAAAAGAAACAATCCCATTATTGGTTTCTTAGAAGAAGGTAAAATTGAGAATGAATCCACAAAGGATGTTTATCTTCAATATCAGACTTATTGCACAGAATCAGGATTAAAACATTTATCTAGAATTGCTTTCAGTAGAGAAATATGCAAGCATGGATTTAAAACCAAACAAGTTAAGATTAATGGTAAGAGAATATCAATATTCATTAAAGAAGACTAAGATATCAAAACACACTCAACCAAAGTGATAGCAACAGTAATAGTGGTTATATTACTAAGATATACTAGAATGATATTAAATATCTTAGCACCTTTAAAAGTTAATAATAGCAATGGGTTGAGATATGTATTACTAAGATAACTAAGATGTTTTTAACTTCTTATACTTTAAATTACTAATTCTCAAAAAGAGTATATTATATATATAAGAAATTATATATATATCTTAGTACCTTTTTTAAATTTTCAAGTTGACTTAAATGTAATAATATCAATGCTTTGAAGGGAACTAAGATATGATAAAAATTTATATATTCATCTTAGTTATATTAGTACCCCTAATTTAAAAAAAGAGGTGAATAACAAATGACAAATAGTAAGGTTAGAAGAGTTGAAGCTATGCTTTATAATTATAATAAAACTATAATTGATATAAAGAATATGAAGTTAGATTTAGAAGTATTAGAGAATGATTATAGAGGTGTAGGAAGTATGACTTATGAAGAACGTACTCAACCAACTAATGCCTTTAGCTCCAGTGTAGAAAATGAAATAGTAAAAAGAGATGAAAAGATAATACGTTTAAGAAATAAGATAAGACTTAAAGAAATAGAAATTCAAAAGATAGATAATATGCTAGAGTTTTTAAAGGAGAAAGAACGTGATTTTGTAAGGTTAAAATACTTTGAAAAGAATACTCATAATGAGATAAGTGAGAAAATAGACATATCTTTTGACTATATAAATGAGTATAGATTAAAGACAATTAATAAAATATCTAGTTTTATTCTAGAAGAAATATAGGTTAAACTCTATACTTACACTTATTGTAATTCCTTAAAGCTATGTAGTATAGTAGTACTATAGAAATAAATCAATTAAGACACCCTTTACAAGGTGTCTATTTTTTATGTAAGGAGGTACGTTATATGAATATATTATCAAAAGAACAAAGTGATATGATTGATATGATGCTTGAAGGTGTTCCAATGACTAGCATTGCAAAGGAGATAGGAGTTCATAGAAGTACTCTTTATGTTTGGAAGGACTTAGATTATGTTCGGGCTGAGCTCGAGGAGCGTAGGAGACAGCTTAGAAAAGCAGCAAAGGATAAGTTAACAGCTAATGTTACTAATTATGTGGCCAATCTAATAGAGTTAGCTAATAATAGTAGTGACCAAAGGGTGAAGCTCCAAGCTAATAAGTACCTATTAGACCAGGCTATTGGTTCACCATCCGTAACCAAAGAAGAAACAAATACTCCTGGTAATGGTGATAAGAGTAAAGATACTAATACTCTTAAGAAAGAGCTTGATGATATTAAGAACTTGAAGGTTGTTAAGTAGTTTGTTTGAAGTATGCTTATAATAAACAATTAAATAATATATAATTATGTTTGTTTAAAATTGTTTTATTAATAAATAAACAAATGTTTCATAAAGTTATTGACTCTAAATAAACACTAGGTATATAATGTAAATATAGAGATGACTGGAGAGGGGTACCTTCTAAAATGGAGGTCTATAAATACCCCGTTGACCAGTTACACAATTTCTATAATATTTTTGAAAAACCGGAGGTGTTTATAAATGAATATTGCTTATGCTAGAGTATCTTCATTAGAACAACATGAAGATAGACAACTTGAAGGACTTAAAAAATACAATATAGATAAATGGTTTACTGAAAAAGGTTCAGGAATAAATTATAACAGACCAGAGTTACAGAATATGCTTGAATTTGCTAGAGAAGGAGATACTATTTATATTTGGGATTTTTCAAGATTATCAAGGAGTCTTAAAGATCTTCTTAAGATAGTAGAACAATTAGAAAATAAGGGGATTACATTAATAAGTATTAAAGAGAATCTTGATAGCTCAACGCCAACAGGAAAACTAATGCTTAGCATGGTAGGAGCTATAAATGAATTTGAAAGAGCTAATACTCTTGAAAGACAAAGAGAAGGTATTGCAATTGCTAAGGCAAAGGGAAAATACAAGGGAAGAAAACAAATAGAATACCCTGATAACTGGAAAGAAGTATATGATGATTGGAAAGTAAGAGAAATTACTGCAGTAAAAGCAATGGAGCTTACTGGACTTAAAAAAAATACTTTTTATAAGTTAATAAAAGAGTATGAAGAAAATAAATAGAGGAAATTACCAAATCTTGTAGAATTTAATCTATGAGAGGAGGTGCTCATAATGAATTTTAAATATGGGGATGGGAATTATAATGAAGGTGATGTAATTGTTGTTAAGCTTGATAAACAAGCAAATGTAATTCTATTAGATCCTACTAATTTTAGTAATTTTAAAAATGGTAGAAAATATAGTTATTACGGTGGACTTGCTAAAGTTTCTCCATTTGAAATAATCGTTCCTAGAACTGGTCATTGGTATTTAGTCGTAAATTTAGGTGGTTATGCTGGAACAGTAAATTATTCAGTAAGTGTTATTAGTAATAGTTAGTTACAAAGAAGAGCTCTAGAAATAGGGTTCTTTTTATATATGGAAATATAGCTCAGTTTGGTAGAGCAGTAGGCTGTTAACCTATGTGTCGAGAGTTCAAATCTCTCTATTTCCGCCATGGCTTTCTTAGGCTGACATCCTTTCTTTGAATAAAAAGAACTTCAACTGTTATAATAGTATGACTGGGAAACCAGTAGATCTAAAAAGCACTTTATATGAGTGCTTTTTTTAATACATAAAAAATGAGGTGAGAGTATGAAAGGATATTATACTGCATATAAGTGCAAAGGTTGTGGTAAAGAAATTATTTTAATAACTTCAGAAGTTATTTCATCTAAAAATACTGGTAAATATATTTCATGCTCCCACTGTGGTTGTAAAAAGCTAACTAAGGAAAAAGAAACTGATGATCTTAGAGAAGTAATGAAAGCTAGAAGATATAAAAGAAATTCTAGAGGTGCTATTGAGCAGATTTAAAGGAATATTGGAACTTCTGTAGAATAATGTATTTTATGGGAGGGGATTTTAATGACTAATAAGATTGGAGAATTTTCTTTACCATCAAAAGAAGAATTAAATAATATGATGGAATTAAGTAGAGTTTCGCAAATGAATGAGTTATTGAGACCACAACGTGAATTAGAAAAACAAATAAACGAGGTTAGTAAGGAAATTGCATTAAAAAGAAAAGAAAAGGAAGACCGTGAAATAAGAAATCTTGAGATAAGTGAGGAAAGACTTGAATACGATAAATTAAAAGTTTTTCTTTTACAAAGTGTTAATAAAGAGCAAAAGGAAATGCTAGAAAAGGTTGATTCATTACTTGATACTATTGAATTTGGTAATAAAGTTGGAGAAAACAATTTAGAAATTATTCAACAAGAATTATTAAATATAAAGCAATCCACAAATAATTTAAATGAAAGTTTTATAAAACTTATAGAAAAGAAAATGATGGAAATGGGTGTAGAAGCTGCTGTAAAATATTTTTTCATAGGGATAAAAGAACTATTTTTAAAACCATAAAATAATTATAAGTAGAGGTGATAAAGCTTGAAAATACCATTTGATTTTCCTAGTGATGAAGCTCGTAACAAATGGCTGCTTTATCACTATCTTAAAAAATCCTATACTGATATAGGTATTCCAGAAAATGAAGCTGAGGAATTAACTGATGAAAGAATTATAGAAAACTCTAAGAATTTGTTTGGATTCCATGGATTAGCGTGGCAATTAGGACAAATTTCCCTAGAGTTTTT
The DNA here is from genome assembly GCF_052067195.1 of Clostridium sulfidigenes. Lineage (NCBI taxonomy): Bacteria > Bacillati > Bacillota > Clostridia > Eubacteriales > Clostridiaceae > Clostridium > Clostridium sulfidigenes. Next base: position 196,000 of record NZ_JBQHQR010000004.1, on the reverse strand, counting down.
TTGTATGTATTTTTTACAAGATATATATTTACCTAAAGAAGATAATGCTGCAGCTCCAATAGCTCATGTTCATGAAGAATTGTGGCATGATATTCAAGATTCTATTATTGGAACCGGACCTGAACAATTAGGGAGAGTTCTTCCAAGGGGTACTGGTAAAAGTGCATTTGGTACCTTAGGTCCTACTTGTTGGAGTGTAGCTTATAAACATAAAACCTATGTGTTGATATGTTCTGATATAGGATCTACTGCTGAAAAATTTATAAAAGATATTAAGGATAACATGATAGAAAACCCTTATATTGAGATATCATTTGGAAAGTTACTTGATGATAGAAATAAAAAATATATTTGTAATGCAACTCAACTTGAATTTACAAATAATACTTTTGTTGAAGCTATTTCATCTACATCTCCAATGAGAGGTAGAAAATATAAAAACGTAAGGCCGGATTTAATTATCTTAGATGATTATCAATCTGAGGATGACTGTAGAACAGAAGAAGCCAGGGAAAAGAAATGGAAAAAATATTCTGATGATGTTAAATTTGCAAAGCAAAGACCAGTTAAAAGAAATGGTAAAATAATTAAAAAAGGTACTGTTCTTATGGCCTGGGGAACTCAACAGCATAAAGAATGTTTCTATTCAAGGTTGATTAAATCTCCTACTTGGATATTTAAAAAAGAAAAAGGAGTTCTAGTTGATGATGTAGATAAATATTTTAATTCTGGGTTATGGTTAAAGTTCAAAACTATTCTTAATGAGTTTAAAAATACCTCCAGGTTAGAAGATGCTAAAGAGTTTTATTATAAACATGAAAGTAAAATGCAATTTAATACTCTATGGAGTGAGTTTTGGGATTGCTTAGAACTTGCTCTTGATTATTTTGAAAATCCTAATTCTTTTAAACAAGAGGTTCAAGGTGATGTTGATTCTATAGGTGAAAAATGGTTTAAGCAAATGCATACTGAACCTAGAGAAATAATAGAAACTCATGAATTTATAAAAACAATGTTAATAGTTGACCCTGCATCATCCGGTGGGAAAAAGAATGATTACAGTGCATATTTAATTGGGTCTACTGCTATTAATGGTAATAAATATATTAGGCTTGGTGAATTAGCAAAAATAAACGCTAGGCAGGAATTTGATAAGTATGTAGGTCATATGGTAGAGCTTTTACTTGAATACCAAGATATAACACATGTGTGTATTGAGAAAAATACATTCAATTCAAGTGATGCTTTTATGTTGGAAAAGTTAATTAGAGAAAATGAAATCTTAAAGTATAGAAATATTACAATAATAAATGAAATGCAAAAAAGGAACAAAGATGATAAAATTTCAACTGCTATTCCTTATGTAAATAAAGGACAAATAGTATTTGCTGAAGAAGATGAAGAATTCAATAAGCAAGTTCTTGAGTTTACAGGTCAGAAATTTTCACAACATGATGATGCTCCAGATGTACTTTCAGAATTTCTTATTAGAGTTGAGCAAATTCAGACAGTAAATAGAATTCAATTATTTGATAGAAAGTTATTTGGATTATAAAAAAAGAGATTTTTAATCTCTTTTAATCTGAAATATTTTCCATAATATCACCAGGTTGACAGTTGAGAAAGTCACATATTTTTTGGATAACTTCAGTTGTAACAGTTTCACCTTTGGACAATTTCGCCAATGTTGGTGATGAAATTACTTTTAATAAATCAGTTTTTTTCATTTCTCTACGAGAAATTAAATCAAACAATTTATAGTATTTAATCGACATACACTCACCTCACATATAATATAACACTTATTTAATATTAGTGTCAAATAATGTTTTATTAGCAAACACTAATAAAAAGTATTGACAATTATATTAATGTACGCTAATATTATGTTAATGATAGCTAATATAAATTTGAGGAGTGGTGTATTATGAATAGAAACGTAAATGAAATTTTGAGAAAAAAGTATGAAACTAGTAATGAATTTGTTATTGAAGTGCTTGAGGATTCGGAAGATAAATATCATGAAGAGTTATTAGCAAAAATGCCAGAAGAGTTAAAACATACTTTTAATAAGTATACTGAATTATTAAATCATATGTTTGAGTTAAAAGTAGAATTAGCATATGAGAATGGAATATCTGATGGTGCAAAAAATACAAAAACTAGATTGTTGTTAAATTTAAAGGAGATGTATTAATGCCTAAGAAATTAACCATTGATGAAGTTATAGATAGATTATCGAAAATTAACCCTAGAGTAACTATATTAAGTAATATCTACGTGAATAGTAAAACTCACTTAGATTGTAAATGCAACAGCTGTGATTACAAATGGAAAGCTATTTGGAACAGTTTGCAAAAAGGAATTGGATGCCCTAGATGTTCAGGTAAATCAAAGCCTAACATAAGTAAAATAGAAAGTGATTTAAAAAATCGTAACATTAAATTATTAAGTAAAGAATATAGTAACATTTATAGTGAATTTGATTGTGAGTGTTTAAATTGTGGGTACAAGTGGAAGGCATCTTATACAAATTTAATTCATAATAAAACAGGATGTGCTAGGTGTAGTAAAAAGTTAAAACATGATATTGAAAAAATAAAAACAGAAATTAATGGGATTACTGTTTTAAGTAAAATATATAAAAATAATAGAACTCCATTATTATGTGAATGTAATAAATGTCATCATAAATGGTATAGTAATTATCATGAATTGAAAGCTGGGAAAGGGTGTCCATTATGCAATGCATCTTTGGGAGAAAAGAAGATTTATGAATGGTTAAGATCTAATGATATAGAATTTAAATATCAGCATAAGTTTAAAGATTGTAAATATAAATCTCAATTAGTTTTTGATTTTTATATTCCAAATTTAAATGTATGCGTTGAATTTGATGGAGAATTACATTTTAAGCAAACTTCTTTAAATTGTGACTTAGAAGTACAAAAGTTAAGGGATAATACGAAAAATGAATATTGTAAATATAAAAACATTAAATTAATTAGGATACCATATTGGAAAATAAATAAAATAGAAGACATATTAAAGAGTGCGTTATAGTGCTCTTTTTATATTAGATTATAGGAGGTGTGATATGAAGCTTAGTGATTTAGTTAAAAAATTATTTAAAAAGGAAGTTGGATTAAACCTAAATAATCCAGAACATTTAAAGTTAGTTAAAAAAGCTTATGGTAGTTTTTATGTTTTTAGAAATCTATATAATAAAATGTATGATTATTACAAGGGAGATACTGATGCAATTAAAAAGTATCTGTTTGTAACTGAAAGGTCTAATCTTAAAATAAATGTAAATTTTATAAAGAAATTTATTAAAGAAGAAGTTGCATATACACTAGGTAATGATATAACTTATGAGTCTAGAATAGATAATAAAAACGTTATAAAGGACATTGAATATTATACTGCACACTGGGATGAGTTACATGATACAAATGTTATGAAATACTTATTGGTGTTTTCCAAGGTGTATGAACTTTATTATATAAATGATAATGCTGATTTTTGTAGTAAAATTATAAAACCTACTGATGGATATGCTTATAAGGATAATTCTTCAGGGAAGGTTTTATTTTTTATTCATACTTTTAAAAATGATTTTGAAACTACTAATTCATACGTTGATGTTTATACTGATGATCTGATTTATCACTTTGATAATAAATTTAATCAGATATCTACTCCAACTGCAAATATTTTTGGAGAGGTGCCAGTTACAATAGGAGCACTTACTGAGGAATTAACTGATGATAGTTTATTTAAAGATTTAAAAGGACTTCAAGATGCATTTGAAACTAATTTATCAGATGTTGGTAATGAAATAAGTGATTTTAGAAATGCTTATTTATTATTTAAAAATGCACAAGTGGATGAAGGTGATATTCCTAATATGAAAAAGTTGGGAGTTATACAATTTCCACAAGCTGGTGGTGATGCAGCTTGGTTAATAAAAAATATTAATGATACATTTATTCAAAATACTCTAGATAGATATGAAGATACAATGTATCAAATTGCTTGTCATATAAATCATAATGAAAAGCTTCAGAGTAATGTATCTGGAGTAACTCTTCAATCAAGGTTGATAGTACTAGAGAATAAATGTAATTTACAAATTAAGGCTCACAAAAATATAGTGAAAAATAGAATTAGATTTCTATTTATCTATTTAGACCTAAAAAAGAACAAAAAGTATGATTATAAAGATGTTAAGGCTTTATATACTCCTAACATACCTAGTGATGATTTAGCTACCGCTCAAATGTTAAATCAAACACCTGATGGAACTATTTCAAAGGATACCGCTAGAGGATTATTCAGTTTTATTAATAATAAAGTTGCTGAAGCTGAAAAGGTTAAAAGAGAAAAGGAAGAAGAGTTACCTAAAATAGATTTAGATAAGCTAGGTGATGAATAATGACTAGAGAAGAAGAATTTATCGAAAGTCTTTATGATGAAGCGGAAGAACAAACGAAAGAAGTTTATAGAGAACAGAAGAAAAACAAGGATGAATTGCTTCAAGAAATAGCTTTGATAATGCTTACGTACACAGTCTTAGAAGGTGTGATGGCACTTAATATTAAGCAGAGAAATAAAGAGCTTATAAGGCTAAATGAGGTAATTAAAAAAGCAACTATAGGACAAGCGACACTACAGGAGAAAACTATATTTAATATCTTAACTAACATCACAGGAAAAACCTTTAATTTCTACTCTTACAACAAAGGGTTAGAAGATGTTAGAAAAATTATTGAAGCTAATTTTAAAGGAAAGCATTTTTCAACTAGGGTATGGGACAATGAGAGAGAGGTAGCAAAGCATCTTAAAAAGCAAGTTGAGAATTTTCTTAATGGTAAGGTTAATGTAAATCAAATCAAGAAGGATATTGAGGAAATATATAATACTAATGCTTATAATGCTAAAAGATTAGTTGAAACGGAAGTTAATAGATGTTCTAGCAATGCTTTCGATAGACTTTGCAAAGAAACTGGCGTTAAAAGGGTTAGGTACAATGCAACTTTAGATAGTAGAACATGTCCTAAATGTTCACAGCATCATGATAAACCATTCGATTTCGATGAAAAAATAGAATTACCTCAACATGCGTTATGTAGGTGTTTCTATACTATAGAAGATTAATAAGCATTTACTCATATAAAGAGTAGGTGCTTTTATTATGTTCAAAATTAAAAAAGGGGGAAATGCAATGTTAAAATTTTATTTAGTAACAATAGGATTATTTTATTTATCGTTTGCTTTATTGGTTATGAGGTATTTTATTAATAAAAGCAAGATAACATTAGGTAAAAACCAAGAAAGGTGGTTTACAATCATAAGACTTTTGGTTTTTGGTGCAATACCGATAATGAATATATTTGCTACTATGGTTTATATTTATTATTCAACTTTGGCTGATACTGAAAAATTTATAAAGATGATGAATGGCAAGCTTTAGAAATAAGGCTTTTTATTATACCTAAAATACGTCTTGTGGGCTTGAAGTGTACAAGGGGTATAAATACATTGCTTGATAAATAATTTGTGTCCTAAGGCTCATGTGAGGTTTAGGGGATAGGAGGATATATGTTAAAGAAAGAATTGTTAAAATTAATAGAAAAAGCTGGTGATGATGAAAATATAGATTCATTGCTAGAAAATAGTGATTTAGCTAAGTCACTACAAGCTAGTGGACTTACCTTAGATGCATTTAAGGAGAAAATGAAAACTGATAAGGATTTTAAAGCTTATATTGAGAGTGAAAATGATAAATATCACAATAAGGCTTTAAAAACATGGAAGGAAAACAACTTAGAAAAGGAACTTGAACCTTTCATTACGGAGAAATATCCGGATTTAGTTACTGATCCAACTCAAAAGAAACTTTTAGAATTAGAAAAAGAACTAGAAAAAGAAAGACAAGTTAATGCTAAAAAAGATTTATTAGCACAAGCAATGAAGTATGCGGCTGAAAAGAAACTACCAGCTAATTTTGTTGAGAAGTTTTTAGGTGAAGATTTAGACTCTACTAAAGCGAATTTAGATAGCTTTGCAGAGGATTGGTCTAAAGGATTAGAAACTTTAGTAGATGAAAAGATGAAAGCTAGTTCATATGTACCTGGTAATGGTGCGGATGGGAAACCAATAAGTATAGGTGCAGCAATAGCAAGCCAATTAAATAACACAAACAATGCTCCAAGTGACCCTTGGGCAAGTAAATAGGAGGAATTAATTATGAATTTTAAAAAGACAAGTTATACAAATGACATGGAGATTTTAGTAACTCCAGCAAACTTAGTAACTTTTAGTGGAACTGTTTTAGCAGCTAACGTTACTGATGGTGATGAGCATGGAAGGAAGTATGTGTTAGCTGGAAGTTTAATAGATGCTGATGGTAATGTGGTTAAGCAAACTGGGGAATTAGGTTCAGAAACTTTAACTACTACACCTGTAGGTATCCTTTATAAAACTGTGGATGTAACTAATGGTGATATGCCAGGTTCATTAATAGTTGAAGGATACTTAAGAGCAGATAGAGTTTTAGATGGCTTTGCTGCTAAAGCAATAACTGCAATTAAAACTGCATTGCCAAACATAACATTTAGATAATAAGAGGGGGAATGAAGAATGCCAAGAATAGAAGAATTTTTTAACACAAAGGAATTAATAAATTATTTTAAAGAAAGAAAGATAGCACCAATGTTAGGTGAAAGTCTATTCCCAGAAAGAAAAATTCAAGATATAGAATTTGATATGATCTTAGGTGCTGGAGGACTTCCAGTTAGTGCATCTGTACATGCATTTGATACAAAGACTCAGATGGCTAGTAGAGAAGCTATTGAAAAAGGAGTTGCAAGCTTAGCATTAATAAAGAGACAAATTAAAATAGCAGAGAAGGAAATAATTAAAGTTCAAAATCCAAGAACTGAGGCAGAGTTAACATTTGTATTATCTCAGCTATATAAGGATTCTGAAAAGATGGTTGAAGGGGTAAAAGTAAGAGTGGAAGCCATGAGAATGGAAGCTCTTTCAACTGGTAAAATTAAAATTGAAGAAAATGGAGTAAAAGTTACTCTTGATTATGGAGTTCCAACAGCCAATAAGAAATCATTCAATTGGAGTGTTGCATCTACATCAAAACCACTTGATGATTTAACAACTTTAGCAGATGCAGTAGAAGATACTTCTAGTAGACCAACGAGAGCTCTTACATCTAGAAAAATTGCTAGAGCTATATGTAATAGTAATTCTGTAAGAGCTGCTATCCATGGAGTAAATTCTGATAAGATTGTTACTTTAGCTCAATTAAATGAATTACTAGAACAATCAAACTTACCACAAATAGTTACTTATGAAGCTAAGTACAAAGTAGAAGGTGCAAAAGGATTTACTACTAAGAGATACTTCCCAGAGAATGTTATTTCAATGTTCGGAGATGGTCCTCTTGGAGAGACAATTTATGGTTTAACTGCTGAAGAAGTAAAATTAATTGGTGATGGTAAAATGGATGAAGCTTCAATGGTAGGACATATTTTTGTAGGAACTTATACTTCTATAGATCCAGTAGGAGAATTTACAAAGGCTGCAGCAACTGCATTACCTTCTTTACCACATGGAGAAGAGCTAGGAATTGGAACTATAACATTAGCTTAATTTAAGAGGGATTAATTTCCCTCTTTTATTTTATAGAGGAGGGATTATATGACTTTAGAAGAAAGAAATCAAGTTAAAGCAATATTGGTGATTAGAAATTATTTAAATAGGGATTTGAGTGATATTTATATTAAAAAGAATTATTCTTTAGCAATAGATCAACTTATAGAAAATGCAAGTAAAATAAATTCAGCTAAATCAGTTGGAGTTAAGTCCATGAGTGAAGGTAATCAAAGTATTAGTTTTGACTCTAATATAGAAGCCTGGACAATAACTCCAGATGTAAAAGCTTTATTACCTACACCATACGTAAGGATGTGGTAATATGGTATTTTTTAAAAATGATACTATTACAGTATACAACAGGTACTTTGATAACACCTTAGGTTATGACAGGTATCAAAGAACTGTAATTAAGGGTGTTAATTGGCAGAGTAAAAGAAATGCGACTATTAGCAATAATGGGTTACTACTTGCAGATAGCACCTTAATTTTTATAGATAAGCTAGATAATTACGTATCTCCTAAGAGATTTAAAAAGTTACCTGATACAGAAAGGCCTAACTATTTTACTTTTGCCAGTGATGGGGACAAGATAGTTAAGGGGGATGTATCTTTTGAAGTAACAGGAATATCACCCTATAGACTATCTGACTTAGAAGGTGCTTTTGACAATGTAATAGATGTTAAAAGCGTTAACGATACACTACCGAACCATATGGAAGTTGAGGGGGTATAATATGGCTACTAATGTTAGAGTTGATATTGATGACTCCCAAAAGATACTACTTAAGAGATATCTAAATAAGAACGGAAGGGCGCAAGTAGAATTTACTAAGCAAGTAGCGAAATATAGCAATAACTACACACCATTCAAGACTGGTCGGCTTAAGGACATGATGATTACTTTAAGCACAGATAAAATCACCTATAATGCACCATATGCGGCTAAACAATATTACACTAACAAAGGTATGGGTAAGCAAGGAAATTCTCAAGGTGGCTTAAGAGGTAAGATGTGGGATAGAAGAATGTGGATAGATAAAGGAGATAATATTGTAAAAACAATAGCTCAATTTGTGGGAGGTAAGAGTAAATGATAATTGATAATCTTAGAAATTATATAAGGACTTGCCCTTACCTAGATACTTTTAATAATGCAATTAGGGTTAATGTCAACTACCTCGAACCTTCCCCGGATACTTATTCTATAGAAGAAATTCCAATCGAACCTATAATGAAAAAGTACGTTAATGGTGATAGTATTAGGCAATATGCTTTTATATTTACATCTAGAGAGCCTTACGGGGCAGATGTGTTACAAAATATTGATAACTCTGGATTCTACGAAAAGTTTGCTGAATGGATAGAAAGTAATAATGATAATGAAATATTTCCATTACTTGATAATGGATTAGAGCCTTTAGAAATTAAGGTTACTAGCACTGGTTATGCTTTTGCAGTAACAGAAGATACGGCACAGTTCCAGGTGCAAATGAGATTAAAATATTTAAAGAAGAAATAGGAGTGAAGGGGAATGGAATTAAAAGAAACAATTGAAATGATGCAAAGTGATGATTACAAAGAAAGATTTAAGGCGGAATACTTGCAACTTAAAATAAGAATGAATGGATTAGGTAATATGCTTAAAAAATACAAAGAAGGAACTTTAACATTTAAACCTTCTTGTAGTTATGATTTGTTAAATGGTCAATTTAAGGCTATGGATACCTACGCATCATATTTAGAGGAAAGAGCAGAAATAGAAAATATAGAATTATAGGAGTGATATAAATGAGTATTCGTAAAAGAAAAATACAAGCTAGTTACTTAAAAGTAAGTGAAGCTTTTGAATTATTAGGAAGTGGATTTACAGAACTTAATGAGAGTCCTAGTGCACAAACTGCATCTAAGAGATATATAAATCAATCTAGTGCGACTCAATCTGTGATAGGTTATGAGTGGAGTACAAGCTTCAATGCAGACCAGATTGTTAGTGAAGTGGCTATAGAACATATTAGAAATATTGGAGAAATGCAATTAACGGGTGCAGACACCGAAACAGAATATATAATTGTGGATCTAGACAAAGCTGCAACCACTTCTGGATTTAGGGCAAGAAAGTTTAAAGTAGCTATTGCAGTAGATTCCTTCGAGGATAATGATGGAGAATTAGGCATAAGCGGAAGTTTCTTAGGTATTAGCGACCCGGTAGAAGGAACATTTGTAACAGATACTAAGACATTCACAGAAGGATTCACACCAGCAGTATAATAGGAAAGGGGTAAATAAGAATGAAGATTAATAATGTAGAATTACAAGATATAGATATATTAGATTATGAAGTGGCTGAGAAGTGGGAGAACGCCTTAGAACACGTTGAGGGGGTCGCAAAATCTATTGAAGGTACGAAAGTATCTGAAACTATTAAAATACAGTGTAACGCGATATTTGAGGTATTTAACACACTATTCGGCGAAGGTACTGACAAGAAGGTATTCGGTGATAGAGTTAATCTTATGATGTGCTTAAAGGCTTTTGAGGAATTAGTTTTGTATATAAAAGAACAAAAAACAGAAGTTGAGAAAATGGCAAGTAAATATTCCCCTAATAGAGTCCAAAGAAGAAATAAAAAGTAATGAATATCTTAATCGACCTATTACCTAAAGAAGTGAATATAGAGGGTGAAGATTACAAAATTAATAGTGATTTTCGCACCTCTATTTTATTTGAACTTCTAATGCAAGATAGCTCTATAAGCGAAGAGGATAAGATTATACAAGCCTTAGAACTTTACTATCCTATATTGCCTAAAGATTTAAATCAAGCCATAGAGAAGATATTGTGGTTCTATAGATGCGGAAAAGATGAAGTCGAAACTAAAAATAAGGGAACAGGCAAGAGTACAAATGTTTATTCCTATGATTATGATGATGACTATATCTATTCTGCATTTCTAGACCAGTACGGAGTTGATTTACAAGATGTGAATTACCTTCATTGGTGGAAGTTTAAAGCTATGTTTAAAAGCCTTAAGGAAGATAATGAGATAGTTAAAATAATGGGTTATCGTGCCATGGACTTAAGTAAAATCAAAGACAAGGAACAAAAGGCACATTATACGAAGATGCAAGAGTTATATAAAATTCCTATTGCAAAAGATGAAAGAAATAAATTAGATGAAATAAATAACATTCTACTTAATGGTGGGGATGTTAGTAAAGTATTGTAATATATTCTTAATATATGATATATTGTATATGTTATGAATAGGAGGGGTATTTATGAAAAAGATATTAACTGCTTTACTTTGCTTAATATTTTCACTAAGTTTAGTAGCATGTGGCAAAGAAGAAAAGAAAGATACAACTATAAAAGATGTTGCTAAAGCAGAAACTTCAAAAGAAAAGGAAAAAAAGCTAGAAGAAATTAGAGAACAACAAAAGGATGATAAATGTGATATAGTTTTAGCTGATACAGATAATGTTACTATTACTTGTAAAGGTAAGGGAAAGAGCGCATTTGGAGGAATATATATAACATTGGAAGTTGTAAATAAAACTGATAAAGATATTCTTGTTGGTGCTGATAAATGCAGTAATGATGGAACCATGGTGGATGATTTATTTAGTGAAACCATAACCGCGAAAATGAAAAGTGAAAGTGATTTATCGGTAATGGATAATAATATAACAGAAGTTAAAAATTTTAAAGGAACATTTTTAGTTATGGATGATTCTACTGGAGAAACAATTGAAAATATAGAGTTTAGTATAGAATAATATATAGGGCACTTACTTAATTGTAGGTGCTTTTGTTATGCCTAAAATTCCTCATAGGAGGTGAGAAAAATTAGTGATGGTAGAATTATTATAGATACACAAATTGACAGTAAAGGTGCAGAAAAAGGAGTAAAAGGATTAGGTGGTAAATTAGGTAGTTTAGCAAAAACAGGAGCGGTTGCAATAACAGGATTAGCTACTGCAGCTTCGGGAGTTGTTGCAGCTTTAACTACATTGTCTATAAAACAGTATGCTGAATATGAACAGTTGACTGGTGGAGTTGAAACATTATTCAAAAAAAATAGTGACCAAGTAATAAAATATGCAAATAATGCATATAAGACAGCTGGAATGAGTGCGAACGAGTATATGAGCACCATTACCGGATTTAGTGCAAGCTTATTACAAGGACTTGGTGGAGATACTAAAAAAGCCGCTGAAATCGGGAATATGGCTGTTATAGATATGTCTGACAATGCAAATAAAATGGGTACTGCAATCGAACGTATACAGGATGCCTATCAGGGATTTGCGAAACAAAATTACACAATGCTAGATAACTTAAAGCTAGGGTATGGTGGTACAAAAACCGAAATGGAAAGACTTTTAGCTGATGCTCAAAAAATTAGTGGCGTTAAATATAACATAAGTAATTTCAATGATGTAATAGAAGCTATTCATGTAATTCAAGAGCAAATGGGTATAACTGGAACAACTTCGCTAGAAGCTGCAAGCACTATTGAAGGTAGTTTAAACATGACTAAATCTGCATGGACTAATTTATTAACTGGTATGGCTGATGATAATGCTAATTTTGATGTATTAGTGCAAAATTTAGTTGAAAGTTTAGGTGCTCTCGGTGAAAATTTGTTACCCCGAATAAAAATAGCAATAGAAGGTATTGGAGAATTATTTAGAACATTACTTCCTAAGGTTTTAGACGAAGTCCCAGAGATGATTGCATCTTTATTTCCTGAGTCAATGCAAGAAGATGTGAGAACAATCTTTGAAGGTATAGTTGAAGCGATAAAAAATACAGTTAATGTTGCGTTGCAATGGCTCCCTAAAATAACAGAAGGATTTGCGTGGATTCTAGATAATGGTAATACAATAGCAACTGTAATAGTTGGTATAGGTACTGCGTTATTAGTTTTAAACGTAGCTAATATGATTATGGGTGTTGTTAAAGCTTTCAAAGGGGTTAAAACCGCTACAGAGGCATGGGCAGTTGCGCAAAAACTATTAAATATTGAAATGATGGCGAATCCTATAGGGTTAATTATTGCCGCTATAGCTGGTTTAGTAGCTGCATTTATTTACCTATGGAATACTAACGAAGGTTTCAGAAATTTCTTTATTAATGCTTGGAATATGATTAAAGATGGATTTATTGCTGGGTGGAATGGCATGATTGCTTTCTTTACAGAAACTATTCCTTCATGGATAGAAAGTATAAGGGCATGGTTTGGTTCTCTAGGTGAATGGTTCGGAACTCTATGGACTAATATTAAACAATTTTTCATAGATGGATGGAACGCTATAGCAAGTTTCTTTACTGAAACAATTCCATCTTGGATTCAACAAATGTTTGATTGGTTCAATGAGTTACCTTATAAAATAGGTTATGCCATGGGGTTTGTACTTCAAAAAATAATTCAATGGGGTAAAGATACATGGAATTATCTTGTAACTAACGTGCCTATATGGATCAATTCTATAGTTAATTGGTTTGCTAAATTACCAGGGCGTATATGGACGTGGCTATTAAATACAATAAATAAAATAATCCAATGGGGGCAACAAACTTATTCTAATATGGTTAGTGCAGTTACAAGTGCTATAAATGCAGTAATTCAATGGTTTACTACATTACCGGGTAAGATTTGGCAATGGTTGTTAAATACTATTTCTAAAGTTGTTCAATTCGGTAAAAATCTAGGTAATGAAGCACAAAAAGCTGGTTCGAATATGGTTAAAAACATTATAGGAGCAGTAAAAGACCTTCCTTCTAAATTCTTAGATATAGGAGTTAATATTGTAAAAGGGATTTGGAATGGAATTACTAGCATGGGAAGTTGGATACATGATAAAGTAACAGGATTTTTTAAAGGGATGTTGGATGGTGCTAAAGAAGCAAACGATATACATTCTCCATCAAGACTCTACAGAGATAAAATAGGTGCTATGATGGCCCAAGGTGTTGGGGTTGGATTTGAAAGTGAAACTTCTAGGGTTGAAAAAGATATTAGAAAAAACTTAGCTGATATAGTTTCTAATATAAATATTGATGAAGTTAGTGCTAAACTCAATGCTGCAGTATATCAAGAACAAGCTAGAACATCTAGAGCTATTACTGCTGGATTTAATAAAGTTGTAAATAACACTAATACAATAACCAACGATAATGGAGTAACTCAAAATGTTACAATAGTAAATCCAGAAAGAACTCCTGCTGAAAATGCTAGAGCTCTTAAGAAAGTAGGGAGGGACTTAGCTTTTGGATACTAGATTTTTAAATTTAAAGTTTCAAGGTGGTACTGACACTTTAAATATAGAAAAAGACAGTGATTATAAGTTAATAAAAGTTGAAGGACTTGAAAGCACTGACTATGAAATAGATATAGAGCAATATACACAATACGATGGTGGATACATTAAGAAAAAAAGATTGTTACCTAGAGATGTATTTATAGAAGTTGATTATAAGGGACTTAATAAGGAATTTGAAAGACAAAAATTAATAGGATTTTTTAATCCTAAGCGACAAGGAATTTTAACAGTTAATTATTGTGGAATAGAAAAATATATTGCATATGAGGTAGAGAGTTTTAAAGCGCCTATGGATAATTTATATGCACCTTTAAACTTTAAAGTTGATTTGGTTTGTCCGGACCCGTATCTTAAAGAATATGAAATGGGTGAAGAAATAAGTACATGGATTGGTGGATGGAAGCTTAAATTTAAACTTCCCTTTAAGTTCAAACAAAAGGGAGAGCCTAAGAAAAATATATTTAATAGTGGACACATAGAAACGCCTATAGAAGTGTTTTTTAAAGGTCCTGCGGTGAATCCTTGTGTACAAAACAACTCAACAGGTGACTTCATAAAAGTTAATAGAGTCTTAACATCTGATGACATTTTGTATATTTCAACAGAATTCGGTCATAGAAAGGTTGAAATTGTGCGTAATGGAGTAAAGGAAAATGCATTTCATTACATAGACCCAAAATCAACTTTTTTTCAGTTGCAAACAGGTGATAATATGATTGAGTATACAACGGAAAATGACTTAGATCCCCAGAGTGTAGAGGTTAGATATAGAAACAGATATTTAGGCGTTTAGGAGGTGATAACTTGGAGCATAGTGGTTTTTTTAATGGAGACCAGGAATATGGACAAGAAGAATTTAATAGATACTTTGATAATATTTATGAAAGTGGAGTAAGTATTGATGGTAATAATAACATGACATTAGGTGTAACACAAGAAATGGGTATACTTAAAATTGCTTCTGGGTTTGCTATCGTTAAGGGATTTTACCTTTACAATGATAGTGTTAAAGAAATATCTATAACTAGAGATGTTAATTATAATAGAATCGACAGGATTGTAATTAGATTAAATTTGAGCAACAGTAAAGTAAGCATTGAATTAAAGCAAGGAGTAGCATCTAGTAGTCCTCAAGTACCTTCTCTTCAAAGAGATAATTTTATTTATGAACTGTCATTGGCTCAAATACTTGTTCCTATAAGTGGGAGTTTTAAAATAACTGATGAACGATTTAGAAATGAAGTTTGTGGAGCTATAAGACCTAAAAACTTAAGTGAATTCAAAGATATGACTAAACAATTTCAGGAACAATTTGATAAGTGGTTTGAAAGTCAACAAGCAAAAGGATGGAGAAATATATTCATACAAAATTCAAGTCCTAGTTTGGCGGTGGATGGTTCAATATGGATACAAACAGTATAAAAATAATAAATGTAGATTTTGAGCTATTAGGAGATATAGAGGATTATATCTCTTTTTATTTTGTAAGAAATTTCAGTAAAGCTAAGGAATTTCAAATAGTTGTACCTATAAAATATATTGATATATTAAAAGATGGAAATATCATTTTTATAGATTATAAAAAGGCCGGAGTAATAGAAGAAGTTACTATTGATGAAGATAAAAAAATAATAACTGCCAAAGGTCGAGATCTAAAGTCAATTATAGATAGAAGACTTACAGTACCTCCAATTGGAAAAGCCTATGACGAAATAAAGGCTACTGCAGAGGAAGTTATAAAACATTATGTTATAAATAACTGTATTTCTCCAGTAGATTCTAAAAGAAAAATAGAACAATTAGAAGTAGCAATAGATAAAAAGAGGGGTTCAATTCTTGCATGGCAGAGTAGATTTAAGTATCTTGATTTTGAGTTAGAGCAAATATGCAGTACTGCTGGTTTTGGATGGGAAGTATATTTAGACATAGACAGAAAAAAATTTGTTTTTGATGTAGTTGAGGGAGTAAACAGAACAATCGAACAAGATGTAAATAGTAGAGTAATATTTTCAGATGAATTTGACAACATAACAAATTCTACTTATATAAATAATTCTTTAAGTTATAAAACAATGGGATATGTTGCAGGGCAAGGTGAAGGAGAAGATAGAACAGTTCAAGAGGTATATCGGAATAATAATACTGGACTAGATAGAAGAGAATTATTTATAGATGCTAGGGATATTTCGGAAGATGATAAGTTGGAAGATAGAGCTAGAGCCAAATTAAATGAGTATGACTTTATTACATCAAATGAAAGTACTGTTATAAACTCTAACTTCATATATGAAGTAGACTGGAATTTAGGAGATTTAATAACTCTTAAAAACTCCATGGGTACAACAAGTCAAAGAGTTTCAGAGGTTACAGAAGTTTATGAAGAAATTAGAAAAATAGAGATAATTTTAGGAAGTGTTATTCCTACTATAGCAGACAAAATGCAATCCCAGATTAATAGCATTCAAAGCTCCGGTGGAGGTAGTGCTGGAGATAAGTCATACACACATACTCAAATATCACCAGCAGCTACATGGAATATTATGCATAGCTTAAACAAGTATCCTTCTATAACTATAGTAGATAGTGGAGGCAATGAAGTTATTGGAGATACTAAGTATATAGACAGTAATAATATAATAGTAAGCTTTACTGGTGCATTTGCAGGTAAGGCTCATTTGAATTAGAAGGGAGGTTATTGATTGAAGTATTTAACTAATTTTGATTTGTGCAAAAATGAGCTACAAAATGCTAGAATACAAAACTTAGGAACTGCTCCAGATAACCCAGTAACAGGTCAAATATATTTTAATAGTGCAGATAATAAATTTTATGGATGGAATGGTGCCTGGATTGATTTAGGACAAGTTTTAAATGGAGCTAGTATAGTTAATTTGATTAATAGCAGTAGCTCAATATTGGATAATGATAACTTATCAGATACAGTAAATGATGCAATAGAAAAAAGGCATAGTCATAGTAATGCTACAATATTAAATGCCATAGAGCAGGCATTTACAACAGCATTAAAAAATAAGCTAGATGGAATAACTTCAGGAGCAACTAAAGTAGAAGCTAGTACAACTAATGGAAATATAAAAATTAATAGTGTAGAAAAAACAGTATATACACATCCTGGGACAGGTACTAATCCACATGGAACCACTAAAAGTGATGTTGGGTTAGGAAGTGTAGAAAATAAGTCATCCTCTACAATTAGGGATGAATTGACTACTGTAAATATCAATAAGGCCTTAGGTTTTACTCCGAAGAATATTTTAGAAGGGTTAGAGGGAGCTAGACCAGCAGCTATAGGAAGTTTAAGAGCTTATATAGCTACAGATACTAAAAAAATCTACTATGACCAAGGAACAAATAACTGGTTGCAAATAGGTGGACAGGACACAATAGACTGGTCGAATGTAAATAATAAGCCTATAACTTACCCACCTAGCACACATAACCACGATACAGCGTACCTGGGTAAAACTGCTAAGGCAGAGAGTGCAAAGGTTGCTGATAGTGTAGCATGGGGGAGTGTAACAGGAAAGCCTAGTACATTTACACCACCTACTGCAAGTCCAACAGTACTTGGAGGAGTAAAGATTGGTGCAAATCTTACTATAGATAGTAGTGGAGTATTAA
The DNA here is from genome assembly GCF_052067195.1 of Clostridium sulfidigenes. NCBI lineage: Bacteria > Bacillati > Bacillota > Clostridia > Eubacteriales > Clostridiaceae > Clostridium > Clostridium sulfidigenes. The sequence continues at coordinate 178,355 of NZ_JBQHQR010000004.1, read as the reverse complement.
ATGCTAATGATAATCCTATTAGCTATCTTATCAAGCAAGAAAAGTTTATAGCTGCAGAAGGGCAAACAGTATTTAATTTAACTAAAGGAAGTTACAGGCAAGGCATAGGAGCTTTGTCTATTTTTATGTATGGAAGTAAGATTGGCAATGAAGCTTTTAATGAGACATCTACTACAAGCTTTACTATGAAAAATGGATTAAGTGAAGGAGATGTGGTTTTAGCAGAATATATCCAGCTTATTAATGTCCAGCCTTATCCAATACATGCAAATGAACATTTAAGTGGTGGAGCTGACCCTATACCTCTTGTTACTGTATCCAGTGATGGGTTAATGGCTGCTACTGATAAAAGCAAACTAGATAATTCTTATACTAAATCACAAGTAGAGAGTGCTATATCTACTGCTATAAATAATCTTATAAATGGAGCTCCAGGAGCATTAGACACATTAACAGAACTAGCTACTGCACTTGGCAATGATCCTAATTTTGCGACTAGCATGACTAACGCTTTAGCTAATAAGGTGGACAAAGTTACTGGAAAACAACTTAGTACAGAGGACTTTACTACTGCTCTATTGACTAAATTAAATGGTATAGCAGTAGGAGCTCAAACTAATCAAAATGCTTTTAGTAATGTTAAGGTAGGTACAACTATAGTAGCAGCAGATAATGCTACAGATACTTTAGAATTAGTTGCTGGTACTAATATTTCTATAATACCAGATGCAACAACTGATAAAGTAACTATAAATAATAACTATAGCTATACACATCCAACAACACATCCACCTTCCATAATTGCACAAGATGCAAATAATAAATTTGTTAGCGATACTGAAAAGTCAGCCTGGAATAGTAAAACTGACAAGTATGCAGTTAATATAGGTAATGGAGCTGCTACAACTATTACAGTTACGCATAACCTTGGCACCACAGATGTTACAGTATCTATAAGAGAAGTCGCAAGTCCATATAATGCAGTTCTAACAGATTGGCAGATAGTAGATGCTAATAACATTAAATTATTATTTGCAGTAGCTCCAACAAGTGGCCAATATAGGGTGGTGGTGATTGGATAATGAAATATCTAAATACACTGCAAGATAGAAATGGGAATGATGTATGGAATAAAGGAAATGATGGTGAAGGCAGTGGATTGGATGCAGATTTACTAGGTGGAAAACATGCATCAGATTTTTATCAAGATGGTACTGTGATAATGAATACTAACCCTTTTGGTGGGAAAAAGTTATACATTAATAGTATTAACAATGCTTTGTTTAGAGCTGAAAGTAGATTTACAGTAACAGTACAAATATTAAATTCTGATAATACTGTTTATTCAACCCCTAGTCCATCTGCATTATTTAATGGAAGTTATGATGATTCAATACAAATACCAGGTGGAAAGAAACTTGTAATTTTGATAGATTTTAATGGGAATTTTCCAGGATATCCATATGGATATGTATATATATCGCATTATCATATTTATCATTCAGCATCTGCTTCAATGCGAACTTATAGTAATTATGAGCCACATGGAATAGGATGGCATGAGTATTCTTTTTCTGATTTTATTAGAGAGGGTTCATCACTTATTCAAAAGGCACGTAATAGTGCTTATCTTATTTCTAAAATGGAAATCACAATAAATGCTCCTGAAACTACAAATGCGTGGGTTTCAGAAATAGATTTCCAACTAGATAGACCAGGTTCAAATGAAATGCCATTACTAGATAAATTTAAGCAAAATAAAATGTACAATCATATTGATATGAATTCGTACAAGCTGCTAAGAGTCGGAGTTCCGACAAGCAGTACAGATGCAGTTAATAAAGAATATGTAGATGAAAAGATTCCAACTAAGCTATCAGAGCTTAAAAATGATGTAGGATTTACTTCAAATGCATTAATACAAACAGTAAGTAATATTGCTCCAGCTGGACCTGTAGTTGGTCAAGTATGGATACAAACTTATTAAAGGAGGTTTTATAATGGGAGTACAAAAAAATGCAAGTTATAAAGTGCACAATGGAACAGATTTTGATGAAATAAATTTTAAGACAATAGCAGCACAGGTAAAGACAGCAGGAGGCTCAGATGTTGAGTCGCAATTGGCTGAAATGATTACTTTTATAAATAGTAAATTAAAAGATACCGGACTTGCTACAAGCGGCGTGGCTGTAAATATAACAAATGGAGAGGGTTCAAATCTGTTTAAATGGGATAATAGTATTTATTTCTTTATTGCACAAGATAATGGTATAACTGCAAATAGCATAACTGGAATATGTTTAAGAAGAACTAGCCATTTTAGTCAACATGCTATTAATGTTTTACACTCTAATGGGTTAAGTTTAGGTGTTAAAAATAGTATGGGAACACAAGTTATTAATGGTGCATCTGCAAATAATATCACTTGTATTGCAGTTAGATTTCCATTTGCAGTAGCGTAGGAGGGGTATTATGTTTGTAGAGTTAGATAATGAAAATAGATTTGTACAATATCATCAAGATAAAGATATGGTTGCACCAGAGCATAAAGATTTTACAATAGAAGTTACAGAAGAATTGTATAAGTTACTTCAAGGTAAAAAACCATGGCAACTAACTACAATAGAAAATAAAATTTATATTTATGATGTACAGGATGGTGAAAAATTTGTTGAAATAATTGTAGTGCAGCCTAAAACAGAACTAGAAATATTAAAAGAAACAGTAGAAGAATTAGTATTAGCTAACTTATTGGGGGTGTAGAGTATGTTTGAAACATTAGCAAGACTATGGAAAGAAGGAAGATTACCTGAGGTTGGGCTAGATAGAGCTATACAGAAAGGTTGGATTACAGAGGAGCAAAAGGTAATTATAATGGGGCAATAGAAAGATATTGTGACTTAGAGTAGTATGAGTATTGGATTGTTAACAGATTGTTAAAAAATGAAATATGAGTTTAAAACACCTGCTAAGATAGGTACTTATCATATAGATTTTAATAATGTATTAATATCTATAAAAATGAGTGTTATATTTTTATATGCATATGCATATGTTTAAAGCTATCTACCCTTAATTTGTTACAACCAGGATTGTTTGATAGAATAAAGGTAAATCACAATTTAGGAGGAATAAATATGAGAGAAATCGAAATTGAGGAAGACTTTATTGAAAAACTAAATGATCATATATCATATGAAAATATCCCATTTGGAGATGGAGTTAATGTAAAAAGATTTAATGATATTGAGATGATTATGAGTAAAGATGGTCACTACGAAGGCATATGCAGTGTGGATTTAGATGGAAATAATATTAAAAATTACTTGAGTGAATCTGGCGAAGGGAAAGTTACATTTAAGTATATAGATGATGAAATTAAGGATTTAGAAGTTGTTGAAATAATTGAATAGCATAAAAAGAGATTAGCATGGCTAGTCTCTTTTTTATTTTTAAAATTAATTTATGAAAGAAGGAAAGAAAATGGAAAGCTTAAATGGAGTTAAAGCAGGGTTTTATACTACCATAGTTTTAGTAGGTGGGTTTATGGGTAAACTTTTCGGAGGATTAGACATACTATTTTATGCCTTGTTTATATGTAGCATTGTAGATTTTGTTAGTGGATTTATTGTTGCTGCAGTATTTAAGAATAGCACTAAAACAGAAACAGGTGCAGCACAAAGTAGTGCCGGGTTTAAAGGCTTAGCAAAGAAAGTATTTATATATCTAATTATAGTTGTTGCTGTACAAATGGATATAGTAATGGGTAATAGTGGACTTATACGTAATGCTGTAATTCTAGGGTTCATGGCTAATGAAGTATTAAGTATTATAGAGAATGCTGGATTAATGGGTATAGAGCTACCAGATGCACTTGTAAATGCAGTAGATATATTAAAAAAGAAATCAGAAAGTAAACAGGAGTAAGGGAAACCTTGCTCTTTTATTTTTAGAAGTTTGAGGAGGAATAGATTATGAAAAATTATATTGTATGTTTAGATGCTGGACATGGTGGTTCAGATCCAGGTGCTTGTTATGGAAAACTTATAGAAAAACAAATAGTTTTAATAGCTACACTAAGTTGTAGAAATGTACTTACAGAGCATGGTGTACAAGTAGTATTAACTAGGTCAACAGATACTTATGTAGGACTTTCTCAAAGAGCTCAAATAGCAAACTTAGCTAAAGCTATTTACTTTGTATCTATTCATTGTAACGCTGGTAAAGGAGATAGAGGTGAAGTTATATCTTCTATTTATAGAGGAAAAGGATTATCTTTATCTAATAATATAGCTAGAGAAATGAAAGCTATAGGTCAAGATACAGTAAAAGAATATAGCAAAAAGGGTAGCGGTGGTACTGATTACTATGCAGTAATTAGAGAAACTAATATGGATGCTGCAATTGTAGAATGTGCTTTCCTAGATAACACTACAGATAATCAAATTATAGATACCATTGCAGAACAAGAAACATTTGGAGTTGCAATTGCAAAAGGTGTTTTAGCTCAACTAGGTATAAAATATAAAGGTAAAACTCCATCAAAACCTACACCAAGTAAAAAACCACAAAATTCTCAAGTATGGGATGATTCAGTTCGGGGTAAAACAGGAGTTGTTACTGGTACTGGTGTAAATGTAAGACTAGATGCTAATATGAATGGTAAAATTCTAGGAACAGTTAATAAGGGCCAGAAAATTACTCTTTATAGGCTAGAAGGAGATTGGTACCATTGTTATAGTATTTATAATGGATACAATAGATGTTACGTTCACAAGGACTATATAAAAGTACAAAGCACAGTAATTCAAGAAGGTACCGCTTATTGTACAGTAAAATCCTTAAATGCTAGGAATGGAGCTAGTACTGATTATGGAATCCAGGGTGAACTCAACTTAAATGAAAAAGTTGCTATAGTAGGAAGGGCTGGTAACTGGCGTCAAGTAAGATATTATAATGCTCCAGCTAAATGTAATAAAATTGGATGGGTAAGTTCTTCATATATAAGAATAACTAAAGATATATAAATAATTAAAGGGTAGTGAGGTAAAACTTGCTACCCTTATTTTTTATGCAATTAAAAGATATATAAATAGAAGGTTTAAAGCAACACCACAACCTAGTAAATAAATTTTAGCACTATATTTTATAAAATCCATAAATTCACCTCAATAAAATCTTTGACATTAAAAGGAAATGTTATACTTGTAGAGAATAGAATAATTAAGAGGTGGTGTTATGGTTAAGAATAGACTTAAGGAGATAAGAATGAGGGAATATATGATGGCTCCGGGTGAGTTTGCTAAATATTTAGATGTAAGTATAAAAACATATAGTGGATGGGAGAATGGACATAGTAAGCCTACTCTAGAAGGTGCTTTAGTAGTAGCTAATAAATTAAATAAAGATATTAAAGATATATGGTATTTAGAAGATTAATTCTAGATACCTTTTTTATTTTAATCTTTTTTCCTATAATTTAAGATTTTTCTTATATTTTAGGAAACATTTATAAATTTATGCATATAGATATATTAAGAAATAAGAAAAGAGAGGTTAAACAATGGTAAATAAGATTACAGTTAGTTTTAAAAACACCACCAAAGATATGAAGTTATTCGTAACAGTTAATAGCCAAGAGGAGAAATCAGATTTTGTTAAGAAAGCTTTGGAGTATTACATTAAGCACTTAGATAAGGAGAATGTTCAATGTTTGGATTAGATTTATTGATTTTGAATGGCATAAAAAGCCTAGCAATTTTCACAGGAACTTTAAAAGAAGGTTTAATAATACTTAGTGGGATTATTATTTATTCAATATCAGCAGTAAAAGTGGAAGGGAGGAATAGCAAGTGATAACAGAATTTGCAATAGCTGGTGCTGGTGTAGCACTATATAGAAATCTAGACAAAATTAAGCTAAGGAAGAAATGGAAACAGATTACCTACTCTAAAAGTCAATTTACTAACAACCTTGAAAAAACTCTTAAGATATGGAGAATAGATAGGACTCCATACGGCTATGACATAATTACAGAACTACCCTATGGATATACATTTGAAAATCTTAATAGAGATATAGATATATTCAAAGAAGGATTACAATTTCAAAGCATACAACTAAGCCAAGTTAATAACGTGGTTATTATGAATTGTGTGGCTAATTACAAGTTCAAAGATTATTCACCTATGCAATTACCAGGTAACAAGTTGTTAATTGCAGATGGTCTTATTAAGCCAATTATAGTAGATATGAACAAATTCCCTCACATGCTTATTGGTGGAGATACTGGAACAGGAAAGTCTAGAATATTATTATTAATACTAACTAACTTAATTAAGTATTGTAGCTATATAGATTTACACTTACTTCAGATTCGTAAAAACGACTTAGGGGTATTTCAAAATTGTGCACAAGTAAAAACATACTCTAAGACATTAAATGAAGTTCTACAAGCGTTAGATGGCATAGATAAAGAATGTAGAAGAAGAGAAAAGCTAATAGATAATACTAAAGGTTACTATAATATTGAGGATTATAATAAAGATAATGGGAATAAACTTAAATACACCTATGTTGTAGTGGAGGAGTTTAGTTTCCTTAATATAAGTCGAGGGGATAGTAAAGAAGAGAAAGCATTAAAAACTAAATGTCTAAAGCACCTTAAAATGATAGTTAATGTGGGTAGAAGTAGTGGTGTATTCCTAATTACTGCATTGCAAAAGCCAACCTCAGACAGTATACCAACGGATATAAAAGCTCAACTATGTACCAGAATAAGCTTAAAAATAGCAGATGGCCCAGCTTGTAAGGTTATCTTGGGTAATGAAAATGCAACTAAGCTCGGAGAAAGAGAAATTATATGTAGGACACTAGAAGAAGAGAAAGGATATAGTTTTACCATGGATCATAACATGGTTATGGAAAACATTAAAGATAGAATAGTAGAAAAGAAGATAGAGAAACCAAAGGAAGTTATCGAAAGTGACCTAAGCAATATTTTGGAGATTCTAAATGGAATTAACGGATAGAGATATTCAAATTATTAATTTTATTACAGATAATACAGGAGCAACCATAGGACAATTACAAGAGTTGTTTTTTCCTAGCTATTCAATGGCAGCTAAAAGATTAAAAATACTTGCAAATAATAAGTATATTAAAGAATCTATCCATCCAACGCTAGGCAAGAAGGTTTACTATATAAAGAAAATACCCTCTTTTCATACATTGGTTTTAACGGATATCTTAGTTGAACTTAAAGACCGAGTAACCTATATGAAAAGAGAGTATGAAATAAATAAAAAATTTATTGACTGTATATTTATATTAAAAAATGGGCAAATTATAACTGTAGAAGTAGATATTTTTAATAGGACAAAAGAAGAAAAATTACTCAGTATTTATGAGGAATTGAGCAAAACAAATGCTCCTGTGACAATGCTAGTTGTAAGCAAACATAAACGTCGTGTTGGGCCAGGCGAGAAGAAAAATAAAAATATTAAAAACATAAGAATAGAAGAAATTAAGGAAGTACTAAAGAAAATATAGTAAGTATCATGAAATAAACTAAAGATGAAACCTTAGTAATATACCCAACTAAATTCACTTTACCTATCCATATCGTTGGATAGGTTTTTTTATATACTTTTGGAGAGAACAGGAGGTTGTAAGAGTATGATGAAACGAACACACATAGCTATAGGTGTAGCTGCTACATTACAAATAATATTAAATAATCCAATATCAGCAATAGGAGTGTTAGGATCTGTTGTTCCGGATTGGGATTATCTTTTAGGAATAAAACATAGAACGTATACACACTCACTATTAGTATTAATTATAAGTAGTATTTCTATACTAATCTTAAATAAGTGGATAGCTCTAGTGTGGTTTATAAACTTTACATTGCATCTAGTAGCAGATAGTTTTACTAAGATGGGAACACCATATTTATATCCATGGAGAAAGAGTTATTATGGATGTAAGTTAATTAAGACTAGAGGCGCAGAGGATTATTTTATACAAGCACTAGCTATAGCTTTTATAATGTTTGTTTATGTAGTGTAAAAGACTAAGGAAATTAAACCTTAGTCTTTTGCATTTTTACTTTCTTAATAGACCTATGTAACATTTTAGATTTTTCTTTATTGCTTAAATTTCCATTCCAATAGATTATTAATACACCTTTATATTTAGTAATAAAGTATTTGAAACTAGACACTTCCTTAATTATTATTCTTAACCCCTTATAATTTATCATTGCCTAAACCTCCTAAGATGTAAATTAAACTTGCATTAATACTATATATGCTAGTTTTCTATGCAAAATGGAAAAATCCTTCTTTATATATCATATTTTTGCTAAAATTTATGTGAGGTGGGGAATGTGATAGGAGATAGATTAAAATTACTTAGGTTAGAAAGAGACTTAAGTCAAGAAGATATAGCTAATACATTTAATATAACTCGACAAGCATATAGCTCTTGGGAACGTAATGAGTATGAACCAAGTTTGGACACAGTCTCCAAGTTAGCTCAATTTTATAATGTCACTATAGATTATTTATTTGGTAAAACTAATATAAGAGAAGATGTTTATAAAGATCCAAAGCTTCAAGAATATATAAATGAATGTGTTAAAATATACAATAGATTCTTAAAACAGAAAGACCATGATTAAATTTCATGGTCTTTTGAATTTAATTTCTTAATTAAATTAAACTTTTCTTTGGGTAATTGATATTTACCACTATGCCACCTTTCCAATGTAGATCTATGAACCTTAAAAAGCGTACACAATTCTGTTTTACCATACGTTGATATAAGGTTTTTAATATTTTCTTCCTGGTTTAATATGTATGTCAAATAGTCATCACATAGTATGTCTTTGTCAAGTATTTTTAATAATTTAATTAAAGTGTCTCTAGTTATGTTATCTCTATATCCAGCTTCAAGTTCACAAATTGTAGATTTACTTAATCCAGTAAGTAAAGCAAGCCTTTCTTGTGTTAATCCTTTTAAAAGTTTAGCTTTTTTTATTCTCTCTGAAAATGTATTTTCACATAAATCACTATATATCAATTCATTCTCTTTTATCGCAATTTGGGACAAAGAGCAGAAGCCATAACAACTGGTTCATTAGCAGGACATAATGCTGTTAGAAATGAGCTTGGAATGCCACTTTTAACCCTTCCAAGAAATTTAGCTACTGGAGACATTATAGCTTATGCTAATGAAAAGGTTCAAACTACAGAAGGTAGAAGAAATAGATATACCTTTGCAGGAGCCGAGTACTTTAAGAGAATGAAGGATAATGGACTTTATATTTTAGAGTCAGAAGAAATTCAAAAAAAGGTGAGGAAGTTAGAGTTAGATAATATTTTCAATCAAAAATTAGTATAAAATACATGAAATATAGAATATAAATTTATATAACAGAAACCATCAAGATATATGATTTAGTATATCCTGATGGTTTTATTGATGAATTTTCAATAATTTATTTATATAAAAATTTATGTTTTAAAAATTTTATATCTATATTTTCGCATTTAGCAATAGTGTTTATAGATAAACCTTCGTAATTAAGTATTATTGACTTATCAATCAACAGCTCAGCTGCAAATTGATCAGCTTGCATTTCATATTTACCTTTAACTTGAGTAGTTTTACTTTCTAAAAAAAGTATATTTAAATTACTATGCAATATAGCGTGGCCAAGTTCATGAGCACAAGTAAATAACATATCGATTTCACTTAATCTAATATTTAAGTGAATTATTTTATTTTTTGGAGCATATTGATAAAATCCATGAATAGACCCTAAATCTTCGTACATAACATTTATTCCAAGAGCATCACATAATTCACGAGGATCATTAGTTTTATATTTTTTTACTAAGTTATTTACTAAAATTGAAATTTCCAAAATTATATTCCCCCCCAAAAACATCATCAAATTTTACGAAATAATGTTTGAAACTATTTTTTATATTTTTTAGGGGTATATTTTATCTTATTCATTTTCTTAGCATACTCAATTCCATTTTGAATAGCAGATTTTAATAATTCCCAGTCTTCATCATTAATAGGATTACCGGAAAGCATAAGTCCTTCTTGATTTTCTAAAGACTCCAAGGTACTGTTAAAAATTTTCTCAATATCTTTTTTATCTTTGGGATTTAATTCTAAATCATCAAAAGTTGATTTTTTAGGTGATGATATATCACTTCTACCAAGTAAGTAGTCTACAGATACGGAAAAAAAATCGGCAATTCTTTGAAGCAATTCATTTTCTGGTATTGCTTTATCATTCTCATATTTAGAAATTGAGCTATTATCTATTAAAAGAATATCTGCTAATGATTTTTGTGTTAATCCATGTTTTTTTCGAAGTTCTTTTAACCTAATACCCAGTGTATTCATATATTTACACCTCCTATAATTATATTATAACCATATTTGAAGTAAAATCAATATAAGTTGAAATAAAATCAAAAAAAATTCAATACGACTTGACAATTTGAATTTAATTCAATAAAATCAAAATATAAATATTGAATTAAATTCAAATGTGGGGGTTGCATGAAAAATGAAGTATATTTAGACAAATAACTCAATAATAGTGAATCACGTTATAATTAGAGTGCAGACTGAAATATGTCTTTAACAAATGAAATATTATATTGAATTTAAATCAATATAATATTTCAAGAATAAATAATAAAAATTGAATTAAATTCAAGGGGGATCAGTATGAATATGAATAAAAAAATTGAAACTATGCTTTATAACTTTAATCAAACGAAAGCAGAAATTAAAAATATAAAACTAGATATAGAGTTACTAGAAAATGAATATGATGACGGAATTGGTGTAAATTACGTGGAGAAGACAGGAAAAACTAATAAAATTACTTCAACAGTGGAAAACATGATAATAAGAAAAGAGGCTCAAATTAACAGATTAAATTATACTATAAAAGTTAAAGAGGCTGAAATAAAAAAGATTGAAAATGCTCTAGAAATTCTTACAGATAGAGAAAGAAGTATTATTGAAATGAGATATTTTCAGAAGGAAAGTAATAGAAATATTTCAGCAAAGCTTTATATTACAGAAGAATATGTATCAGCAATAAAGTCAAAAGCTATTAAATCTCTTGCAAATATATTCTTTTTAAATTCTTTATAAATTCCTTTTAAACTCTCTTTATATAATCGGGTTAAAGCGGTGCTAGAATAATATCATCGCAGTGGTGATAAGTTATTAAAAGTTGAGTCTTAAGATAATAAATTAGTTTTAAATTTTAAAATAAGAATAATAAAGTTTAGATTACTAATTTATCACTATGAGTTATGGTTAAAAAGTTTTATTAACAAATAAGAAATGAAGCTAAAGGAAAGGGGTGATAACAATGCGGTGACTTTCATATTAAGATTTATAAATTCTTTGAAATACATTAGGATAATTCAAAAAGAAAGAATAGCCTCTAATTTAAAGTAAATAAAAATATATATTTAAATTTTATTAGCTAAATAGGATCTAGATAAACCATTTCAATTTTAAAAACTAGTAACCAAAGTCTTAAACTGTGACAATGATTTTAATAAATAGCTAATAGATATTAAAAATATATAAATCAGTAGAGGAGGTAGAAATGAATATAGTAGAAAGTATCAAAGAATATATAGGAACCTGTCCTTATCTAGCAAATATTAATGATGGTATTAATATTAATTACTTAGGTGAAAATACAGTATCCTATATGATAGAAGAACTTCCTAGAGAACAAGTTTTGAAAAAGTATATTGATGGAACTAGTCTTAGACAATACTGTTTCATGTTTGTCAGTAGGGAAGTATGCGGACAAGATGTAGTACAAAATATAGCTAATAGTAAATTCTATGAAAACTTTGCTAAGTGGCTAGAACTTCAATCAGAGCTTAATAATCTACCAGTACTAGATAGTGGGAGAGTGGCACAAAAAATAGAAGCATTAACAAGTGGTTATGTTTTCGAAAAAAATCTAGATAAAGCACAATATAAAATAGAATGTAGATTGGTATATTACCAAGAAGGAGGAAAAAATAATGAGTAGAGAATCAATACAAAGACATCAAATAGCAGATTATATAAATATAGGTGGATCAACAGGTGTAGAAAAATATGAATTAATGGGAGCTGGATTTAATACATTAGATGAAAATCCAGCAGCTCAACTTGATACTAAAGTTTATATTAACGATAAATCATCTTCAACTACAATTAAGTCATACCAAACACAATTCCCATTCACATCAGATTTAATTAAAAGTGAAGGGGCAGTAATGGCATTATACAATGTTGGAAGAAATCATCTTACAGGGGCAGATGCACAATTTGACTATGTTAAAGTTGAACTATTTCAACCAATAGAAGGAAGTGAGAATACTTATAAGGCTAGAAAATTTATAGTAAGTTGTGAAGTTGCTGGATTAGCTGGAGCAGGCGGAGAAACTATTGTGGTATCAGGAAACTTAAATGCAGTAGGAGATTTTATAGAAGGTACATTCAATACTGCAACAAAAACATTTACTGCAATTTAGTAGGAGGAATATTTAATGAATATTAATGGAATTGAGCTAGAATTAGATATATTTGATGCCGATGTTGCAGAAAAATATGATAAAGCAATAAAAAAAGTAATGAATATAGAAGAAGAAACAAAGGGTATGTCAATTGGAGAAGGGATAAGGACTCAGTGCAAAGCCATCTTTAATGTATTCGATGAACTTTTTGGACAAGGTACTCATGAAAGAGTATTTGGAGATAAAGTTAACTTACTTGAATGTTTAAAGGCTTTTGAGGCTCTAATAACAGGCATAAATGAGAAAAATAAAGAAATTGAACTCATTGCTAATAAGTATTCTTCTAATAGAATTCAAAGACGTTCTAAAAAATAATGAATATTTTAATTGATGTTTTACCTCGAAAAGTTGAAATAAATAATAGAGAATATAAGATTAATTACGATTTTCGTACATCCATTTTGTTTGAGATAATGATGCAGGATGATGAGCTTGATGATAAAGAAAAGATATATAATGCTCTTCTTCTATATTATCCAGTAATACCAGATAATTTAGAAGAAGCGATTAAACAAATCCTTTGGTTTTATAGTGGTGGAAAAGATATTAATGAAGGAAGTAGTGGAGTATCTATGGGCAAGAGTACAAGAGCATATAGTTTTGAATATGACGATGACTATATTTACTCCGCTTTTCTAACCCAATATGACATAGACCTTCAGGATATAGAAGATTTACATTGGTGGAAATTTAAAGCCATGTTTAGAGCTTTAAAGGAAGACAATGAAATAGTTAAGATTATGGGATATAGATCTATGACTATAAATACCAATATGAGCAAAGAACAAAAGGATTTTTATAGTAATATGAAGAGAATTTATGCTATTCCAATGAGTAAATCAAAAAAACAAAAGGTAACAGAAATTGAAAATGCTCTTATGGAAAATGGAGACTTAAGGGGAATACTTTGATTTTAGTATTCTAACTATAAAAACTAATAAAAAGTGCTTATAAAACTAGGCACTTTTTATTAGTAAAGGTAGGTGATTTGCATAGTAAAAGTAAAATGTCCATTTTGTAATAAATTATTAATTAAAGCTGATTACATCAAAGGAGAAATAAAATGTAGTAGATGTAAGAGGTTAATAAATATAGAAATAAAAAAGCCAGAGCTTAGAGCCACACCATAGAGTAGTGAGCCATAGCCTGCTTTATAAAAGGCAGGTGATATTATGTCAAATATTATAATTGATAGAAAAGAACTATTAGTTGACTTAACAAAAATAAATATAGAAATAAATAATACCATAAACCAAACAATGAATAATACTATAAATAACTTTGAAGAAAAAGCTAATGAGGTAAAAGAAAAAAGTAGTAAAACTATGTCAGACTTAGCTATGGACATTGGTAAATCAAGTATAAAGGCATTTAGCAATATTACAAAAGCTATTGGAAAAGTTGGCTCTTATGGAATAAGTGCTGGAAAACAGTTTGCACAAGGCGTATCTAAAATAGCAGATTTTAGCCAAAATGCAGGAGCAGAAATAGAAAAGCTAAATGCAACAGCGGCAACTATGGAAGAGGGTTTAGGCCGTGAAGTTACTATATTTAAAAGCTCACTAATGAGTCTTGGAAAAGATATGAGTGATAGCGTAGATGCCCCATTAAAAGAAATAACAGCTTCAGCAACAGATATGATAGGACAGCTATCTTCAGCATTCAATGAAGGTGGATTCGAAGGACTTGCAGGTAGTGTTGGAGATGTATTTGCTAATATGTTATCAAATATATCAGAAAAATTACCGCTTATACTTCAGAGTGGTATAGATATTATTTTGGCGCTTATTAATGGAATATCTGAAACGTTACCAGAGTTAATTCCGATGGCTGTACAAGCTTTGTTGAGTATAGTAAATACCATCATAGAAAATCTGCCACAAGTTATAGGGGCAGCCATCCAAATAATAATGGCTCTAATACAAGGAATAATTGAAGCATTACCACTATTAATTGAACAAGTTCCAAATATAATAATTGGAATAGTATCAGCAGTTATTGAGAGTTTGCCATTAATTATAGAGGCAGCCATTCAAATAATAATGACTGTAATACAAGTAATAACTGAATTATTCCCACTATTAATTGAACAAATTCTAAATATAATAAATGGAATAGTATCAGCAGTTATTGAGAATTTACCATTAATTATAGAGGCAGCCATTCAAATAATAATGGCTCTGATACAAGGCATAACTGAAGCATTACCACTATTAATTGAACAAATTCCAATTATAATAAATGGAATAGTATCAGCAGTTATTGAGAATTTACCATTAATTATAGAGGCAGCCATTCAAATAATAATGGCTCTAATACAAGGAATAATTGAAGCATTACCACTATTAATTGCACAAATTCCAAATATAATAAATGGAATAGTATCAGCAGTTGCGGAAAATTTACCATTAATTATAGAGGCAGCCATTCAAATAATAATGGCTCTAATACAAGGAATAATTGAAGCATTGCCACTATTAATTGCACAAATTCCAAATATAATAAATGGAATAGTATCAGCAGTTATTAATAATTTACCATCAATTATTAGTGCAGCCATTCAAATAATAATGGCTTTAATACAAGGACTTATTAAAGCAATTCCTATGTTAGTAGGTAGTATACCTACTATAATATCTGCAATAATAAATGCTTTTGCTCAAGCTAATTGGAAACAAATAGGTACAAACTGTTTGGATGGTCTAACAAATGGTCTTTTAGCAGGGGTTAGTGCAGTAGTGAATACAGCAAAAAATATAGCCAGCAGTATAGCAGATGGATTTAAAAGCTTTTTTGGAATCCATTCACCATCAACTCTGTTTAGAGATATGATAGGTAAAAACCTTATTAAAGGTATTGGTGTAGGTATTGATGTAGAAACTCCAAATCTTGAAAAAGAAGTAGATGGTAATCTAGAGGATCTAACAAGAAAAATGAGAACTACAATTGATTTTGAAACTACTAATGTTTCTGCCAATATGGCAATGAACTCTAGCTATAGAGCTGCTATGGAAACTCCATATACTAATCTAAATAATAATGATATTCAAGAAGATAGTACATTTATAGTTCCAGTATATATGGATAGCGAAAAAATATCCGAGTATACTTATAAAAAAGTTGATGGTAAATTTGCTTTAGCTGGAAAGAGGGTGAGATAGTGTTTATAAATAATATTAATATAAGTAACTTTAAAGCAAAATTGTTAGATAGAAATATAGGAACAGCTGAAATTGATATTATAAACAATTGGAGTGCTAACTCACTTAATCCATATATATCTAATAAGTTTAGATATAAATATAAGGTACTTAAACTTACTTTAGATATAATATGCAGTAATGATGATGAGATAGAGATAATGAAGAGTATTCTTATTAAGCAATTAGCCATATCAACAATAAAATTTCATGATATAGACATTTATTATAGGGGTTTTATAAGTGATACTCCATCATCAAAGCATATAGTAGAAGGAAATGAAATTCTAGAAGTGACTATGCTTGTTGTAGCTGAGAAAGAAGAGAAAATTGAAATCATGAATAGAATTAATAATAAAACTATAAATGTAGATGGTGATATAGAAATACCGGCTATAGTTGAAATAATACCTTCTATATCTATTGCAGATATAGTAATCAATGGATTAAGTTATAACCCTATTATTATTAAAAACTTAATAGGGGGTAAAAGGGTAACAATAGGAGAAGATACTGTAACAGTTGATGGAATTAATAAGTTTAGTGATTGCGATATGTGGGAATTTCCTACACTTAAACCAGGAATTAATACAATTACTGTTAGCAGAAATAATGTAGATATAAATATTAAATATAAACCTAGATATATCTAGATGAAAAGATGATCAATGTGTTAAAAGCAACTAAGAAGTTAGCATTTACAAAAAATAATGAGATAGAAGATCTACAATTTGCTTACGTGATTGAATTTTATAAAAATTTATATATTGGTAAAAGAATTGGTTTTAGGAGGTACTTTATAATGATTATAAAATTAAACAATAACCGAATAGTAAATGATGCTCCAGTTTTAGGAGCAATATCACAAAAAAAATTACCTATAAAAGTTTCCTATGTTTTAGCTAAGAATATAGCAAAAATAGAAGATGAACTTAAGTTATACAACAAAGAAAAACAAAAACTTATTGATATGTATAGTATTAAAGACGAAGAGGGAAAACCTTTAATAGAAGATAATAATATAAGGATTGCAGAGGAATATATAATGGACTGGAATCGAGATATTAAAGATCTATTAGATATAGAGAATGAAATAGATATTCATAAATTTCAAATAGATGAACTTGTAAACTCTGATTGTGTTATGAGTCCAATGGAGTTAATGCTTATAGATTATATGATAGAGGAGTAATCCCTAAAACTCTTGATACAGAGAAAGGAGATTAATAATGCTACAATTATATGACTTAAACAAAGTTAAAATAAGTAATTTAACTTTATATAAAGACCTTAAAATACAAAGTGTTCTTAGCAATGGAGATAAGACACTTTCTTTTTCATATCCATCTAGATTCTCCGATGAGATTAAAGAAGAGGGGTATATAAGAACTAAAACTCATGAGTTTGTAATAAAAGAAATTTCAACTAATGGAGAGTGGAAATCTATTCAAGCAGTTCTTAATGTAGAAGACTTAGAGGGTAAGACTTGGGAACACTTTGATACTTCTGATCAAACTATAGCTGAATGTTTGACACTTGCACTAGCTGGAACAGGTTGGATAATAGGATATTGCAATGAGACTAAAAAGAGAACCATAAGAAAAATTAATTGTAGTACGTGGGATATAATCCAAGATATTAAGAAAACCTATTTTGTAGAAATGGAGTTTGATACACTTAATAAAAGGATAAATATAGCCAAAAAGCTTGGAAATGACAAGGGAGTCTATTTTATAGACTCTCTAAATTTAAGAGATTTAGATGTAAAAAGTAATTCTTATGATTTTTGTACAAGACTTATTGCCATAGGAGAAAACGACTTAAAAGTTACAGTAGAAAATTATCAATATTCTTCAAAAAAGAAAACTATTATATGGAAGGCTGAAAAATATACAGATGAAAATTCACTTAGAGAAGATGCGATTGCAAAGTTAGAAGAGTTAAGTAAACCTTATAAAAGTTATGGAGCTGATATAGTAGATCTCGCAAGCATTAATGATAAGTATAGTATTTTATCATATGGTCTTGGAGACATAATTACTCTTATATCTAAAGAAGAAGGTATTAAAGAAAAGCAAAGAATAGTTAAAATGGTAGAATATCCAGATGAACCTGATAAGAATACATGTGAGATAGCAAACACTATATTGACATTTGAGGATATGCAAAAGGAATATGAAGATACTTCGAAAACCGTAAATAATATTACTAGTAGTAACGGAACTATATCTGAAGGGGCTATAAAGGGTACAGTAGAAAAAATTACAATTAAAAAGGCAGATATAGAAAGCCTTAATGCAGTTGAAATTAGAGTTGGTGATCTTGAGGCTACAAGTGCTACAATAACACAACTAGATGCAGCTAATGCTAATATAGTAAAGTTACAGGCTGATAAAGCAGATATAACAGAACTTAATGCTGGTGTAGGAAGAATAGAGATATTAGAAAGTAGCGTAGGAGATATACAAACTCTTGTAAATGGAAACCTTACATCTAACAATATCCAGTCTTTAATCCTTACCTCCGATAAAGTCACTGTAGACAATGGCTTCATCAAAAACGCCATGATTGAGAATCTAGATGTTAGTAAAATTAATTCCGGAGATATATCTACTAATAAGTTCAAGATAAAATCTGATAATGGTGGAATTGAAATAACAGGTGCTACCCAACAATTTAAGGATAAGAATAATAGAGTTAGAATACAAATGGGACAGGATATCAAAGGTGATTTTAATTTTATTTTAAGAGGAGAAGATGGAACTACCACTCTTATAGACCACAGAGGAATTAAGGAAAATGCTATAGGTGATGACCTCATAAAAGGTAATATGATTTCTGAGAATTCTGTAGGTGGTAAGCAGATAGATTATAATAGTTTCATAGAAGAATTTAATAAAGATACTAACACACATACCCTAAAATCTTCTAAAGTAATGATAGATGAAAAAGGCCAAACTTTGAATGTAGCTTTTAATGAACTTAACAATACAGTAGATGGTGTAAAAACTATTACAGAAAGTAATACAACTGCTATAAATGTTCAGCAAGGCAAGATAAGTGCATTAATAAGTAACACTACAATAGTTAAGGATGGAGTAACTACACAGTTAAAGGATGCTTATAATTCTACAGTAGCTACAGTAGATTCTATTAGTAGTACTATAAGTAGTCATACGACTACTATAAATGAATTAACCGGTCAAATAACTGGTGTGGATACTAGGACAAATGAAATAAAAAGGACACTAGATGGTACAGTAGCAACAGTTAGTTCTCATAGTGCAAGTATTAATGGACTTAATAGTACAGTAAGTACACAAAGTTCCACAATTGCTCAAATGAAAGATTCTATAGCTTTAAAAGTTGAAGCAATTCAAGTTACAAATATCGTAAACGGGGCTATAGATAGAATTGAGGTTGGTGGTAGGAATTTATTTATTCTTAAAAATGTAGGTAAATACAAAGCATCTCATAATAACATAGGAGATACCGCTAATATTGTTATCGAGAACTATACTTTTAATATTATTGCAAATCCTTCTGATTTATTGGGATGCACAATTTATAATATTAAAGATAAGCTTATTATAAGTGGTGAAACAAACTTAACTACTTTAACACCTCATTATACTTTCTACAATGAAAATGGTACTGTTGCCCAAGTACAACGAAGTCTGACGATTACGGTAGAAGATGATAAGTTTAAATTTATTTTAGATGTACCACCAAATGCTTTTAAAATGGAAATAGGACTTGGATTATACCCATATGCATCTCCATATTGGCTTAAAAATGTGAAAATAGAAAAAGGCAACAAAGCTACAAATTGGACACCAGCACCAGAAGACACACAAGAGCAAATAACTACAGTATCTAAAAGAACTGCTACAATAGAAACTAACTTAACTGGTATTACTAACAGAGTATCTAGTGTAGAGCAGACTACAACAACTATAGATGGTAAAGTAAAGGATATGGACACTAGGCTTAAAACAGCTGAAGTAAAAATTACTGATAGTGCAATAATATCTGCAGTAAGTAGTACAATTAATACTGCAAAGAATGATGCCATTGAGTTAGCAAAAGCAATTAGTGAAGGTAAGATGATTTATGCAGATGCTACATTTACAAAAGGCAATAATGGACTAAATGTTTACAATAATTCCGGAGGGGCACATACTACAGTAACAAGGATAGCAAAACCTAGTGATTGCCCAACTACATCTACGCACTGTATTGAGGTAAAAACAATTGGAGGAACTACAAGCCCTGGATTAGGCGGGTTTTATTTTGGAAATACGGCTAGACCAAATGCTATTTTCATATTAAAAATGATAGCTAAAATTCCAGTAGGAAGTAAATTAATGTTTGCATCTAACGCCTATGGAAGTGGTGGGAGTGCTAAATGGTTGACGAGTAATGCGGGAACTGGACAATGGGAAGAGTATATTCATAAAGTTACTTGTGGTAGTGATGGTACTTTCTCTACGACCAACTTCTTCTATATAGACAAAGGGACTATACCTTTTATGTGGCGTATAGCATCAGCAACTATTTATGATATTACAGATACTGCTGATTTAACTATGAGAATTAATAGTGCAGAACAGAAGATTACTGATACCGCAATTGTATCTACGGTTAGAAGCTCAACTTCTTATAAATCTGATCTAGGAGCAAAGGTTTCTTCCAATGCTATTATTTCTTGTATTAATCAAACTGCCGAATCTATAAAAATAAGTGCTAGTAAAATAAATCTTACTGGATATGTCACCATGACGAACCTAAGCACCGCTGGACAAACAATTATTGATGGTGGAAACATTAAAGCTAATACAATATCTTTAGAGCGTTTAAAATCTGCGACAAACAACCCTATTATAAGATTATTTGGAAAATGTAGTTTAGATGCAACTGCTAAAGACGAGTTGGGAGTAGGAACTGCAATTCGTTTAAAATGGAATGAAAACACTTATATTCGTATCGCCGAAGATGCTACAGACATATACCAAAATGGTATTGCTAGGTTTAGATTTTATCCTAATTATCTGGATTGCAAAGCGCCAAGCATTTACTTTGCAGACCAGTGCAAAATAGATGCTAGTGCTGGTACGTTTAGATTTTATATTTCTAAAAGCGTAGATACGGGAATAAGAATATCTCCGGATGGTACTATTAGTTTTATGGTTGCCGGAACACCTAGACATGTATTTAACACAAACGGAACGAAAGCTGGAGGAACTATAGTTGTAGATGGAGCGACACTTGGAATGTCTCCAATAGATAGTCCAAAGGTATTATTAGAAGATGTGTTGTTCGATATAGATATAAAAGAGGAAGGAACTACAGTATCTTTAGACAGTACATTCCTTAAGACTATATCTACTTATGCAGTATTCTGTAGTAATCCAGGGGTAATTATAGTTTCTAAGGATAGAACTAGCTTTACAGTAAGAGGATATAATGGAAAAGTTGATTTTAGAGTGATAGGCTACAGAATAGGATACGAAGAACAATATTATCAAGTTGTTGGTTAAGAGATTAGAGAAATCTAGTCTCTTTTATTATGTAAAAAGGAAGGTGTAGGATGGAAAATGAAATAGTTAAAATGGTTGCTAGTCAAGGAGTGTTTGCAGTATTTTTTGCATATCTTCTTTTTTATGTCTTAAAAGAGAACTCAAAGAGAGAGGGGAAATACCAGGAGATAATTTCAGACCTAACACAAAGGTTTAATATTCTAGATCATGTTAAAAAAAGTGTAGATAAAATAGAGGAAAAGTTAGAAAGGTAGGTTTTAACTATGGAATTATTAAAAGGTTTATTACAGATTAAAAAGCTTATAGCATTACTATTAACTATAGTATTTGCGATATTAAGCCTAAGAGGTTTTATAAGTTCTTCAGAGTTTCTAACCATATTTAGTATGGTAATTGCTTTTTATTTTGGACAGTCTAGTGCAAGACAGGCCATTAAAGAAAATAAGATAGATTTAGAGTAAGGGAAACCTTGCTCTTTTGCTTTTTAAATTTAAGGAGGAATGGATTATGAAATTAAGAGGGATAGATGTATCACATCACCAAGGGACTATAGATTGGGATAAGGTTAAAAGTCAAATAGATTATGCAATTTTAAGTATAGGATATGGTGATAACATAACAAGCCAGGATGACAAGCAATTCCATAGAAATGCTAAAGAATGTACTAGACTTGGCATACCCTTTGGAGTTTATATTTATTCTTATGCAACCTCAATATCACAAGCCAAAAGTGAAGCAGATCATGTCCTAAGATTAATAAAAGGATATGAACTAAAATATCCAGTTTATTATGATTTAGAAGATGCAGGGACTACAGGTAAGTGCTCTAATAAATTTATAGCAGATATTGCAGAGGTATTTTGTAATACTATAGAAAAAGCTGGTTATTGGGCAGGTATTTATGCAAATACATCCTGGTTTAGTAATAAGCTAACAGATAACAGGTTTAATAAATGGGTTAAGTGGGTGGCTCAATATAATACAACTTGTACCTATAAAGGTAAACATGATATGTGGCAATATGCTAGTGATGGAAGAGTAAATGGTATTAGTGGTAATGTAGATATGAACTATTGCTATGTTGATTATCCTGAATTAATTAATCCTAAAGCTAACTTATCTAAACCAACAAAACCAAAACCTAGTACAGATACCAAAGAAGATAAGAAAATGGATTATATTATACAATATTCAAATGCAACAGACCAAGCTATAGCTGAGGTAATAGCTGATAGGATTAACTGTCCAACAATAAACTGTTTAAGACCATATGCTTACTATGGACAGTATAAAACAGTTATTGCAGTAGGAGAAGCTAAGAATAAGAGTGGACATACAAATGTACTTATCCAGGGTAAGAATAGAGAGGAAACATTAGATAAGGCTATAGATTATTGTAAGAAGTTAGGTAAATAATATTTAAGGCTAGTAGGGAGTAAAATCTTTATTAGTCTTTTTATAAACACATAATTGAAAAGAGAACAAATGTTTGATAAAATGTATTTATAGGGGGTTATAAAATGTTGACTAAAAAGCAAGGGATAGTTCTTAATGCCATAAATGAATATGTACAGAGGGAGAGTATTTCACCAACAGTTAGAGAGTTATGTGATATTGTAGGTATAACATCTACATCTACGGTTCATGCACATTTAAATAAGCTTGAAGAAAAGGGATATATAACAAGAAAAAGAGAATCTCCAAGGAGTATAAGAGTAGTAAAAGAATACAACATATAGAGTTTTAATAGGATTATATTTTATATGAGTAAAGATTAGGTTAATTATACTGAGACCTAGTCTTTTAAATATGTTAAGTTTATTAGAAATACTTTTATGCTCTCATTATTAGGATTGCTACTAATTTCATACTTATGAATATAAGAATAGCCTATGCCTATATATTGAAGGTCTTGAAGAGGCAAAATTTTGAAATTTATATGTAGTTGTTAAAAGAACTCCGTTAGATATTTGTAAGTAGTACAAAGAAGTGATCAAATGAATGTTAACGGACTTTATAATTTATATAGGAAACTATTTAACTATTTAAATAGTTGTTTTATTCATGCGGGTTTGAAGGAATTCAGATTATAGGTGATGTGAGTAAAGGGTGTATATAAAGATGCAATTTGAAAGATTTTAACAAATATGATATAATGGTAAAGAATGAAATATGTAAGAAAGGTTAAAGAGGTAAGAACAGCAAATAATTTTAATAGATACAAGGAATTAATAGGAAAATTAGACAAT
This sequence comes from Clostridium sulfidigenes, assembly GCF_052067195.1. NCBI lineage: Bacteria > Bacillati > Bacillota > Clostridia > Eubacteriales > Clostridiaceae > Clostridium > Clostridium sulfidigenes. Next base: position 154,737 of record NZ_JBQHQR010000004.1, on the reverse strand, counting down.
TTAGAAGTAAGAATATGGTATAATAAACGTGATAAAAACATTATTAATGAAATAGATAAATCATTATCAATAAAAGAACAAGCAAAGCAAGCTCACTTTTTAAGAAATAAGTATAGAGCACAAGCTAGAAAGCTAATGGCAGATAGAATGTTGGCAGAAAAATTAAGTATTAATAATACTAATCTACCTTTTGAGTATTATGAAAATAAATATTTAAATCAAGGATATAATGATAATGAACTCTATGAAAAGATAATAGCAGCATCTACAAGAACAAATAAAATGGTAAACGTAGCATTAGGAATTGCTTAGTGATTCTAAAAGTGCTACTATCATATTTTCAAGATGAATTTTTAAATTAGCTAAATTAAAAATGTTTTAATTATAAAATATATTTATATAATTTACCAAAAGTGAAATTAAGGGCAGTAGACTAATGAAAGTCTTACTAGCCTTATTTTTATTTCATTTAAATTTAGTATAAAATTGTTTATGGAAATAATAGAAAATTTAGAAAAATATGTTGACCAAGCGACGGGAGTTAGGTACCATAATATTGTAATAATAATTTTAAATGGAGGGTTACAAAATGGAGCAACAATATTTATATACTGATAGGCTTTTACTGCGTAAGTTTACAATAGATGACCATGAGGATTTATATGAATATTTATCTAATTCCAAAGTTGTAAAATATGAACCTTATGATACATATACATAATTTATCTTTGTAAATAATGTATTATTTTCACGTTGACATTGATATATATAGCTTATAAAGAGAATATAGGAGATGAAAAAATGAAAAAAGTATTGTTGATTATAATGTGTTTAAGTGTTGCCGTTACTTCCATGGTAGGATGCAATAAGTCTATTAAAAACTCTAACAAAGATGAAAGCAATGGAACTCAAATTGAGGAACCAGTAGAAGATAATAATGTAAACATAGATATAAGAGATACTGCGATACAAGTTCAAAGTTCACAAGTAGAAAGTGGAGAATTAGAAGGAGAAAAAGTATTTGCAGTAGGAGTTGTATCTTCAATAAATTCTTTAGGGGAGAATATAGACAAAGCTAATTTCATAATCACACAAAATGAAGGAGATGAGGTCAAGTCTTATGTAGTTACATGGGAATTAGGAAAACTTAATTTTAAAAGTTTAAAAATATCAGACGGAGATGTAGTTAGGATTTATGGGGTATTAGAAGGGAAAAATGAAAAAGGTATGCCAATAATTAAATCTTCTCTTATAGATTTGGCAATGTAGTGTATGCGAAATAGCAAGAAATTAATTCTTGCTATTTTTATTTTTATAAAGGAAATAGATTTTAATAGTAAGTATCAGTTGTTACAAATTATTAATAAGTAAATAATTTGTTAATATATTTTTTACTCTTAATGAAGATATTTACAGATATGAAACATAGGTTCAATTTTCAGAAAATTTCATTGGGATCAGAATGGCGATTCTCAATGGAGATAAAGAATAAAGTTAATTTTTATTGAAGGAAAATAGGATTAGAAATTCATTGTTGTAAAAATATTACTTTAAAAAGATGTGATGCTATGAAAAGTGAAGATAAATTAAGATAATGTGCCATGAAAACGTTTTAAGTAGTGAAAAAGTGAAGAAATCTAAGATAAGCGACAATTGATGAAACTGACTGGTCGGTATAGAATTGAGAGATATTAAGGAAAGGGAGATGGACATGAACTATGGCAAAGATATCTAAGAAGATAGCTGAGAGTAGAGTTATAATTTTAGTTTTAGCATTTTTATTACTTATTCCATCTGTATGGGGGTTTATTAAGACTAAAATTAATTACGATATACTAAGCTATTTACCAGATGATTTAGAAACTGTAAAAGCAGAAGAGATTCTAAAAAGAGATTTTGATTGTGGATCACTTAGTATGCTGATAGTAGAAGGTATGGAAGATAAGGATGTAGCAAAAATAAAGGAAAAGGTGGAAAAAATTCAAGGGGTACAAAAGGTATTATGGATAAATGATGTTTTGGATTCACCAATTCCTAAGGATATACTTCCTGGTAGCATACAAGATGTGTTTTATGCTAAGGATTCAACTATGATGGTAATAATGCTAGAGGAAGGTAGTGCTAATATTATTACACAAAATGCTGTAGAAGATATAAGAAAGGTTGCTGGAGAACAAAGCTTTCTAAGTGGGATGGCTGGAATAGTTAAAGATACTAAGGACTTATCAGATAAGGAAACTCCATTTTATGTATTAATAGCAGTAGTATTATCTTTAATAGTTCTAGCACTGACTATGGATTCAGTGGTAATACCAGTTATATTCTTAGGAAGTATAGGAATTGCAGTAATTTATAATATGGGAAGTAATATTATTTTTGGAGAGATATCCTATATAACTAAGGCTCTGTCAGCAATATTGCAACTTGGAGTAACTATGGATTATTCAATTTTCTTACTTCACAGATATGATGAAGAAAGAGAAGTTCAAAAGGACAAAGTAATAGCTATGGCAAATGCTATAGCAAATACAATGATTTCTGTAGCAGGAAGTTCATTAACTACAATAGCTGGATTTTTAGCTCTTTGTACAATGGACTTAGCTCTTGGTAAAGATATAGGGCTAGTTATGGCTAAAGGAGTATTACTTGGAGTTATATGTACAGTAACTGTTTTACCTGCTTTAATTCTTACATTTGATAGGGTTATTCATAAATACAGACATAAAACTTTACTACCAACCTTTGAGAAGACTTCTGAATTTGTGGTAAAACACCATAAAGCCTTTGTATTAATAGGAATTTTAGTATTTATCCCTGCATTTATAGGTAAGGTTAATGCTAAAGTATATTACAATTTAGATGAGTCCCTTCCAAAGGATTTACCATCTATCGTGGGAACCAATAAGTTGAAGAATGACTACGGAATGACATCTACAAACATGATTTTAATTAAAGATAGCCTTGATAACTATAAAGTTAAAGCCATGGCTGATGAACTAGAACAGGTAGATGGGGTATCCTCAGTAATTGCCCTAGAGAAAATATTAGGACCAAGGGTACCAGAGAGCTTTATACCAAAAGATTTATTAGAAAAGATAAGATCAGGAGGCTATGAGCTTTTTGTAGTAAACTCAGAATATAAGGCAGCAACTGATGAGGTAAAGGAACAACTTGTAAAAATAAACGACATAGTAAAAAAATATGATTCTGATGGATTAGTAAGTGGAGAAGCTCCATTGACTAATGACTTAATCAAAATTTCAGATATAGACTTTAAAAATGTTAGTATTGCATCTATAGTAGCTATATTTATAATTATAGCACTAGTATTTATGTCATTAAGTTTGCCGATAATTTTAGTTATTGCTATTGAGCTTGCTATATTTATAAATTTAGGTATTCCTTTCTATACAGGTAGTGTAATTCCTTTCATAGCGTCAATAGTGATAGGAACAATACAATTAGGTGCTACAGTGGATTATGCTATATTATTAACCTCTAGATTTAAAGAAGAACTTGAAATGTCATCAAACAAAATGGATGCTATGAGAATAGCTGTTCAAAGCTCATCTAGATCAATTATTACTAGCGCTTTGACATTCTTTGGGGCTACAGCTGGAGTTGGTATTATATCTAAACTGGAAATGGTAAGTTCTCTATGTACATTAATGGCTAGAGGAGCAATTATAAGTATGTTTGTAATTTTATTTGTATTACCAGGAATTCTGCTAATTAGTGAGAAAGTAATAATAAAAACAAGTAAAGGTTTTATAAAAAATGTTGAGGAGGCTGCATAAAAATGAAAAGAAAAGCATTATCTAAGAGAGTTATAGTGTTAGCTACAGTAGCAGCTATGATGACTTCTACAGTGGCAATGGCACAAGAAATAAATAAGGATGAAACAGTATATGTAATTTTAGATAGTAATGGAAAACCAGAACAAAAGATAGTATCCACTTGGATAAATGGTGAAGAAAATCTAGGAGAATTTAAGGACAAGTGTAATTTAGATAATATAAAAAATGTTAAGGGTGAAGAAACTCCAACTATAAGTGGAGAGGAACTAACTTGGAAGGTAGATGGAAAAGATCTTTATTATGAAGGAGAAAGTAAGAGAGAATTACCTTTATCAGTTAGTCTAAACTATGAGATTAATGGGAAAAAAGTAGAGCCTAAGGAAGCTTTAGGACAATCAGGTAATTTTAAAATAACTTTAACAGTAAAAAATAATGAATCACGAACAGTTAAAATCAATGGAGAAAATAGAACTTTGTATGTTCCTTTTGTCACAGTTTCAGAAATTATGTTATCTAATGATAAATTTAAGGACGTAAAGGTGGATAATGGTAAACTTATTCAAGATGGAAATAATTCATCAATTACCTTTGTTTCTGCACCAGGATTAAAAGAGTCTTTAAATTTAGGAAGTATATTAGATATTAAAGATACTTTAGTAATAGAAGGAACAACTACAAACTTTAGTGTACCAGCTATTATGATGGTTGCAACTACAGAAGCACTAGATTTAGAAAATATTAGTGATGATGATAGTTTAGATAGTTTAAAAGATTCCCTTGTTCAACTTCAAAATGGTGGGGATGAATTGTTAGAAGGTTCTAAAAAGCTAGTAGATGGTCAAGGGCAGTTAAGTTCCAACTATGCTAAATTTAATGATGGAGTAGGAACTTTAAAAAATGGAGTTGCTGATTTAAGTAATGGAATAGACAGCTTATCTAATAATACTCCTACTTTAAAAGCTGGAGCTGATAAGCTACAAAATGGACTTTCACAATTAAAGGATGCTCAAGGACAATTTTCTAAAGGAATAGAAACTTATGAAGACAACGCTTCTAAATTATTTACAGCCTATAATTCCATAGATAAAGGGATAAATTCATGTTTAACTGGTTCAACAAAGCTAAAAGAAGGATTAGCTGCAGGTAATGAAGGTTTAACTAATCTAAATAATTCTACAGCAAATTTAGATACAATAGCAGCTCAATTAGATGCAATGAGTGCTTCAGTTGCAAAGGTTAATCCTGAATTAGCAAATAATATTGCAAAGGCAAGTGGTGGAATTAAAGCTGTATCTCAGGGACAAAAGGATGGCATAGGAAAACTACAACAAGGAATGAAAGGTGCTTCTATTGGTGCAGGTGACCTTGAAGAAGGATTAAATGGATTATCTAAGGGGTCAAATGAGTTTAAAAATAAAGGGCAACTTTTATTACAAGGTACTAACACTTTAAAGGAAAGTTCAGCAAAACTTAATGAAGCTTCAACAGAGTTGTATAATGGAAGTACAGCATTATCTCAAGGAATTGGTTCTTTAGTAAATGGTACTAATAAGTTAAGAGCTGGAAGTTCATCATTATTAAATGGAAGTAATGAACTATATGATAATTCAGGGAAATTATTAAAAGGTATAAATCAATTAAAAGAAGGCAACACAGAACTTTATAAGGGTGTTGTTAAATTAAAAGAAGAAGGCTTAGATAAGTTAAATGAAAAAGGTAATACTGCTATAAAGGATATACAAGGGGTAGTTGAAGCTAAGGATGAACTTGTAAAACTTTCTAAGGAATATGGTGCTTTTTCAGGTATGAATAATTCTATGAATGGAAAAGTTAAATTTGTTATGAGAACAGAGGAAGTTAAAGAAGAGGCAGATAATAAGGGAGATAAAGACAAGGGAGTAGTAAAAGAAGAAGTTAAAGAGGAAAAAGGTTTCTTTAAAAGTCTATTAGATATATTTAAAAAATAGATTTATGTATAATAATATTAAAAACAAGGGAGGTTCTTAAGAACCTCCCTTATATTTATATTTAAAATATATTATCAGTGTTAACTAATAATATGTATTTTAAATGAAAGATTCTTAAGAAAAATTCTAATAATAATGTAGAAAAACTTAGAATAAATTCATAAATGTAGGTAAAAATACTACCGAAGGAGGAGTATTTATGGATATTGTAAGTTTTTTATTATATTTTACATTTAATTTCTTTTTCTATGGATTTGTAGGGTGGATAATTGAGAATTTGTTTTGCTATTGTATTAGAGGTCACTTTCAAAAGGATGGCTTTCTAAGTGGACCATTTAAACCTATGTATGCCATAGCTATGAGCATTTTAGTAGTAATAGAATCTACTTTTACAATTAATGTTTATTATTTAATACCATTATGTTTTATAATTCCAACTACTGTGGAATATGTAACGGGAATAATAATGAGAAATCATTTTAACAAAAATTACTGGGACTATACTGATCTTAAGTATAATTTTAAGGGAATTATATGTTTAGAGTTTTCTATAGCTTGGACTTTTTTAAGCTTTATTGGAGTAAAGTATTTAAAGGGAGTGATAAATCAAGCATATGAAATAATTTATCCAATATGGCCAATTTGTTCTACGATTTTACTAATAATTTTACTTATTGATGAGATTATTACTTTTAGAGAGTTTAGAGAAAAGGGAAAAATTATTCAAAATTAAATTAAGACATAGTAGTAGAATAAGGTCTATATTTATAAAGTATTATATAAACAGGTTGTTATTATAACTGCCTGTTTATTTTTCAATAAATCCTAATAATAGTTTGTTTAATTTATAAGACAAAAGTATAATTACAAACAAAATTATAATATATCTATAAATACATAGACAAAACCTTAAATATATCATATTATTATATTATAGAATAATATGATATATTTGATTAAGGGAGGTATTATAGTGGAAAAGATGGATAGATTTATTGATGATGAAGGTAGAATAAAAATATGGCCAAAGAAGAAAGAAGTAAAAATTGAGATTCTGAAATATTTAGCTACTAAGTTTAAGTATGACTGTTTATATAATGAGAAGGAAGTTAATGATATTATTAAAAAATGGCATACTTTTGAAGATTATTTTTTGCTGCGTAGGAGTTTAATAGATTATAAATTTTTATGTAGAAAAAAGGATGGATCAGAATATTGGAGAAATAGTGAGGAAACCCATGAATAATAAAATAGATATAAAAAAAAGTAATATAAAGAGTGTGGATACAGAAAATAAAGATATTAAAAACAGTGGAGTTTTAGAAGTAAAATCTAATGAAATATTCTGGAATTCAACCATGGAAGAGCTTAAAAAGGGATATATTCAAGAAGGGGATACTATTAAATGTTTAATTTGTGGTAAAACATTCCAAAATGGAAAAGTCTATAGAATAGATGAAGAATTTTATGAATCATGGAAAGCAGCAGAGCTTCACATTCAGAATGCCCATAATTCCATGTTGGAATATCTACTAAATATGAATGCTATTTTTACTGGGGTTACAGATGTACAGAGGGAAGTATTAAAGCTTTTTGCAGAAGGTATATCAGATAAAGAAATAGCCAGTAGATTAGGAGTTGCCACTTCTACTATAAGAAATCATCGATACAAGTTAAGAGAAAAAGAAAAGCAGGCAAAGCTATATTTAGCAATGATGGAATTATTAAATGAAAGTACTAATAAGAAGATAAACAAATTAGAAGAGGGCACTATTTGTGATGCTCATAAGACTGCTACTACTTTAGATGATAGATTTAATATAACTACTGAAGAAAAGCTTCAAGTTATACAAAATTATATTAATGAAGATGGTAGTTTGAAAAGATATCCATCTAAGGAAAAGAAAAAGATTATAGTTTTAGAGCAAATAACAAGAAATTTTACTATAGGAAAAACTTATCCAGAGAAAGAAATAAATAGAATATTGGCTAGGATATATGAAGACTATGCCACTGTAAGAAGAGCATTAATTGAATATGGATTTTTAAGCAGATCTAATGATTGTAAAAAATATTGGGTGAAAGAATAAAATACTATAAGTATTAATACTTTAAATTAAATTGAAGGAAAAATAGTATTTATATAGAATATACATTATTATTAGATTACAGTATAAACTTAAATAGAAGTAGATTTTAATTAGTAATTTATAGAAAGGAAATGGTATAGAAAATTTATATAAATTTATCTATACTGGGTGACAATATGAAAATAGAATTAGATGATAAAAATATACTTTATGTATTAGACAGTATTCATGGTAAATATATAAGCACAAAGTTATATTTTAAGGAGCATACCAATGAAATAGATAAAATAGGTATGACTACTCCTGAAGAATTAAAAGACTTATATAATAATTTACTTGAACAAGTACATGCTCAAGGAGAATACAAATTTTTAGAGAAAATAAAGTAATGGAAGGTAGAGTTTCTATTGCATGGAAATAAGGTCATATACAAAGGGGAAACTTTGTATATGACTTTATTTTACTTCAGGTAAGTGATTCCAATATCTGGTGGGCATGCTTCTGCGTGTTAATTTAAGATTTTCTCGTTCCTTTATATTTATAGCATTGTAGAATTCTCTCCAAAGGTTTTCAAAATTATCATTGAGAGAGGAAGCTTCTAGATATTCACCCTGAGCGTTAGAAAAAGATGAGATAATACCGTCTTTTTTATTATATATTAAAGCAAGCTCTCTCTTTATATCATGAATTATAAAATTTTGGTCAGAAAATCTTTCTATAAAATGAGTCTGAATAAGGGGAAGAATATTATGATCAGGCTCTATAACTGAATAAAAGGTAAAGGGAGCTATTTCTTTAAATCTAACAAATCCAGTAAATCTATGAGCTTCTAAAGAGACTCTTCTGCAATATTTATCTACAGTTAAGATAATATCATTATTTTTAGCTAAATTAATGCTATCTCCAAATTTGTAACATAGTTTAAGGTATTTAAATATTAAATCCTCAGAATAGGGGAGAGCACTTAAATACAAATAGTATACATTTTTAAGTGTTAAGTAACTAAGGTTATCTTTTATACTAGAATATACTCTATTAAATTTGTCTTCTTCAGTAGTTATTTCTTCTGTTGTTGTAATTAAGCTATGAACATATGAGGAAGACTTGGTAATTTTCACTTCCTCTTTATAACTATAGGCATAGAAAATTGTAGTTAAAAGTCCCTCAAAGGAACCATCGTATAAAAATTCTTTCATGTTGCAACACCACCTATAACTTTATTATATTTATAGTTCTCCAGTTATATAGGAACCTCTATCCTCTAGCAGTAAAGTTTTATCTAAGGAGTTTATATCATCTTGGGAGGATGAGGATAATATAAGTTTATTATATTCCTTATCTAAAATTGGTATAGAACTGTTATTATAGTTAAAGCCAAGAAAGCTTAATTGTTCATACCTTTCATTTTCAATATAGTTTAAGTCAATTTTAGGTTTTAGCACAGATCTTACTTTTTCTTCATCTAAATCCACAGAACCGTAATACTTACCCTTACATACTATAAAGTATTGAGCTCGTTTTAAAACAACTCCTAATTTTTTTAAATCCTGAAAGGTGAGAAAACCAATTCTTCGAGCACTAATTATCTTTTTAGCTCCTCGAATACCTATACCAGGTATTCGAATTAATAGTTCATAGGAAGCTGTATTAATTTCTAAAGGAAAGATATGAAGATTATTTAGAGCCCAATTAGTTTTAGGATCAAAATTTATATCAAAATTTGGATTTTGTTTATTAAGAAGTTCTTCAGCTTTAAAACCATATACCCGTAGTAACCAATCTCCTTGATAAAGTCTATGTTCTCTAAGGGTAGGTGGGGTTTTAAAATTGGGCAAATTTTTACCATTATTTACTGGAATGTAGGCTGAATAATAGACTCTTTTTAGTAAGAAGTTGCCATAGAGATTTTCTGTAAGATTCAAAATGTCTAAATCATCTTCTTTGGTTGCGCCTACAATTAATTGAGTGCTTTGCCCACCAGGTACAAATAAAGTAGCTTTTTTAGATAATTTTCTCTCTCCATTACTTATAATTATATTATTTTTTATGGATTTCATAGGAGTAAATATATCCTGCTTATTTTTTTCAGGGGCTAGAAGTTTTAGGGAATTATTAGAAGGAAGCTCAATATTAACGCTCATTCTATCTACATATTGGCCAGCTTCTTTTATTAGATCTTCATCAGCTCCTGGAATAGCTTTAAGATGAATATATCCACGAAAGTTAAAATTATTTCTTAGCTTTTTTACAACTGATGTTAACAGTTCCATAGTGTAATTAGGATTTTTAATTACTGCCGAGCTTAAAAATAATCCTTCAATATAGTTTCTTCTATAAAAGTTCATAGTTAAGTTTATCACTTCATCTACGGTAAAAGCAGCTCTTTCTACATCATTAGTCCGCCTATTAATACAATAGGCACAATCGTATATGCAGTAATTAGTTAATAAAATTTTTAAAAGAGATATACATCTTCCATCTGGAGTAAAGGAGTGACATATACCACTAGGAGCAGAAGAACCTAAAGCACCTTTGATTCCTCGACGATTAGAACCTGATGAGGAGCATGATACATCATATTTTGCTGCTCCACTTAATATCCTAAGCTTTTCACTAATCTCCATTTAAACTCACCTTCTACAATAAAATAAATAATCCATATAAAAATTATATCAGAACATTTGTTCGCGGTCAACAAAATAAAATTTATTTTTTGTAATATAGTGTGACTTATTTGAAGCATCATACATAACATAAAATATAGCAAGAATTATGGAGTTATTAAATGAACAATTGTAAAGATAACTATAATTGTAAGGATAAATGTGATTGCAATGATAATTGCAACTATGATTGTAAATATGATTGCAATTATGAGTGCGATTGTGATTGTGATTGTGATTCCACTGACGGTGGAGTAGGTGGAGTTGTTGATGCCAAGGAAGTTAGATGTCAAAGAAAGGAAGATAGACTACTAATATTAATATTAATACTTCTTTATTGTCAAAATGTATATACAAACTCTCAATACTATAGATGTATTAATAGTCAAATGCTAAATTACATGATGTGCTCAAATCGTCAGTTAATGTGTACAATTTTATGTATGTCTCAGAACTTAGTAGATAGCATAGTAGATTGTTGTGCTAATCAAAGAAATCGTAAATAAGAGCAGAGTAATCTGCTCTTTTACAATTGGTTAAAAATATATGAAGTGTGATAAAATATAGTATATATTAAAGAAATAAGGTGATGAGATGGATATGTACGAAGATATAATATATGGAGAGCTAATGGAGTGGAAAAGAGAAATGATGAGAAAACCTACTATTGGAAATAAGCTTTCTAAAAATATACAAGATAAAATGAACGGATTTATTCCAGAAAAATTTCATGTTATGGTTACAGAAGTTATAAAAAATATGGTTAAAGTAGTTATTTTAGGGTCTGAATATACTACATTGGAACCTATAACATATATGCCAATAATAGAAAGAGAAATGTTAGTAAAGGAAAAGATTCAATTATATAGAAAGATAGCAACAGTAAGTGGAGCTAGCACAGGATTTGGTGGTTTTTTTGTAGGGTTAGCTGATTTTCCTATTTTGTTAAGTATAAAAATTAAGCTGTTATATGAGATTGCTAGTATATACGGTTATGACACAAAAGATTATAGAGAGAGATTACACCTTCTTTACATATTTCAAATTGCTTTCTGTAGTGATAAAAGAAGAATAGAAGTATTTCACATATTAAATAATTGGAAATCATATTCAGATAAGTTGCCTTTGGATAAAGAAAACTTTGATTGGAGGATCTTTCAACAGGAGTATAGGGATTATATAGATTTAGCTAAGTTTTTTCAGCTTGTACCAGTTATAGGAGGAGCAGTAGGAGCTGTAGCTAATTATAAGTTAGTAGAAAAGCTAGGTGATACTGCTATGAATGGATATAGATTAAGGTATTTTCATTAGAGCAGTAAAGTTTATAATTCTAATTTCAATAAAATAGCTTAAGAGAATACCTATTAAATGTTATGTTGTTGTAGGATAGTTTAAATAAAATAAAAAAAGTCGGAATGTGAAATTTAATCTACATCCCAACTTATTTTAAAACTCCCGCTATGATCTCCTTCAACCTGTATTTTGTATTTTCCATCATGAGGTATGACTATAGTTTGAATTAAAGAACTATCTATGTTTTCGGTTTTATATAATGTGTGGTCATCCTCATCGATTAGTAATATAGCCAAGTTTCCACCTTCATTTTCAACCTTTATATTAAGAGTTAACTGGTCATCCGTGTCTAACTTAAGAATTTTGTATTTATAACCCTTAAAACTTTTATAGGTCATTTCTATAGAGCTCTTTGAAGAGTGTTCCTTAGATTTACTAGTTTTGTAGTTGCCATCAGTGGTTGAACATTTGTTGAGTAGCACTATAATAATTAATATACATAGGAGTAGTAGGAGTTTAGTTTTTTTAGCCATAAATAACCTCCACATACACATCTAATATATTTATATAAAAATAATAAATAATTATGCCTAAATTATCTATAAATTATATTTTTAAATTTTCAATAGAGCCATTTAATAAAAGTGCATAATATACTTTAAAAGAAACATATGTGCTATATGTTATCTATATAAATCATAGTATATATAGACAAGATAATATATAATTTAATATGAATACAAGTTTGTATTCATATTAAATGTTAATAAAACGGAGGTTTTTAATGATTAATGAAAAAAAAGAAATAACTAAAAAGGGAAATAAAAAGAAAAGCAACTTTTTATCTGGGCTTATATTTTTAGTGGTTTGTGGAGCTATTGGAGCTGGTATAGGGTTTTTATCTGCAAGTTATTTTAAAAGTTTTATGGATACCTATATCAAAAGTGATAATTTTCTTTTGGAATTACTTAAATACTATGGACTTATACTAATATTTTTCTTAGGGTATATAATTCATATTATTATTCATGAAGCAGGACATCTTTTATTTGGATTTATCACAGGATATTCTTTTGTATCCTTTAGGATAGGATCTTTAACTATAATTAAAGACAAAGATAAAATAAGCTATAAAAAGTTTGGTATACCAGGCACAGCAGGTCAGTGTCTTATGATGCCTCCAGAAATAAAGGATGGAAGATATCCATTCATAATGTATAACTATGGCGGAGGAATAATGAATCTAATAGTAGCAGGAGTAGGTATACTACTAGTTGTTTTAATAGAAGGAATTCCTGTTTTAATTTCAACAATACTAATATTGATTAGTGGAGCAGGTATATTTGCAGCTCTTACTAACATAATTCCTTTAAAGGTTGGAGGAATTTCTAATGATGGATATAATGTTATATCTATGTTGAAAGATGAAGATGCAAGAAGAGGGTTTTATTTACAACTTAGGGTTAATGGACTACAATCACAAGGAATGCGAATTAAAGATATGGAATTGGAAGAATTTAAGTTGAATAAAGGAAGTAACTTATTGAATCCACTTAATTCTTCACTTAAACTTATGGAGTACAATTGGTATTTGGATAATATGGATTTTACAAGGGCAAGAATGTGTATTGAAGATTTTACACCATGGATTAATAAGATAATCCCATTGTATAGAAATGAAATAAATTGCGAAAAAATGTTTTTAGAACTCATAGGTGATTGCAATAAGGAGTTTATTGATAGCATATATGATAAAAATCTTAAAAAATATATAAAAGCTTCTAAATTTATGATAGGAAAAAAGAGATTAATGATGGCTTATGAAACTTTCTATAATAATAATAATGAAAAAGCATTAGGTTATTATGAAGAGGCCATAAAGTTATCTGAGAAGTATCCAGTTAAAGGGGATGCAGAAATGGAGTTAATGTTAGTAAATTGGATTAAGGAGATGAGGAATATTTAATCCATGACTACCAGTTCAAGTGGAGTTGAAAGCTATGTCTATATAAGATGTAGCTTTTTCTGTTGTATTTATAGAAAAAGAATAAAATTGGAGATAAAAGTTTTAATATTTAGAAAATAATGCAGTTACATTTACAACGTAATGTGATAAAATATACAATATAGATATAAAACTTTTTCTAAGGCTATTAATAAAAAGAGGGGGATACTTATGGCTTTAAAGAGGAATGTGGAAGTAACCTGTCCAAATTGTTTGATAAAAAGCAACATTAAGTTATGGAATAGCATTAATGTAACTATAGATGAAAGAATAAAAGAGAAAGTATTAGATAATGACTTTTTTAAATTTACATGTCCTATATGTGGACATGTATCAACCTTTGAATATGATTGTTTGTATCATGATATGAATAAAAGAGAGATGATATATTTAATAACAAATTATAGTAGAGATAACGATGAATTAGCTAAAGAGCTAGAAGCATTATCAGATGAAATCTTGCCTCAATTTGGTAATGATTATAAACTTAGAATTGTAACTAGTAACTATGATTTAATAGAAAAAATTAAAATTTTAGACTGTAATTTAGATGATAGAGTTATGGAAATATATAAATTATATTATATTACTAATTTAGTAGACACTAATTTGGATTTTTGTACTAAAAAGATATATTTTGATTATGATATTATTAAAGATAGTATGTTTTTTATACTTATAGATGAAAAAGGGGAAACACCATTGTACAATATAGATATGAAAATATATAATTTTATAAGAGATAAATACTTAAATAATATAGAGAAAAAGGTATACAAGGGTTTTCAAGTTATTGATGAACAGTGGGCAATTGGGATTAATGAATATAATAATTAATGATTTAGTATAATTAAGGCGGTATAAATACCGCCTTTTTATTATTAATTCTTCAAAGATATTTAAAAAATGTGGAAAATTATAATGAAAAACATTCAGATATTCATAAATCTTATAAAATTATTTTTAGTAATTTTATCTATGGATATTTTTACAAAAATCCTGAAATCCAGTAATATTCTTATTTTTAGTTTGATTAATAAATCCATTATCGAGAATATTTACCTTTGGAGGATAATGTATCATTCATTAGAAATTATCAACCATTATAAATTTAAAATTTATATGTTATAAATATAGGACAAGGTGGTTAGACGTAAAAGTACATTAACTACTAGAAAAGTGGACAAGTTATTAAGTCCAAATATAGGAGGAATGGAAATGAAATCGAGAACATTATCAATATTAACATTATTATTAGTAGGAAGTACATTCGTAGGTGGAGTACAAGCTGAAGCTGCTGTAAAGACTAGAAGTCAAGTGAAAACTGTGAGTTATAGAACTATAAGTAACAATCAATATGGCAATGTAGATTATACTAAATTTATGAGTGGAAACTTTACAACTGACTTTGAAGCTATGAAAAAGATTATAATAAATCAAAATAATTGTACTACAGTACCAAGTACACCGTCAAAAGACCAAGTAAAGGAACCAGTAGTGGAACAACCAACAACAGAACCAACTACCAAGCCAACGACACAACCATCAACAGGACAGGATACGTCAACTAAAACTCCTGTTACTGAAGCACCAGTTGTGCCTGAAACACCAGTAGTACCAGAGGCACCAGTTGTTAATGAGAAGTTTATGGCTCAAGTTGAACAAGCTATATTTAATAAAGTAAACGAAGAGAGAGCTAAAGCTGGAGTAGCGCCTTTAACTTATAACAAAACTATGGAAAAATATGCTAGAATTAAATCTCAAGATATGGGAGATAAAAATTATTTTAGTCACCAAGACTTAAGTGGAAATCTTATAACAACTAAAATGAAGGCTGATGGAGTTTCATATAGAGCTTGGGGAGAAAATATAGCATATATAGGGGGAGTATCTGACCCAACTGCATTAGCTAATCAATTTATGACTAACTGGATGAATTCAGAAGGTCATAGAAAGAATATACTATCAACTAATTTTGAAAGTATAGGTGTAGGTGTATATAAAGCTGGTAATAGAGTTTATGCAACTCAAGAGTTCTATAAATAATAATAGATAAATTTTAAAGATTAAATATACATTTTCCCATAAAATTAATAAATATCCCTTATTGCAGATAATAAAGCTGCAATGAGGGATATTTTTATTAACTTTAATTTTACTAGTTTTTATTTCTGGTAATGATAATTTCAGTATATTTCTCTATGAAGATTAATATATTTTACTATATAAATTATTAATTTAGGAGGAAGATATGTCTAGAGGTAGGGGTAAGGAAGATAAAAAGGCAGCTAAGAATACTGGCAAAGATAAGAAGGGTGACAAGAAAGTTAAGAATAAGAATGAGTTAAAGAAGAAAAAATAAACATAGTATTTCAAATCTATAAAAAAGTATAAGGGCTATCTCAAAGTTGGGATAGTCTCTTTGTTTACTATAAAAAATATTTAAATTAGTGAAAGTATTTAAATTCATACTATAACACATAATAAATGTATATTAATTAATGTTAAAGGAAGGGATTTTATGGAAGAGAAAAAATGTGTTAAAGTAATACCTCTGGGTGGATTAGGTGAAATAGGTAAAAATATTACTGCTATTGAATATGACAAAGACATTGTAGTTATAGATTGTGGTATAGCTTTTCCAGATGAAGAAATGTATGGGGTTGACTTAATTATACCGGATATAACTTATTTAATTGATAATAAAGAAAGGGTAAAGGCTTTTGTTCTTACTCATGGACATGAAGATCATATTGGTTCATTACCTTATATTTTAAAGCAACTAAATGTACCGGTGTACGGAACTAGATTAACCTTAGGTATATTAGGTAATAAACTAAAGGAACATTTTTTAGAAAATGAATATACCCTTAAAACTGTGGAAGCTGGAGAAACTATAGAATTTGAAGATATTAAAGTTGAATTCATAAGAAATACCCATAGCATAGCTGATTCTTGTTCTTTAGCTATACACACTCCTATTGGGAACATAGTCCATACTGGAGATTTTAAAATTGATTATACACCTATAGATGGTTTAGTTATGGATTTAGAAAGAATATCTGAATTGGGAAAAGAAGGGGTATTACTTTTAATGGCAGATAGTACTAATGTAGAAAGACAAGGTCATAGTTTATCAGAAAAGTCTATAGGACAGACCTTAAATAGAATTTTTTCTACAGCTACTGGAAGAGTGATAGTTGCAACCTTTGCCTCCAATATACATAGAATGCAACAAATAGCTGATGCTTCAGTTAAGTACAAAAGAAAAATTGCCTTTAGTGGTAGAAGTATGGAAAATATATCTACTGTAGCTATGGAGTTAGGTTATTTACATATTCCAGAAGGAACTATGATAAATGTAGATGACATAAGAAATTACAGAAATGAAGAAGTAACTATAATAACTACAGGTAGCCAAGGAGAGCCTATGGCAGGCCTTGCGAGAATAGCATTTTCAAATCATAGAAAGATTCAATTAGAGCCTGATGATCTTTTTATTATCTCAGCATCTCCTATACCTGGGAATGATAAGCTTATATCTAAAGTTATCAATGAACTTTATAAAAAAGGCGCAGATGTTATCTATGAAGCTTTAGAAGATATCCATGTATCTGGGCATGCTTGTCAAGAAGAGTTAAAATTAATACATTCATTAGTTCATCCAAGGTATTTTATGCCTGTTCATGGAGAATATAGGCATTTAAAACATCACAAAGATCTGGCTAAAAGTTTAGGTATGGAAGATAAGAATATATTTATAATGAATACTGGAGATATACTTCAGCTTTCTGAGGATGAAGCAAGAATATCTGGTAGGGTTCATACTGGAAGGGTACTTGTAGATGGTATAGGAGTAGGTGATGTAGGCAACATAGTACTAAGAGACAGAAGGTATTTAGGTCAAGATGGTATGGTTGTTGTAGTTGTAACTATAGAGAAGGAAAGTTATAGTATATTAGCAGGACCAGATATTATAACTAGAGGTTTTGTTTATGCCAAGGAAGCAGAAGATATGATCAATAAAATTAGAGATATAGCAAGAGAAGAAATTGAAAATTCTTTAGCAAATAATCAGATAGAATGGTATGTATTAAAGACTAATGTAAAAAGATCCATAGAGAGATTCTTATATGATGAAACTAAAAGACGACCAACTATATTCCCAATAATTATGGAAGTATAATATATTAATGTTTAAATAACATGCTACAGATAATAGTTCTCTGTGGCATGTTATTTATTTTATAATAGCTATTAGTAATATTTAAATCCTAATTTAATAAATTTATACTATACAAATTTATTAAATTAGGAGGGGTATTATGGAAGAAAGAGTTATAAGTGTGAAAGGAAAGGGTAAAGCATCAATACCACCAGATACAATAGAAATTAATATGATATTAACTACGTTAAAACCTACCTATGAAGAAGCTATGAATGCTGCTAGTACAGACTTGGATGAATTGAGATTATGCTTAAGGAGTGCAGGTTTTGATAAAAAAGATATAAAGACTACTAATTTTAGAGTGGACACTAAGTATGAAAATATTTCTGATGCAAATGGAAATTATAGGAGAGTTTTTGTAGGATATGAAGTTACTAATAACTTAAGAATTGAATTTGAGCAAAATGCCATGATGTTAACTAGAGTCCTTAATGCTCTTGCAGGTTGCAAAGCAACACCTGAGTTTTCTATAAGGTATAAGGTTAAAGATGATACAGAAGTTAAGGATTTACTTTTGGAAAGAGCTGTAGAGGATGCAAGATCAAAGGCTAAAGTAATGGCAGAGGCTGCAGGGGTAAGATTAGGAAAGGTACTAAGTATAGATTATAGTGGGAGTGATATTCAATTATATAGGGATATTTATAGCATAAATAAGAATCTAATTTCTACAGGAGGAGCTCCAAACATTGATTTACAGCCTGATGATATAGATGTAGAAGATACAGTGACTGTAGTTTGGAGGATGGAAAGTTAATTTATTATGGTATTATAAGAGTAGTTAAGCCTTAGAAATAAGGCTTTTTTTATAAAATCATTGAAAAGTATATGGAGTTATTGATACAATTATTTACATATAAGATAAAAGGGGGTAAGTGCATGAAGGGTTTTTTTAGAAAAAAGTCAGTTATCATTTTTATTATAGTAATTCTTGTAATAATAGCTGCTGTATTTGGGGTAAATTATCTAATGGATAGAAAGTCAGGAAAGTTAACAGCTAAAGAAAATCAACAGGAAATAAAATCAATTAATGAAGAGATATCAAAAGAAGATTCTAAGGAATTGAAGCCAGCAGATTATTATCCAGAAGCAGATGTTTATGATATAATGCATAGAATGGCTAATACTAAGATAATTGCAGAGAATAATAAAATTTGGGGAGAATTACCCATGGAAAAAGAAGAAATTCAAAATTTAAAAAGTATTGTAGAAAAGATAGATTATGAGGATAGAGAAAAACTGTTAGACATTTTAAATAGATGGGAAAAAGGAGATTTCTCTCAGGCAGATAAGGATCATAATTATGTATGGGAAAAGTTAGGTGGAACTATAGGACGAGCTGTAGGAATAAAAGCTGATTAAAAGGTATAGAATTTTTATTCTATACCTTTTAATATTTTTTCACTAATATGGCTAGAATACAAAGGCAGATTAGAATTTTGATTATATATTTAGATTAAATTTTATGTTAATTTTATATAAAAATGTTTTAAAAGTTACTAGCTAGATGCAAGCTAATGAAAGTATAGATTAAATTTGGTATAATAATTAGTAATTAGGAATTATTATATTAACAATAGTTAAGAAAGAGTGAAGATAAATGAATAAAAAAAGTCATCAAACAAAGTGGAGACGATTAGATAATACAGCAAAAATATTTCCTGTCATTGCTAATGAAAACTTAAGTAATGTATTTAGAGTGTCTGTCACTTTGAAGGGAGATGTAGTACCAGAAATTTTACAGCAAGCATTAGAAGAGGTACTTCCATGGTTTGATGGATTTAACGTAAGGCTTAGAAGAGGTTTTTTTTGGTATTACTTTGAAACTAATAAAAAAATGCCCATAGTAGAAAAAGAAGCTACTTACCCATGTAAGTATATAGACCCACGTAGTAATCAGCAATTTTTATTTCGTGTATCTTACTATGAAAAAAGAATTAACTTAGAGGTTTTTCATGCTATTACAGATGGAATGGGTGCTATTAACTTTTTAAAGGAACTTACTTATCACTATGTAGAACTACTTAAAATCAAGGATTCCTCTAAAAAAGTTACAAGGAGACCCAGTAGTGAATGTATACTTGATACTGAGGATAGTTATTTAAAAAATTATAAGAGGTTAGCTAAGAAACCCTATAGTACTAAAAAGGCTTATCAGTTAAAGGGAGAAGTACTATATCTAGATACAGTAAGTGTTATTCATGGTTATGTTGATCTAGCAGGACTTAAATCAAAATGTAAAGAAAAAGGAGTAAGTATAACTAGATACTTATTGGCGTTATTGATATGGTGTATTTATGAGGAATACTTAAATAAGCAAAAAAATGAAGACCCTATATCAATTAATTTACCTATTAATCTTAGATCTTTCTTTGATTCTACAACTACTATGAACTTCTTTGCTGTAACAGCCATAGAATTTTTATCTAATGGAAAAGAGCATAGTTTTGAGGATATTCTTTTTATGGTAAATAAACAGATGGATGAAAATATAACTAAAGAGAAGCTGGAAGAAACTATTTCTTATAATGTATCCAACGAGAAAAAACCTTTAGTTAGATTTGCTCCACTAGTCCTTAAGTATATTGCATTACAGTTGGTTTACGGAAGAATAAGTAGGGGAAATACTATGACTCTATCTAACTTAGGATATATAAAGGTTCTCCCAGAATTTGAGGAGTACATAGAGAACTTTCATTTTATTATAGGTGTATCTAAAAAACAAAAAATGAAGTGTGGAGTATGCTCTTATAAAGATAAAGTGGTAGTGACTTTTTCCTCAGTGTTAGGAGATACATATTTGCAAAGAGCTTTCTTTAGAGCTTTAACTAAAGAAGGAATTGGTGTAACAATAGAAAGTAATGGTGTATTAAATGAAAAGGTGTAGAAGATGTCAAGTAAACATATTGGATGAAACACATACTTGCCCTCTATGCAGGAGAGTATTAGAGTATGATGAAATGAATGAAGAATCCACAAGAATGTATCCTAATGTTGAGTTTGATATAGGTAAATATAACAAAATAAAAAGAATTTTTTTGTTTATATTAACTGTAGTTTCTGTAGTTTTAGGTTTTATTAATTATATTACCTACTCAGGAGTTATATGGTCTTTAATTGCGGTGGTTGGAATTATATATTTTGGAGTTACAGTTACCTATTCCATTATGAATAATGCTAATTTGGCTTCTAAAATATTAGTTCAAACTATAGGAGCTGGAATACTAGTTGTAGTCATTGATAATGTTACAGGATACATTGGATGGTCTGTGAACTATGCAGTTCCTGCAATGATACTATTTGCTAACTTAGCAATTGTGCTTCTTATGATAGTTAATCCCATGAATTGGCAAAGTTATTTTATGTATCAAATTGCTATTACTATTTTTAGCTTTATCCCTTTGATACTATTTTGGGTAAAATTAATAGATAGACCGTTTTTAGCTATTTTAACTAGTGGAATTTCAATTCTTATTTTAATTGGTACCATAGTTTTTGGGGATAGAAGCGTAAAAAATGAATTAATTCGCAGATTTAATACCTAGGAGAGAGAAGATGAAAGAGAAAAAGATTAGTATTCGTGGAAATTTAGTTAGAGAATTAATCAATAATATTACAGATACTTCCTTGGGGGAACCAATTCAAACAGGGAAATTTAGAAAGCATCCTGTAGAACCACCTTGGAAGTGTCCTAATGGATATTTATATGAAAAAATAGAGTTAGATAATTTTGTTATGGAATACTTAAAGCCAGAAGAAAAATCTAACGGAAAAGTAATTCTGCAACTTCATGGTGGAGGCTACATTGGTCCCATGAAAAATGTGTATAGAAGATTTGCAGTAAATTATTCAGAACTAGGTAAAAGTACAGAAGTTTTAACTATTGATTATAGAGTAGCTCCAGAGAATCCATTTCCGGCAGCATTAGAAGATGCAATAGCTGCTTATCAATGGCTTATAGAAGAAAAAAATTATGAATCAAAGAAAATCATGGTAGTAGGAGATTCTGCTGGAGGAGGACTTGCATTAGCACTGTGCCTTTACCTAAGGGATAATGAAATTTCTCTTCCGGCAGGAATTGTAGTTATGTCACCTTGGAATGATTTGACTCATAGTGGTACAAGTTATATAGAAAATTATGAGATTGATCCTCTTTTTGGCAAGACTACAAACAATATGCTATATGATTCAGCATATGTAGGAGATAATAATCCTCATAACCCATATATATCACCAGTATATGGAGATTTTACAGGATTTCCACCAATGCTTATGCAAGTGGGAACCCATGAAGTTCTTTTAAGTGATACCCTCACTGTGGCAGAAAGAGCAAGAAATCAAAAGGTTAAAGTTAAATTGTCTGTTTATGAAGGTATGTTTCATGTGTTTCAAATGGCAGGAGATTTAATTCCGGAAAGTAAAGCGGCATGGAAGGAAGTTGGAACTTTTATAAATAAAATTTGGAAAACTAAATAGTGATAATAGATTTAACTATTTTAGGGAAGGGGAATAAATCATTGAATATTATTACTGTAAACAATGAAAATATTGAAAAGGAACATATTTGCTGTGCTATTGCTGATAAGAAAGGTGAATGCCAAGTGTCATCGAAGAAAGCATGGATGAAGGCTAGATTCGCTGATGAATTGGTATTCAAAAAAGGTGATGTAAGAGGTAAAGTTTTTATTGAGTATATACCTGCAGAGAAAGCTTGGAGTCCTATTATTGCAGAAGAGTACATGTTCATTAATTGTCTTTGGGTATCTGGTCAATATAAGGGTCAAGGGATTTCGAATAAATTATTAAATGAATGTATTATAGATAGTAAAAACAAAGGAAAAAAGGGATTAGTAATTCTATCTTCAGATAAAAAAAGACCTTATTTAGCAGATAAAAAATATCTGATTCATAATGGGTTCTTAATTGCAGATAGAGCAGAGCCTTATTATGAACTGTTATATTTACCTTTTAAAGATGGAGAAAGTAAACCTTCATTTAAGTCATGTGCAAAGGAAGGTAAAATAGATGAAATGGGATTTGTACTTTATTATAGTAATCAATGTCCTTTTACAGCTAAGTATGTGCCTCTTGTTGAGGAAATTGCTAAAAGTATGAATATTAATATGCAGGTTAAGAAATATGAAACTATAGAAGAAGCTCAAAATTCACCAACACCATTTACTACCTATAGTTTATTTTATAATGGAGAATTTATAACAAATGATATCTTAAATGAGAAAAAATTTATTAAAATATTAGAAGAAAATCAAGATTACAGTAAAGTAGAGGTATAGAATAAATGGCATTAAGAAAAATTAGACTTTCAAATGATGAGATATTAAGAAAAAAAAGCAAAGTGGTTGAAAAGGTAGATGATAGAATTAGATTAATCTTAAATGATATGGCAGATACTATGTACAATACAGAAAATGGTGGTGGCTTAGCTGCTCCACAAATAGGAATATTAAAAAGATTAGTAGTGTTAGATATGGGACAAGGATTGATAAAACTAGTAAATCCAAAGATAATATACAAAGAAGGAGAACAAGAGGTGGTAGAAGGTTGCTTAAGTATACCAGATACTTGGGGAAAACTAAAAAGACCAGCGAAGGTTATAGTGCAAGCCTTAAATGAAAAAGGTGAAGAAGTGACATTTACCGGTACAGGTGACTTAACAAAATGTTTCTGTCATGAGATTGATCATTTAGATGGGATACTCTTTACGGATCTTGTAACAGAATACATTAGGTAATTACCTTTTAAAATAAAAGTATCCTATACTATTTAAAGAATAATATAGGATATTTTTTATTATGTTATATAAAAATCATTATTGCCTTAAACGTCCAAATTAATTTATGTAAAATAAAGAATATTATAACAATAACCTTTATTATGATATATAATTAAAATAGATGTTTTATGGTAAAGAGAGGTACTTAAAGGTGAATGATCAAAATATACAGAATGAAATGATAAGTAAAGAAAAGTTAATAGAGTTTGTTACTCCTTATTATAAAAATAAGGATATAATGCATGACTTATCACATATTGAAAGAGTTCTAAAATATGTTGAAAAATTAGTGAAGAGTACTGATTATAAAGTTGATATGGATATTTTAATATATGGTGCATACTTTCATGGCTTTATATATAATAGTGAGAAAAATATAATTCAATGGTTACAGTCACAAAATATGTCTCAGAGTATGATAAAGAAAATTATTAATGCTTCAAGAGAATCACAAAAGGATGAGGAAGCTATCACTATAGAAGGAAAAATTCTTCATGATGCACACATGATTGAAGGTGGAAAAACATATTTAATTGTTAAATCACTTATAACAGGATCAGTTAGAGGACAAACATTAGAAGAAACTATTAAATATGTAGAAGATAATGTACTTGGCAAGGGTACTTGTTATTTGCCAAAAGCAAAAATGATCTATTGGGAGCAACAAGAGTTTGCTAAGGCTTTTATTTATGATTTAAAGGTGGGTTTAAAGTGATAATTACTTGGGGAGGTTTTTAATTTGAATTTTGAAGTAGTTTTAAGAGAAAAGTACTTAGAAAATCCCTGCTCATTTCAGCCAACGGCGTTATGGAAAACCATAAAGATGACTTCTGATTTTAAAAAGGAAATTAAAGTTAATATTAATGAAATTGTAAATCTTATTATAGAAAATGAATCTATGCTGTATACCTATTGGTTTAGTAGTGAATATAGTATGTATCCTAAAATTAAAGACAACTATGAAATGATGATTTTGCATGATAACTTTATGGATAAATTTAATACAGTAAATTTTATAGATGAAAAGTATTTTAAACTTATTCATAATCTCAAAAATGTTCATAAGGAAGAATTAGATAGAAGATTCTCATTTCAGACTGTGAATATACCAAGAGAAGCGGATATAGTATCAGATATAATTTGCAAATGTTATACAGATATTAGAGTAACTCCTGAGGAAGTTTTAGAGTGGACTAAAGAAAAAGTTTTTGATAATAGTCTATGGGTTTTGGTGGTGGATAATATAAAAGAAATGCCTATTGCTTTAGGTATAGCTGAGTGTGATGAAGATATTATGGAAGGTTCCTTGGAATGGATACAAGTACTGCCTCAATATAGGGGGTATGGAATAGGAGTTGCTCTTGTAAATTTTTTATTATTGATACTTAAAGAAAAATCTAAATTTGTTACTGTATCAGGAAAAATTAATAATAAGACAAACCCACAAAGGATGTATCGTAAATGTGGATTTCAAGGAAATGATATTTGGCATATTTTAAGAAGAAAATTATAGATAAGGCTTATTTTCAAAATTAATGAACCTTTAGTACAGGTGCTTTTATATAGCAAAATTCCTGAAACCCGCATGAATAGAACAACTATTTACCTATTTAACTATTTAACTAGTTTCATAGGTAAATAGTTAAATAGGAGAAATTTTAAATAGTTAGGAGAATATTTATATATAATATCCGCTATGCTACTATTGATGATGCAAAGATACTAGGAGAAATTAATATTGGTAAGGAGCTAAAAGAGTATCGTTATGTAAAA
Source organism: Clostridium sulfidigenes (assembly GCF_052067195.1). NCBI lineage: Bacteria > Bacillati > Bacillota > Clostridia > Eubacteriales > Clostridiaceae > Clostridium > Clostridium sulfidigenes. Next base: position 129,130 of record NZ_JBQHQR010000004.1, on the reverse strand, counting down.
GAAATTGAACAATTAAAGGAGGTGACTTTTAGGCAATGAGCCTAAAAGTAAATTATGACAACTCAAAGAAAAAAAGTAAATTCTAGAGGTGAGACCTTGGAAAAATTTTTAGAAAGATATAATACTGAGAAATATAAGAAGCCTGCAGTGACAGTGGATACTTTAATATTTACTGAGAAAAAGGTGCATGAAGAAAAAAATCAACTACAAATCTTGTTAGTGAAGAGAAAAGATCATCCTTGTATAGGTAAGTGGGCAATTCCTGGCGGATTTGTGAACATGGATGAAGATATAGAGGCTGCAGCTCTTAGGGAATTGAAAGAAGAAACCAATGTGGATGATGTTTATCTAGAGCAACTATATACCTTTGGAGACGTAGGAAGAGATCCACGAGATAGGATTATAAGTGTTTCATATGTTGCATTAGTAGATTATGATAAATTAAAACCTAAGGCTGGAGATGATGCAGCAGAGGTGGCTTGGTTTAGAGTTGAAAAAAATTTTTTATACTCTAGTCAGGAAGAAGGTGCCTACAGACTTATTTTTTATAATGAGGAAAGAAAAATAAAAATAGAATATTTAGTATTAGAAAGGAGTGTTAAAAAAGGCATTGGTAGAAGCAGAGAAGCATATATAAAACCTTCAATGGAAAATACAGACTTATTAGCTTTTGACCATGAAAAGATGATTAATTTAGCTATTAACAAGCTAAATAATCTTAGGTAAACTAATAAACTTATATTTTAAAATTGTTAAGCATATGAGGAAAAAAATCTTTGTCTTGTAACACTTATTACAGCAATTTATAGTGCTATGTGATATTATATTACAAAATGAAGAAATAAAGGATTAGTAAGGAATGGTGAAGTCTTATGGATGAAAAATGGATTAATCAGTTATTGACCATTGAGTTATTTAAAGATATTGAAAAAGAAGAACTTAAGAGTGTATTAAGTTGTTTAAAGTCTAGCATAAAAACCTATAAAAAAAGAGATATAATAACTATTGAAAAAGATAAATTAACTGGGATAGGAGTAGTTTTAGAGGGTGAAGTAAGTGTTAGTAAGGAAACTTTAGATGGTGATAGAGTTATGATGTCAAGAGTAAAAAGAGGAGATTTATTTGGAGAAATAGATGCTTTTTCTAAGGATGGATGGCTTTCAACTGTAGAGGCATATACTGATTGTACTATCCTATTTTTGCACCCAGATAAGATTGTAGGCGTATGTAATAAAGCGTGTCAGGGACATAAAAATTTAATACAGAACATGTTACAAATAGTAGCTAAAAAGGCTCTTAGCTTAAATGAAAAGGTAGAAATTCTTTCATTAAAGAGTATAAGAAAGAAAATTAGCACATACTTAATTCAGCAATATAGTATTAATAACAGTCTTATCTTTGATATACCTTTAAAGAGAAATGAATTAGCTGAATATATACTAGTATCTAGACCTTCCCTTTCAAGAGAATTAATAAATATGAAGGAAGAAGGAATTATAGATTTTCACAGAAGCTCCTTTAGAATTATTGATCTAAAAAGTTTAAGAGAATGTCTAGGATAACGAGTTATTCAAGAGAGGTTTTCTCAAAATAGAAAAATCTATTTTGAGAAAGCCTCTTTTAATAAATCTATAAATAATCATAAAATTTACAAATATCTAACAATGGTATCCAGAGATACCGAAATTAAGTGTGAAATTACATATTATATTAATATAGATTAAAAAAACCAATTAAAACAAAATTTTAAAGGAGGTTTTTAAATGGGTATGTTTTGTTATCAATGTCAAGAAACTGCAAAAGGTACAGGCTGTACAATAAGAGGTGTATGTGGAAAGACAGAGAAGGTTGCTAACTTACAAGATTTAATGATTTATGCATTGAAGGGAATTGCTATTTTTCAACAAAAAGGATTAGAGAAAGGTATAAGATTTCCTAAGGCTAATCATTTTATAGTAAGTGGACTATTTATGACTATTACAAATGCTAATTTTGATGATTCTGCATTTGTTGAAAAAATAAAGGAAGCTATAGAACTTAGAGAAGAAGTTAAGAAAGAATTACTGGATAAAGGAATAAATTTAGGAGAATTACATGATGCTGCTACTTTTGTAGTAGAAGGTGATTTAGAGCTTTTAGAAAAATCAAAGGCTATTGAAGTTGGAATATTAGCTACTGAAAATGAAGATGTACGTTCTCTTAGAGAATTAATTATTTATGGTGTAAAAGGTATGGCAGCATATGCTGAACATGCATTAAATTTAGGAAAAGAAAATGAAGAAGTTTATGATTTTATGGTAAAGGCATTAGTAGCTACATTAGATAATACATTAAGTGCAGATGAACTAGTTGCCCTTACTTTAGAAACAGGTAAGTTTGGTGTGGATACTATGGCAATGCTAGATGCTGCCAATACAGGTGCTTATGGAAATCCAGAAATTACTGAAGTAAATATAGGAGTTAGAAATAATCCTGCTATATTGATATCAGGACATGATTTAAAGGACTTAGAAGAACTTTTAGAACAAACAAAAGATACAGGTGTAGATGTTTATACTCATGGTGAAATGTTACCAGCTCACTATTATCCATTCTTTAAGAAATATTCTAATTTTGTAGGTAACTATGGTAATGCTTGGTGGAAACAAAATGAAGAATTTGAACCTTTTAATGGGCCAATACTGTTTACAACAAATTGTATAGTACCACCAAAGGAAAGTTATGCAGATAGAGTTTATACTACAGGTGCTACTGGATATCCAGGATTTAAATATATTAAAGATAGAGAAGATGGAAAAGCTAAAGACTTTAGTGAAATTATAGAACATGCTAAAAAATTACCATCACCTAAAGAAATTGAAAAGGGTAAAATTGTAGGTGGTTTTGCTCATGCACAAGTATTTGCTTTAGCAGATAAGGTAGTAGAAGCTGTTAAATCTGGTGCTATTAAGAAGTTCTTTGTTATGGCTGGTTGTGATGGAAGAATGAAATCAAGAAATTATTATACAGAGTTTGCAGAAAAATTACCAAAAGATACAGTAATATTAACTGCAGGATGTGCTAAATATCGTTATAATAAATTAAATCTTGGCGATATAGGTGGAATTCCAAGGGTTTTAGATGCAGGACAGTGTAATGATTCTTACTCATTAGCTGTAATAGCTTTAAAATTAAAAGAAATATTTGAACTAAATGATGTGAATGAACTTCCTATAGCTTATAACATAGCGTGGTATGAGCAAAAAGCTGTAATAGTACTTCTAGCATTACTTTATTTAGGAGTAAAAAATATTCATCTAGGACCGACACTTCCAGGATTCTTATCACCAAATGTAGCAAAAGTATTAGTAGAGACTTTTGGGATTGCAGGCATAGGAACTGTGGATGAAGATTTAGAAATGTTTTTAGGATAATATATTTACCCCTGATTAACCCCTAATATATTTATCCTAAACTTATAAATATATCAGTAAAAATAAAGGTATTGACTTTATATATTAAGTTAATACCTTTATTTTTGTATATAAGTTAATCTATATAAGTGAAATAATAATATAGAAATATATTTTAGTGTAATATATAATTAAAGTTAAATAATCTTGCAGAAGAGGACAAGAACTGCAAGGTTTAATGCTTTATAACTTGATATACTTTTATTAAAGGAGGGATAGATATGGAACTTTTAGATAAAATGAATAGAGCCATTGAGTATATGGAAAGTAATATAACTAATAGAATTGATTATGAGAAAGTAGCTAATGAAATTGGGTATTCAGTGCATCACTTTCAAAGAATGTTTTCTTTTATTACTGATATTTCAATGGTAGAGTATGTTAGACGTAGAAGGATGACTATGGCAGCTTTTGAACTGCAAAACAGCTCTATGAAGGTTATCGATATTGCACTAAAGTATGGGTATGAATCACCAGAGGCTTTTGCCCGCGCATTTCAGAATTTGCATGGCATAACTCCTACAACAGCAAGAAATAAGGGAATAAGTCTAAAAGCATATCCACGTATATCCTTTCAAATTTCTATTAAAGGAGTAAGTGAAATGAAGTATAGAATTGAAACAAGAGAAGCTTTTCAAGTTTATGGCATTGAAAGAATATTTGACACGAATTATGATGAGAATTTAAGAGAGATACCCAATTTTTGGGATGAAGTATTAAGTAATGGAGAATGTGACAAATTAGCTGAATCTACAGGTAATTTAAATAATCAAGGGGAATTATGTCCAGTAAATGCAATATGCGAATATAGACAAACTGGTGGAACTACTTTCCCATATATGATATGTGCTTTAAAGAGTGATAAAAGTGATACCACAGGTTATAAAATAGTAGAGATTCCATCAGCTACTTGGGCGATTTTTACTTCGGAGGAATATGATATTGATGATGTTAGTACTGCTTTTCAAGATTTAAATAAGAGGGCACATACTGAATGGTTACCTACATCAACTTATAATAAATTAGAAGGTTATGATTTAGAAATGTATTATGAAAAAGAGAGTGGCAAAGGCTATTGTGAATCTTGGATTAGAGTAGAGTCTAAAACTGAATAAGGATATATAAATAAGGATCAGCTATAAATTTATAGCTGATCCTTATTTATTATACTAAAAGCTCTTCCATATTCCAAACCTGAGTTGCTAAATCTTTATAGAAATCAACTTCATGGCAAACTAAAAGGAGAGTACCCTTAAAATCAATAAGAGCTTTTTTTAGTTCAGCCTTAGAGATAGCATCTAAATGGTTAGTTGGCTCATCAAGTAAAAGCCAATTTGTTGGAGTTAAGGTAAGTTTACAAAGTCTAACCTTTGATTGTTCTCCGCCACTTAAAGTTTTTAGTTTTTGGTTCATATGATCATTTTTAATACCACAACGACCAAGGGCTGCTCTTATTTCGCTCTGAGATTTTTGGGGAAAAGAATCCCAAACTTCCTCAAGAGGAGTATGGTCTGAACCATGAACCTGTTGCTCAAAGTAAGCTGGGTACAGATAATCTCCAAGTTTTATATCACCATCTATTGGAGGTATTACTCCCATTATGGTCTTTAAAAATGTGGATTTACCTATGCCATTGCAACCTGTAATGGCAATTTTTTCACCTCTTTTTAAAGTAAGATCAAGATTTTTTATAAGTGGATAGCTGTAGCCAATGGTTAGACTAGAGCTTTTCATCACAAGGGAAGCAGAGGTTCTTTTAAAATTAAAGGAAAAACTAGGTTTAGGTGAAATTATTTTTGGTTTTTCTAATTTTTCAATTTTATCAAGAGCCTTTTGTCTACCCTTAGCCATTTTTGCAGTAGAAGCACGAACTTTATTTTTATCAATAAAGTTCTGAAGCTTTTGAATTTCCTTTTGTTGAGCAGTATATTCAGCTATATATCTTTTTCTTTCCTCATCTTGTAGTTTTAAGAAGTTATCATAATTTCCCATATACCTTTTTATAGAAGAAAACTCTAGATTGAAAATTACATTTGTAATATTGTTTAAAAAGCTAGTGTCGTGGGATATGACCACAAAAGAATTTTTATAGTCATGTAGATATTTAGATAACCACTCTATATGCTCTTTATCTAGATAGTTAGTAGGCTCATCTAAAAGTAATATATCAGGAGCTTCAAGAAGTAGTTTTGCTAGCATAACCTTAGTTTTCTGACCTCCACTTAAATTTTTAAAGGGAGTATCCATACCAAGGGCAGTTATACCAAGCCCTTTACACATAGTTTCAATATGCTTTTCAATATTATAAAATTCACTAGAATCCAGCCTATCTTGAAGATGACCTAATTTATTGATTAATTTATCATAGTCATCTACATCTCCGGTAGCTAACTTATTACTTATGAGTAAGATCTTTTCTTCTAATTCATAAAGATTTCTATAGGCTTCCCTTAAAACTTCTTTTATGGTTAAGTTTTCGTTTATATCAGAATTTTGTTTAAGATATCCAATCTTACAGGAAGAAGCTTTAGTAAAAGTACCTTCATCGCAGATTAATTTTTCAGTTAAGATGTTAAACAGGGTAGTCTTACCAGCACCATTAACTCCAACGAGACCAGCGTGTTCGCCCTTTAGTAATCTAAGGGACATATTTTTAAAAATAGTTTTATCTCCAAAACTAAAGCTTATATTTTCAATATTTAATATACTCATGTCTTTATACCTCCGTAAAATAAAAAAAGGAAAGAGGCTTTGCTCTTTCCTTAAATTTCATGTAAATTAATGCAGTGAAATTATATTCTAAATCATAGTAGAGTAAAAAATTAGATCTCATATTAGCTATAACAAAATAATAGTGTAGTGATACTAATTTAAATTTTATATGATTTAGAGTATGAAAAAAGAGTCTTATCCTGTAAAAGATAATTCTATTCAAATGTTTAGGTAAAAAAGGGCGCAGTTATCCCGTTATTAACCTAAAACACTTACAAGAACTACCATTTTACACAATTCGACTCAACCTCTTTCTTTGCATTAATTTATTTTAAATATAATAATATTCAATATATCTATTATTACATATATACATAAATATTATACCATAGTAGTTGAAAAAGTAAATACAGTAATAAAATAACTTTTACTTTTAAACATGCCCTCATACTAATACTAGTAAAGAGTTTGTAATTAAGAGAATGAAGTGAGAAGTAGATATTATAGAAAATACTTATTGTAGGCATTAATAAGTACTAATAGGACAATTGTATAAATTAGTAAGAATTCAATAATAGCATAAAAGTACTAAATACTGCGGATCTAAAGCCTTAATTAATGTTTCTAATAGTAATATAATAGAATTAAGAAATTTAAATAAAAATTTCATGAAAGAGGGATAATTATGAAAAACTTAACACTAAGAGATGCAACGGAGGTGGATGCCCCCATTATCGCTGGTCTTATATATGATACTGAGGAAACACCAGATCATATTTGGGGCCAGGGCACTAAAGAGGAGATTTTAAATAGGATTCAATGGCTAGTATTAAGTCAGAAATCTAGATATTCATATTTAAATATAAAGGTAGCAGAACTAAATGGAAAGACCTGTGGAGCTATAATTCTTTTAAACAGTGAAGAAATATCTGATTTAGATACAAAAACTAGTTTTGAATTACTTCATATGATAAAAGGAATTAAAGGAAAAGTAAAATTTATAAAGGACCTTATTTTAGGAATGTACTTAAAAGAGGGTGGAGATAGAGAGTTATATATAGCAAACTTAGCAACTACTAAAAAAGTTAGAGGTCTTGGAATAGGAAAAGAACTAATGAAGTTAGCAGAAAAGGTAGCTAAAGAAAAAGGATATAAAGGTTGTTCACTGCTAGCTAAGGATGAGAAGGTAAGAAAGTTCTATGAAAACTTAGATTATAAATTTGAAAAAGAAGAAAAGTACTTTTCTCAATATTTATATAGAATGGTAAAAATGGTTTAATGTTATATATGTAAATTATAAGGACTAAATGTCCATGATATATATTACCTATGAAAAAAAGTCTTGTCATTTAGAAATGACAAGACTTTTTTCATTATATGGTATTTCTAACTTTAAATACTTCTTTATTCTTAATATATACTCTAGGAATTCTGGATTTAATTCTGCAAAGAATTTCGTAGTTTATTGTGCCTAAGGCTTCTGCCATATCATCAGCGTTAAATTTTAGGTCTCCTTCTCCACCTAAAATAATAACTTCATCACCAGTTTTTATATTTTCTATGTCTGTTACATCAATCATACACTGATCCATACAAATTCTACCTAGAATACTAGCAAATTTACCATTTACAATTACCTTAGCATTTTCACTTAATGCTCTAGGATAACCATCTCCATAGCCTATTGGTAGTGTAGCTACAATAGTTTTTTTATTGGTTTTAAAGGTTTTACCATAACTTATATACATATCCTTATGCAATTCTTTTACATGGGCTACCTTTGCTTTCAAAGTTAGAGCTGGTTTTACTGAAAGGTTATCATTAGAAACTTCTTTAGAAGGGTAATAACCATAAAGTATAATGCCTGGTCTCACGCCATTTAAATAAGTTTCAGGCATATCTATAATTGCTCCACTATTAGAAATATGTTTTAACGGAATTTCAATTCCAAGAGCTTTTAAATCCGCCATAACCTTTTTAAATTTAAAAAGTTGTTCATTGGCATAGGTTTTGTCTTTTTCATCAGAAGTGGAGAAGTGAGAATATATTCCAATCACCTCTAAACCTTCTAAGTTATAAACTTCATTTATAGTTTTAACGGTATCATCACCAGGGAGAAATCCTATTCTACCCATACCAGTATCTATGGCAATATGGATTTTAGCTTTTTTATTAAGGCTTAAGGCTATTTTTGATAGTTCATTTGCATAATCTAAATCATATACTGTTTGCTCAATATCATAATTTATTAGCTCTTCGCCTAAGTATAAAGGAGTATATCCTAAAATTACTATAGGAGCATTAATATTATTTTCTCTAAGCTCTATGGCTTCTGTCAGCATTGCTACAGCGAGTCTAGAGGCTCCATTATCTAAAAGGGTAGGAACAACATCTACAGCTCCATGTCCATAGCAATCTGCTTTTACGATAGCAATGAGCTCTTTATCTCCAATTAATTTTTTTACATTTTTTGTGTTAGTGGCTATTGTATCTAAATTTATCTCAGCCCATACAGGTCTCATTACTTTTTCCATTGTTACACCTCGTAATTTCTTTCATTATTTCTAGTAAGCTATTTTAGTTATATTCATTAAGAATTTACTTCGTTATATCAAGTGAAACTTACCTTATACTATTATTTTAGTATAATTACATTAAATCACAAGAACCAGTTAGTACAGGATTTATTGATAAGGTGGTTTACTTAGCTTTTTTATATTATCACCAATTATTTTTATTCCTACTTTGATATCTTCATCACTTACTCTACCAAAGCCTATTCTAAAGCAGTCCTTGCCTTTGCCACTATTTATATAAAAGATATCACCAGGCATAAATAGCACATTATCCTTATAACATATATCTAGAAGTTGTCTTGCATCTATATTATTTTTAAGCTTAATAAATATATGAAGGCCACCTTCTCCAGTAACATATTCATAAGGAATGTATTCATTTATCATTTCCATAACCAGATTATACTTATCTCTATAATATTTTCTTACATTTTTTACATACCTACTAAAGGCTCCACTTTTTAAGTAATAGTAAAAGGAAGCTTGATCAAGGAAAGAACAGTGAATGGTTCTACCTCTTTTTACACTTTCTAAAACATCAATTAAATCTTTACTTGCTAAAATCCATCCAATTCTAAGGCCTGGAAAGAGTATTTTAGAAAGGCTGCCAATATAGATTATACTATTACCCATGCCACTTAATGATGCTATGGGATCGATGGGAGAGCTAGAGTATAGAAGCTCTTCATTAAATCCATCTTCAATTATAGGTACAGAGTACTGTCTAAAAAGATTATAAATTTCTTTTCTTCGTTTGGTTTTGGTTACAATACCTGTAGGATTATTATAAGAAGGGATTATATATCCAAATTTAGGATTATACTTTTCAAGCTTCATTTGTAAATCTTCTAAATCCATACCTTCTTCATTCATTTTTACCTGGATAACTTCAACTTCATGGGCTTTCATAATTTTTAATGCTGTATTATGGGTAGGTTCTTCACAAAGGATTATATCTCCTTTTTTAGTTAAAGAACCTATAATAATATCAAAGGCTTCAGTAAAACCGTTAGTGATTAATATATCTCTACCTTCAGTATTAACTCTTTTTTCCTCCATATACTGAAGAAAATATTGGATTAAAGGGGCATAGCCCTTAGCATATCCATAGTTTAATAGGTTTTCTTCCTCATAAGTCCAAGCATCTAAGAGAGATCTTTTAAAGTCATCCATATTAAAGAGACTAGGTTCAGGGGCAATAGATTTAAAGGAAATCATATTGTTTTTATAGGGAAGTTCACTTTTAATAATATCAAGATTTCTAAGGGTATCAGCATAATTGTTAATCATATTCATAAAATTAATATTATATTCTTCACAGGTGTTTTCAGTCTCCATTAAAATAAAGGTACCAACACCCCTCTTAGTAGTTATTATTCCTTTGCTTTCCAGTTCTTCATAGGCAGCAATGACAGAATTTCTACTTATGTTTAAAAGCTTACTTGCTTCTCTTGTGGAAGGTAGTTTACTATCTTTTTTTAATTCACCCTTTTTTATTCCATTAATGATATGTGTCTCTAGTTGCATATAAATAGGTTCATCCCTATTAATAATTAGAGTAGAAAATATCATATTTAACACCACCTATTTTTTTATTAATTGTATTCTTATAAAAGTTATCATAAGAATACAAAGTAAAAAAGATTCAAGTTTGCATTGGTTATCTTTACAAAACCAAACAAAAGAATCACTTAAAAATAGTTTATTAGAAAAATAAGTTAGTTTCAATAGAAAAACAAGAATAATTGTTGTAGAATATTAATAGAAATTTTGAAATACTTAGGAGGACATCATGAATAGTTTAGTTATTGTATTTTTATTAGCAGTAGTAGGAGGGGTTATTGGATGGGTAACAAACATATTAGCTATAAAGCTTATGTTTAGACCAATTAATCCAATTAAAATCCCATTAATAAATTTAGAGATAGTAGGATTAATTCCAAAGAGAAAAAATGAAATAGCACAAAATATTGGAGAAGTGGTGGCAAAGGAATTATTGTCAATTGATGATATAATAAAAAATGCAATCACAGAAGAGGATAAGGTTATATTTAGTCAGTTAGTTAAAAATAAAATAAGAAATTTAGTGGCAGGAAAGATGGATTTTGTGCCAGCACCCTTTAGGATCATGGTTCAAGGGCCAATTAATAACATTATAGAGGAAGAAGTTGATGAGGCTTTAAAGGAAATGGAAAGTGAAGCTGTTAATCATATCAAAGATAAAGTAGATATTAAAGAAATGGTTGAAGAAAAAATAAATGAGTTGGATTTACAAGAACTTGAAAGAATTATTATAAATGTAGCTAAAAAGGAATTAAAACATATTGAAGTTTTGGGCTTTATCTTAGGAGCTGCAATAGGTATAGTTCAAGGATTAGTGGTTATGCTCTTTAAATAAGAATATACATAATTATAGATAAGCGGTTGATATGAAGTATAAAATATGATATGTTAAATTAAGAATTTAATAAAAAATCCACAGAATTCTGTGGGAGAGGTTCGTAACCATCCCTCTATAAAAAACTAGGGAATAAGACTTATATGGTCGTGCTATACCCTTAGTGCGACCTTTTTTAGGTTGTATTTTTTATGCCTTGGGATGGAGCTCAAGGCATTTTTTTATGGTTTCATTAAGAAAGGAAGAGAAAAGATGGACAAGAGAAAAGTAATAATAGATTGTGATCCAGGAATTGATGATTCATTGGCTATAATCCTTGCACTAAAATCAGAGGAGATAGATGTTAAAGGAATAACTATAGTATCGGGGAACGTCCATGGAAAAAAAGGGGCAGAAAATGCATTAAAAATTCTTAAAGAACTGAATAGGTTAGATATACCAGTGTATCTTGGAGAATGCGACCCTATGGAAAGAAAATTAATTACTGCAGAGGATACCCATGGAAGTGATGGACTTGGAGAAAGTTTCTTACCAAGGGTAGAGGAGGTAACCTATAAAGAAGGTGCAGTAAATTTTATTCTAGATGAGTTAAAATCAGAGGATATCACAATTATCGCATTGGGTCCTTTAACTAATATAGCAAAAGCTTTAGAAAAAGATTGTGAAGTTACAAGAAAGATGAAGGAGTTAGTTCTTATGGGAGGAGCTTTTAAGAGCTTTGGGAATTGTTCTCAAGTAGCAGAGTTTAATTTCTGGGTTGACCCTCATGGTGTAGAAAAAGTCTTTAAGGAATTAAAAAGGAAGATTACCATGGTGGGATTAGATGTTACTAGACAATGTGTTTTAACTCCCAATTATATTGAGATGATAAGGCAGTTTAATGAACCTCTTGGAGAGCTAATTGTAAAGATAACTAAATTTTATGTGGACTTTCATTGGAACCAAGAAAGAACCTTAGGATGTGTAATTAATGATCCACTAGCAGTGGCATATTTTATTAATCCTGAATTGTGCTCTGGGAAAGAATATTTTGTGGATGTAGTTACAGGAGGAAAAGCCATAGGAATGACACTGGTTGATGAAGGAAACTTTTATAGGGAAAAACCAAATTGTTTAGTGTTAACGGAAGTAAATTCAAAGAGCTTTATGGAAATGTTTCTAACAAGAATTTTTCCAAATCACAAAGAGGATATTATCTCAGTTTTAAATAATTCTAAATACGGATTAAATTGAGAATAGAGAGGTTAAAAGTATGAACAGTAAAAAGAATAAGAGAATTATATTTATGGGTTTGGCAGTAGCTATAAATTTAGTAGGAGGATTTATTGCATTGTCATTAAAACTTCCAATTTACATTGATACCATAGGAACTATTTTAGTTTCAATACTATTTGGACCAGTAAGTGGAGCTATGGTTGGAGGATTATCATCAATTATTAATGGTATAACCTTTGATCCAATATCTTTTTATTTTTTACCAGTACAATTAGTGGTGGGAATAAGTACAGGAATGTTTTTTAAAGATATGAAAATTGGAGTTTTAAAGTTAATTTTAAGGATACTATTAATTACTGTTTTAGGTTCAGCAACGGCAGCAGTTATTGCTTCCTTTGTTTTTCAAGGGGTAACTTCTTCAGGTTCAAGTATTTTAGTTGCAATACTTAAAAATTCAGGAATTAGTATTATTACAGCAGTTTTTTCAACTCAGATTTTTACAGATTTATTAGATAAAGTTGTGAGTTTTGGATTAGTATTTACAATTATTAAAATGCTACCAGTAGATATAAAAAGTAAGATTGTTGGAAATGAATAGTATGGATAGATATAATATAATAACAGGAAAAAATAAAAGAGAAATAGTACTACTAAAGGCTTTTCCATGTGTTTGGGGGAAGTGTACATTTTGTGATTATATAGAGGATAATTCAACAGATTCTTCAGAAATCAATGATATTAATAAGTTGGTGCTAAAGGAAGTAAAGGGAACATATGGTACCTTAGAAGTAATTAATTCAGGAAGTTGCTTTGAATTGCCTAAAGAAACCTTAGAAAATATTAGACAAGTAATAAGAGAAAAGAATATAAAAAAGATGTTTTTAGAAAGCCATTGGTGCTATAGAAATATGTTGCAAGAAATAAGAGATTTCTTTGGTATTGAAATTGTTTTTAAAATTGGAGTTGAAAGTTTTGATAATAATTTTAGAAATTTAGTGTTAAATAAAAATGCTAGATTTAAAGATTATAAGGAAGTTAGAAAGTATTTTAGCTCAGTATGCTTAATGGTAGGTATAAAAGGACAAAACAAAGAAATGATTAAAGAAGATATTGATATAGTGTTAAATCACTTTGATTATGGGACAATAAATATTTTTACAGAAAATACAACGAATATTAAGAGAGATGAAGAATTAATAAGTTGGTTTGAAAGAGAATATAAATTTCTTAAGGATGTTAGTAAAATTGAAGTGTTATTTGAAAATACAGATTTTGGAGTAGGAGATTAATTTTAAGAATTGACTTATTAAGAGATAGAATATAAGAGGTGAGCCAATTGGCTCATCTCTTATATTATTATATTAATGAAAATTCAATAATCTTATCTAGTAAAGTTGAATATTCCATGTTGGCAGCTTTTGCGCTTTTAGGAAATAGAGAATTTTTAGTCATACCAGGTAAAGTGTTTAGCTCTATTACATAGGGTTTGTTATTACTCACCATTATATCCACTCTTGCATAGGCTTTACAGTCAAAGAGCCTATAACATTTTTTTGATATTTCATTGATTTCATTTTGAAGGGATTCAGGAAGAATGGCTACTTCCTCTAAGGTATCTGTATCATTGTACTTGGATTCATAATCAAAGAAAGTACTTTTATGGATTATAGAAAGAATAGGTAATGTCTCACCATTTAATAGGGGAACAGTATACTCACTACCATTTATATATTCTTCTATAATTATTTCATTTCCATACTTAAATCCTTCTAGAATAGCACTTCTAAGCTCATCTCGACTATAAACTAAGGAAATTCCAAGACTTGAACCACCACTGTTAGGTTTAACTACCATAGGATATTTTAATTTTTCTATTTCTTTTAAATTTACACCTTCATGTTTATATATACTAATACCATTTGCTATAGGAATACCTTCAGCTTTAAGAATTCTCTTAGATTGCTTTTTATTCATACAGAGAGCACTAGTTAAAGGATTGCTTCCAGAGTAAGGAACTCCTAAACTTTCTAAAACACTTTGAATAGTACCATCTTCACCAAATTCTCCATGAAAGGCTAAAAAGGCAAAATCTAAATTTTGAATCTTATCTATAACTTCACTTTTAGAATTTATAATCACAGGAATTACTTCATATTTATCTTTATTTAGGTTTTTAGTTATTTCTTCTCCAGATAAAAGGGATATTTCTCGCTCAAAGGAAATTCCACCCATTAATACTCCAACTCTCATATATACATCTCCTCAAATTTATATTCTTATACTATAATAATATTTCAATGAAAAAAAATAGAAAGTACCATTAAGTAATGGATTTTAGATAAGGGTGGTTTAAGGAGGTAGCTTAATTTTAAAAATTATAATTTTATTTGTATTACTAGTAAATAAATGAGTTTGTATTATATTATAAATTATATGGAATATAAGTACCGCATAGTGTATAATTATTCTCAATATAGGAATATAGTGGATAGTGTTGAGGTATGTATGAACAATTTATATAGCACATATGAATTACGTCTAAATTTATCTATGGAAAGGTAAATAAGTGTTTAAAACATATCAATATTTTATATAGGAGGAGAAATGAAAAGAAAGATATTTATAGGAATATTAATCATAGTAGCAATAGGGATAATATATATCATTTATCCTAAACAGGGAACTTTTGAAGAGTTTGTTATAAATAGGTATAACATGGATAATTGTACTAGTGTAACCTTTTTTTCTATAAAAGGAGGAATTGATTCATCTGAATCATGGAATATATATAAAGAAGAAAAGACAATGAAATTTATAGATTATATGAAGAATGTGAAAATGAAGGAAAATAGAAGTAGTGATTATGGAATGGAATATTTGATGACAATTATAGGATCATATAAGGAAGAGGGGTCAACAGGTCCAATAAGAATTGATATAGCTTGGATTAATGAAAAAGAGATTATGATAAGTTATAATGGCCAAAAAAGAAGGTATTATAAAATAGTAGATGAAGACTTTAGTATGGACAAGATTAAAGAATTACTAAAAGATGGGTAATGCTTTAGGGCAATATAAATAAGAATTTGTTAGAATAGTCCTTAGTATAATAATCCAAGAATTAAGAAATAACTAAGAATAATATATTTATTTTTAGTTATAAGTCTTTGATTTAATAAGGGTTAAGAGGAAAACTAAGGAAAGGAAGCTTGTTAACATATGAGTACTATAGTATGTGATTGCGTAAATATAAAGAGAAATTTAAGCATGTTAACGGATTTTTACCAATTGACTATGGGGAATGGATATCTAAAGAAGGGGATGAAGGATAGAATAGCATATTTTGATATGTTTTTTAGAAAAATCCCTGATGATGGGGGATATGTAATAATTGCTGGATTAGAACAATTTATAGAGTATATAAATACTTTAAGTTTTACTGAAGAAGACATAAGCTTTTTAAGGGAAAGAGGAATATTTTCTGAAGATTTTTTGGCGTATTTAAGAGAGTTTAAATTTCAATGTGATATATGGGCCATTCCAGAGGGCACGGTGGTATTTCCAAATGAGCCTATAATAACTGTTAGAGGGCCAATTCCTCAAGGTCAATTAATAGAAACTATGCTACTTTTAACTATAAATCATCAAAGTTTAATTGCTACTAAAGCAAGCAGAGTTGTTAGAGCATCTAAGGGGCGAAATGTTTTAGAATTTGGTTCTAGAAGAGCTCAAGGTTATGATGGAGCATTATTAGGAGCAAGAGCTGCTTATATAGGAGGTTGTTTTGGAACTGCATGTACAATGGTAGAAGAATTATATGGAATTCCATCTCTAGGAACCATGGCTCATAGTTGGATTCAAAGCTTTCATAGTGAATATGAAGCCTTCAAGGCTTATGCAGAAGTTTATCCAACTTCCAGTGTACTTCTTGTAGATACCTACAATACTCTTAAAAGTGGTATACCTAACGCAATAAGAGTTGCTAAGGAAATATTAGAGCCTGAAGGAAATAGATTAAAGGGAATTAGGTTAGATAGTGGTGATATTGCATATCTTTCAAAGGCTGCTAGGAAAATGTTAGATGAAGCTGGCATGGAAGATTGTAAAATAACTGCATCTAATTCCTTAGATGAATACCTTATTAGTGACTTGTTACTACAGGGTGCTGAGATAGATATCTTTGGAGTGGGAGAAAATCTAATAACTTCTAAATCTAATCCTGTATTTGGAGGAGTATATAAGTTAGTAGCTATAGAAAATGGAAATAAATTAGAGTCTAAAATAAAATTAAGTGAAAATCCAGAAAAGGTAACTAATCCTGGTTTTAAAAAATTGTATAGGTTTTATCATAAGAAAACTAATAAAGCAGTAGGTGATTTACTTACCTTAAGGGATGAAGTTGTAGATGAAAGTAAGCCATATATTCTTTTTCACCCTGTTCATACATGGAAGAAAACTGTTTTAACAGACTATTATGTAAAAGAATTACAAGTGAAAATCTTTGATAAAGGGCAATGTGTATATTCATGTCCTAGTATTCAAGAAATTAGAGAGTATTGCAAAGGACAGGTTGAAACCCTCTGGGAGGAGTCTTTGAGGCTTAAAAATCCTCACAAGTACTATGTTGATTTATCAGAAAAATTATGGACACTAAAATATGATTTAATTAATAAATATTCCAATGAAGAAAGTAATCCTTAGAAAAAGTTAATTATTAATATATAAATATAAAAATGACTATATGATATGAATGTCACATAGTCATTTTATGGCTTCATTTATTTATTCATTAAAGGTAAGCTATTTAGATTTACAGAGTTTTTTCTATTATTAAGATTACTTAGGGTTTCATGACCTTTTTCTGTTTTACCTAATGCATCTATTAGTATGTTTTTAGAGTTTTGGGTTTGAATTGTATGTTGGTCCTTAACCTGTTCTTCGTTGGAAAAATCATCGTTAATTTTTAAACAATCTAAATCTTTATTTAAAGTAGTTACATGGTCTAAATCACCATCCATAGAAGAAATAATATCTTTTGGCTTAAATAGAATTTCTTCAAAGTTATTGTTATATTTGCTATTCATTATAGGCCTCCTTATAATTAGTTTTTTAATATGTTTTTAGCTTTTACAACACATCCTTGAACACAAGGAGCTATGTATCTAAATTTAGGGTGAGGTTCTTCTGTAGCAGATACATATTTCATGACTATGCTATCCAAATTAGATGATTCAGTTAGTTTAAAGTATAGATATTGTTTCCTCTGTAATTTATTTATTCTATTTTTAAAGTATGAGCTTACCTTCATCCAATTAAACTGTTTACTTATATTTAATTGATTGAAACCTGTAGCATAGGAACCAGGTTCAATTAAGATTACAGGAATATTCACTCTTGGAAGTTGCTTAAGTTCTTTATTTAAACAATACCCAATGGATTCAAGGGCGAATTTAGTAGAACAGTAGGGAGATAAAAATGGTATAGCCATGCGACCAGTTAAGGAAGAAAGAAATATAATTCTTCCCTTTCTTCTTTTTATCATTCCTTTTAAAACAATCTGAGTCAATTCTATAGGACAAAACACATTGGTTTCAAAAGTAGCCCTAAATCTGTTTACATCTATCTCAGCTACGGAGCCAGAATCTCCTATGGCAGCATTATTTATTAGTACGTCTATAGGTAAGTTTCTTACTTTTTCTCTATCCTCTTTACATAATACATCTAACTTAAAGCTTTCAATGGGAAGTTTCCATTTTCTATTTAACATATTTAATTTGTATGCCTGTTCATCGGTATGAGTGGTTGCATAAACATAGTGACCTCTACTGGCCAAGGTTATAGCTGCTTTACGTCCAAGACCAGAACCACAACCAGTTATTAATATGTGTTTCAATATTATCACCTCTAGGTTAGTATGTGTTTTATTTCACTTATAATTCTTCTTATACAAATAATGACTTATGGAAATTTATCCATAAGCCATTAATCAATAATATATTGTCTTATTTTAAAAAGTTTTTAATAGCATTTATAACAACTTCTCTATCATCGAAATGAAATTTTCTTTTACCTATAATTTGATAGTCTTCATGACCTTTTCCAGCAATTATAAGCAAATCATCATCTTTTAGTATTTTTAATCCTTTTTCTATAGCATTTTTTCTATTAATAATTTTTTCATAAGGAGTCATTGTAGATAACATTCCTAATTCTATATCATCGATGATTAATCTTGGATTTTCAGTTCTAGGATTATCAGAAGTAATTATACAATAATCTGATAAAGAGCCAGCTATTTTACCCATAATCCCACGCTTGGTTGTATCTCTATCTCCACCACAACCAAAGACAGTAATAATTCGTCCACAGGTTATTTCTCTTGCCATAATGAGGAGTTTCTCCAAAGCATCTGGAGTATGAGCATAATCTACTATTATATTTTTATTTAAGTTGTTTTTTATCAATTCAATTCTACCAGGAACAGGGTTAATATTGGGGAGTAGTGTTATAATGTTCTCAATGCTCATTCCTAAGGAATAACATGCAGCTATTGTAGCTAATACATTGTATACGGTAAATTTACCGGGAATTTTTACATTAACTTCGTTACAAGTTTTTTTAAAATTCACTTTAAAACTAACAGAATTCCTTCTATACATTACATCAGTAGCTTGAATATCAGCTGAATTTTCTATTCCATAAGTTAGTATTTTACATGGCACTTCTTTTATTATTTCTTTTGAAACATTGTCATCAATATTAATAATTCCTAATTTACATTTATAAAATAACTTCATTTTTTCTCTTTTATATGCTTCCATGGTACCATGTTCATCTAAATGATCTTGAGATAAGTTAGTAAATATTCCTATATCAAAATCACAAAAATCTACTCTGTGTTTTGCTAGAGCAGAAGAAGTAACTTCCATAATGACACTCTTAGCATTATTATCTTTAAATTCTCTAAAGGCTTTTTGAAGTTCCAAAGCTTCAGGAGTAGTTGGAGTAGTTTTGCTAATATTTACTTTTTGATTGGTAAGTTTGAAGCCTAAGGTACCGATGACACCTACAGTTTTTCCAGTGGATTCTAATACATCTTTAATATAATGTGTAATTGTAGTTTTCCCATTTGTTCCTGTTACTCCTACAAGTTCTATTCCTTTTGAGGGCTCCTTATAAAATATATTACATATATTAGCCAAAGAAATTCTAGTATCTTTCACTTTTATCATAACTATATCATTATTTGAATAAGTAATATCTTTCTCTACTAATATGGCAATAGCACCATTTTTAACTGCTTCATCGACAAGATTATGACTATCAATATTATTACCATTTATACATATAAATAAAGAGTTTGGCTTTATCTCTCTAGAATCATAACTCACGTTTTCGATGTTTATATCCACATATCCATTTATTAAGGTGTAACTAATTTTATTAAGCAATTTATATAACTTCATAATTATTCCTCCGCAATTAAATAAACTCATAAATAAACTCGTATATTCTTATTATACGGAGTAGATTTCCTATAAATAGTGTTTATATTGCTTTAAATAATGCAAAAAGTGCTTATTAAAAAATGATTTAGGTTAAATAATTTATTTGTAGGGATCATAGCTACCTTTGAATTCCTCATGTTGAATATTAGATGGACGTTTGAAAAATATGGTTGCTGGTTCATAAAATTCAGTAAAAGAGTGAAGAAGTCCCATATGGACTTTTGCTATTACTTTTTTATTATTTTTTGTAATAGTATGTTCAGGACTATAAGTAAATGCAAATATAATAAAACTAAAAAAGCTAAATATTAGTATAAATAAAGTAGCTAAAGTAAAGGTAAGGGGTTTTAAAAATTTATGTTTATATAAATTGCATAAAGCTGTAGCGATCAAAATTATTAGACTAATTCCCATTAGATATAAACAAATACTTGCAATCATATCAATCCATCCTCTAAAACATAAGTTTAAAGGTTTAATAATAATGTTTATTGATGAATAAATAATTACTATTAAGAAATTGATAATTAATGAATATAATGGTCCTTTTAAGAAATTGATAATTAATGAATATAATGGTCCTTTGTAGTTTTTGGGGATTTTAACATTAAACCTTTTTAACATTTTATATTTCCTCCTATAAATAAAAATCTTAGATGAATAAAAGTTTATAATCTAAGATTATCATAGAAGTTAAAATAATACAATAAAGATTTATCGTATTACAATAAATATTTATTGTAATCATCACAACATAGTAGGTATCGGAAGGGTTGCATTTCGATTTACAACTGAGGTTGTATTTCAATTTACAACTGAGGAAATAGTACATTATCAATTTATTCATTTGATAAAGTTACAACTACTAATTCAGGGCGATTAAATATTCTTTGAGGAGCTAGGCTGTTACCAAGTCCTCTACTAATTACTAAAGATGTAGAATTTAATCTGTGGATTCCATTAGTATATTGAGGAAAAAAGCCTTGATCTGGAGCTATAATTCCCCCTAAAAATGGAAGGCGAATTTGTCCACCATGGGCATGACCAGAAAATACTAAATCTATATTTTCTTTGGCATAAAGTGTAATTAACTCGGGTCTATGAGAAAGGAGAATAGTAAAATTATTTTTACTTTTAGTTTTTAAGTTTCTCAATATTTCATCAAAGCTAAAAGGAGAGTTAGGGTACTCGTAATTATCTATAGGATTAAAGCATATGTCTGCTAGTCCTAAAAGAGAAATAGTAACACCATTTAACTGTATATTTTTATAAGTGTTATCCATATTTATGACACCATACTCTTCAAAGATGATTTTTAATTCTTCATATAAATCTGATCTTGATTCATGATTTCCAGATACATAGTATACGGGAGCTATATCTACAGCTGATTTAATGTAGGAAGTAGCTATATTCATATTATCTTTATTTGTTCTTCGGCTATCAATTAAATCACCAGTAATTACAATTATATCCGGGTTAATTTCTTTAGTTAAGGATATTAGATTTTTTTGATTAGCTCCAAATTCTTTATTATGTAAATCTGAAATTTGAAGAATTTTATAACCATTAAAACCACTAGGAATTTTTGAGTTTACGTAATCTATATTAGTTACAACTATATTATTATTTTGCCAATAACAGAAGGTTATAATAAATATTAGTAAAATCATTACAATTATTAATTTTTTTATATTCATATTACACATCCTTATATTAATTTTTAGCATGATCTATTATATTAAATAGCAATTTTAAAACTAATTTATTTATAGTATACACAAATAAAGTTCTTTACTAAAGACAAATGCACAATATTTAACATATATGTAATAAGTGCAAAATCATAATAAGAGCCCCTTTCATAAGTCTATTTAGCCTTTATTGATATTTCTATGGCAAAGTGATAGAATATGAAAAAATGGAGGTAGTATTATTATGTATAGCTTTAAAAATGACTATAGTGAAGGAGCGCATCCAAGAATATTAGAGGCATTAATCAAGTGTAATATGGAGCAGAGTGAAGGTTATGGAGAAGATATATTTACAGCAAGAGCTATTAAGTTAATTAAGGAAAAAATAAGAAGAGAAGATGTAGATGTTCATCTTTTAGTTGGAGGAACCCAAACTAATCTTACTGCTTTATCAGCCTTCTTAAGACCTCATGAAGCGGTAATTGCAGCAAATACTGGTCACGTGCTAGTTCATGAAACTGGAGCCATTGAGGCTACAGGGCATAAGGTTATTTCTGTAGACGTGGAAGATGGAAAATTAACCAGAAAAAATATAGAAGCTGTAATAGAAGAGCACACTGATGAACATATGGTAAAGCCAAAACTTGTATATATTTCTAACTCTACAGAAATAGGAACAATATATAAAAGGGAAGAGGTAGAAGAGTTAAGTGAAGTGTGTAAAAAATACAATTTATATCTCTATGTTGATGGTGCACGATTAGGCTCTGCACTATGTTCTAGTGAAAACAATATGAAAATCTATGAATTAGCTCAATTAGTAGATGCCTTTTATATAGGTGGAACCAAAGGAGGAGCTTTAATAGGAGAAGCTCTTGTAATATGTAGAGATACTTTAAAAAAGGATTTCAGATACCATATTAAACAAAAGGGAGCTCTACTTGCAAAGGGAAGAACACTAGGAATTCAATTTGAAGAATTATTTAAGGATAATCTATATTTTGATTTAGCAACTCACGCTAATAATATGGCGGAAATTCTTAAAAAGGGCATTGAAGATGCTGGTTACAGTTTTATGATAAATTCATCTAGTAATCAAGTCTTTCCTATACTCCCTAATAAATTAATTAATAGTCTTGAAAAAAAATACTTATTTATGACTTGGGAAAAAATTGATAAAGAGAATTCAGCTATTCGTCTTGTCACATCTTGGGCAACAAATGAGGAAAAAGTATTGGAGTTTATAGCTGATGTGAAATTATATAATTAATGTATAAAAAGATAGAAAACTAGATTTAACTAGTCAATTCTGTCTTTTTACTTTTATAACAATATAAGTATTAGATAGAAAATTTGAAGTTAACTAAAAAAGTAAGAATATTATGCAAAATTATGATACAATTATTACATACAACACTAAGTATGTTGTATAAATGTAATAAAATTCATAAAAAGGTATTGACAGTTACCTTACGTAACCTTCTATTATATTAATATAGGGTAAGGTATACGATTGCTTTGGAGGGATAAATATGAATAGTGATGAATTTTATACCACTGGGGAATTTGCAAAGAAAGCAGGAGTTACCATTAGAACTATTAGATATTATGATAGCAAAGGAATTCTTAAGCCATCATATACTAATAACCTAGGATATAGATATTACTCTGATGAAGATTTTATAAAATTAAAAAAAATCTTAGCTTTAAAGTACTTGGGATTATCCTTAGATGAAATTATAAGCACAGAAAATTGTGATTATAAGAAAGAAGATATGATGAATTCTCTGAAACTTCAGAAAAGTATTATTAAAAATAAGATGAATAATATGAAGGTAGTATTAAATGCTATAGAAACAGCTGAATTTAGTATGAATGAGAACTCTAATATGAAATGGGAAGAGGCTATTGATGTAATAAAATCTTTAGAGAGTGAGAAGGAATTACTGCAACGTAGTAGAGATGCATCTAATTTAAATGAAGGTGTGAAGTTAATGGATAGATTCTCAACAAATAGGTATGGTTGGTATCCATGGGTATTTGATAATATGAAAATTAAAAAGAAGGATAAGGTTTTAGAAATAGGTTGTGGTAATGGAGTTCTATGGGCTAAAAATATGGACAATCTACATGAGAGTATAGAGGTTACTCTAACAGAGATATGTGAAGATATGATAAATGAAGCAAAGTTAAATTTACGAGATAATTCTAAAAGGTTTAATTTTATAATAACTGATTTAACCTCATTACCCTTTGATGATAATAGTTTTGATGTAGTAATTGCTAATCATATATTATTTTTTATGAAAGATATAGATTTAGCTCTGGCTGAGATAAAAAGAGTTATTAAACCTAATGGAGTAGTATACTGTTCTACTATTGGAAGTAATCATTTAAAGGAGTTACAAGAATTAATGTTAAGCTTTAGTAGTAATATACGCATATATGAAGATAAGTTATCTTGTAAATTTGGATTAGAGAATGGGGAAAAAATACTTAGTAAGTATTTTAATACAGTAGAGAAAGTTTTGTATGATGATAAGCTTATAGTTAATGACACCAATAATATATTAGAATATATCTATTCTATACCTGGAAATATATTAGACATTATTGATTCTAAGAAAAAAGAATTTGAAGGTTATATAAAAAAAATAATTGATAAAAATGGAGAAATTTTTATAACCAATAGTTTAGGTTTGTTCAAGGCTAAAAATAAATAGAGTGTAAACTTTTACTTGTGTAAAACAATATTACATAATTTAATTTATTACTTAGGTTATGGGATATTGATATTATAAATAAAAAATTGTTAATTTAAATAAAGTATTTTTAATTAACAAAATGTTGTATAAGAAAGGAAAGAATTATGGGAATAAATGTTACAAGCGAAATTAAACCATTAAAAAAAGTCTTGTTGCATAGGCCTGGTGCAGAAATTGAGAATTTAACACCGGAATATCTGGAGAGATTATTATTTGATGATATTCCTTATTTAAAAGTAGCACAGGAAGAACATGATGCCTTTGCACAGGTTTTAAGAGACAATGGAGTAGAAGTTGTATATTTACATGAATTGGCAGCAAAAGTAATGGAAGACCCAGATGTTAAAGATGAATTTATTAAAATGTTTATAAAAGAAGCTAAAGTAGAGAGTGAACAAGTTAAAGAAGAATTATATAACTATTTAATTAGTTTTAATTGCAATGAAGAGTTAATTAGAAAGACTATGGCTGGAATTAGTAAGTCAGAATTGAAGAAAGCAAAAGCAAGGCATTTAGAGGATTTTTTAAATGAGGCATATCCATTTATTACAGATCCAATGCCAAATCTTTATTTTACGAGAGATCCCTTTGCATCCATTGGAAATTCAATAAGCTTAAATAGGATGTATTCTGAAACAAGAAATAGGGAAACTATATATGCACACTTTATATTTAAATATTATCCTGATTTTAAGGGAACTAATAGGCTTTATGACAGGAATTTTGATTATAATATAGAGGGGGGAGATATTCTTAATATATCTGAAAAGGTTCTTGCAATTGGAATATCTCAAAGGACAGCTCCACAGGCAATTGAAAAAATTTCAGAGAGAATATTCTTTGAAACACCAGATAGCAAAATTGAAACTGTATTAGCATTTAAAATACCAAAGACTAGAGCATATATGCACCTAGATACAGTATTTACTCAAGTTGATTATGATAAATTCACTATTCACCCACAAATAGAAGGACCTCTTGAAATATTTGAATTAACTAAAGGGGAAAATGGAAAAGTGAAAATTACTAAAGAAAGTATGACATTACAAGAGGTATTGTCGAAATATTTAGAATGTGATGTAAAGTTAATTCGATGTGGTGGAGGAGATTATGTAATTTCACAAAGAGAGCAATGGAATGATGGCTCTAATACTTTATGTATAAGACCAGGTGAAGTTATTGTATATTCAAGGAATTATGTAACTAACAAGATATTGGAAGAGTATGGGATAAAAACTCATGTTATACCATCATCCGAATTATCAAGGGGGCGTGGAGGCCCTAGATGTATGTCTATGCCTTTGATTCGTGAGGTTTAATGACACAAATATAAACAATATTTATTTTGCATTTTAAATTAACTAAAAATATAATATATTTGTAAAATAAAAAATCTTCTTTCAGTATTCAATAATTAAATACTGAAGAAGAATAAAATAAAATTATATAAAAAACAACATATTAGGGGGAGTATAACAATGGCAATTAATTTAAGAGGACGTTCATTTTTAAAATTATTAGATTTTACACCTGAGGAAATTAGATATTTATTAGACTTATCTAAGGACTTCAAAAATTTAAAGAGAGCTGGAGTACCTCATAAAAATTTAGAGGGAAAGAATGTTGCAATATTATTTGCTAAGGATTCTACTAGAACAAGATGTTCTTTTGAAGTAGGAGCTATGGATTTAGGTATGGGTGTTACTTATTTAGGACCTACAGGTTCTCAAATGGGTAAAAAGGAATCTATTGCAGATACAGCTAGAGTATTAGGTAGAATGTATGATGGTATAGAATATAGAGGTTTTGACCAAGAAATAGTTGAGGAATTAGCAGCTTATGCAGGAGTTCCAGTTTGGAATGGATTAACAACTGAATTCCATCCAACTCAAATGCTTGCAGACTTATTGACTATAGAAGAGAAGTTTGGAAGATTAAAAGGAATTAACTTTGTATATATGGGTGATGCCAGAAATAATATGGGTAACTCTTTAATGGTTGCTTGTGCAAAAATGGGTTTAAATTTTACAGCTTGTGCACCAAAAGAATTATTCCCAGCTGAGGAGCTAGTTGAAACTTGCAAGGAAATTGCAAAGGAAAATGGATGTACTATAACATTAACTGAAGATGTTATGGTTGGAACAAAAAATGCAGATGTTATCTATACAGATGTTTGGGTATCTATGGGAGAACCAGATGAAGTTTGGGAAGCAAGAATAAAAGAGCTAAGACCATATCAAGTAAATAGGGCTGCTATGGAAAATGCTAAACCAGAAGCTATATTCATGCACTGTCTACCAGCATTCCACGATTTAAAAACTGTAGTAGGAAAAGAAATGGGAGAAAAATTTGGAATGACAGAAATGGAAGTTACTGATGAGGTATTTGAGTCAAAACAATCCGTAGTATTTGATGAAGCTGAAAATAGAATGCATACAATTAAAGCAGTTATGGCTGCAACTATAGGGCTATAATAATTAAACTCCTTCTTAAAATTAAGAAAGGAAGGGGTTTACCCTATTATTTAATTAGCTAAACAATAAAATATTATATTTAAGGCATAGATAAAAATATAATAGTCTCAACATATTTTATATTTAAATTATATATGGGGTGAATTAAATGAAGGAACTAGTAATAGCTTTAGGGGGAAACGCCTTAGGAAAAACAGCTGAAGAACAATTAGATTTAGTTAAGCATACAGCAAAAACCATCGTTGATTTAGTAGAAGAAGGCTATAATGTAATTGTTGGCCATGGTAATGGTCCACAGGTTGGAATGATAAACTTAGCTATGGAATTTGCTGCAAATAATGGAGCAAATACTCCATTAATGCCTTTTGCAGAATGTGGTGCCATGAGTCAAGGATATATTGGATATCACTTACAACAATCCATTAGAACAGAGCTTATATCTAGAGGAATTAGAAAAAATGTTGCTACTGTAGTTACTCAAGTTGTAGTTGATGAAAATGATGAAGCTTTTAGAAACTTAAGTAAGCCAGTAGGAATGTTCTATAGTAAGGAAGAAGCTGAAAAGATAGCTGCAGAAAAAGGATTTACATTTGTAGAAGATGCAGGTAGAGGATATAGAAGAGTAGTTGCATCTCCACAGCCGCAAAAAATTGTAGAGCTTGAAACAGTTAAACAATTAGTTGAACAAGGAACTATAGTTATTACTGTTGGCGGTGGTGGTATTCCTGTAGTAGAGGAATCTGATGGATCTCTTAGAGGTGTTGCCGCAGTTATAGATAAAGATAAATCAAGCGCAAAACTTGCAAAAGATTTAGATGCAGAAATGCTAGTTATTTTAACAGCTGTTGATAGAGTTTGTATAAACTTTAATAAACCAAATCAAGAAGAACTATCAGAAATTAATCTAGAAAAAGCTGGTAAATATATACAAGAAGGTCATTTTGCTAAGGGTTCAATGTTACCTAAGGTAGAAGCATGTATGGACTATGTTAAATTTAGTAATAATGGTAAAGCTTTAATAACTTCACTAGAAAAAGCTAAAGAAGCTTTACATGGTATTACAGGAACTATAATAGAAAAATAATCGAATTTTATCTGGGTAAAACTAGAGTATGAGGATTTAAAGCATCTGTGAAAGCTGTTTTAAGTCCTCATTTTTATATGTAAATTTTAGTAAAGATGATATAATTCTTTTATAGGCTGTTTAACTATTTTTATATTTCTCTATTCTGCGAAGGTTAAAATCTATGAAGCTTGAAGTAGGTATGGGGAGATATTATGGTGAACATTAACTAAAATAATTTATATTGGAGGTATATGAATATGATTACTATTGTAGCAAAAAAGACTATAAAAAAAGATAAAAAAGAAGAATTTAAAAATTTAGCCAATAAACTTATAGAAGAAAGCAGGAAAGAAACTGGATGTATAGAGTATGATCTTTACGAAGATTTAAGAAATAGTGATAAAGTTGCATTTATTGAGGTTTGGAAGAGTGAAGAAGCAATAAAGTTACATAACAATTCAATACATTTTTCTAATCTTGTACCAGAACTCGCTAAACTTCAAGAGGGAGAAACAGAAATAACTCTTTATAAAAAAATATAGATAGAAAGTCTATTTCAAAGATAATATTGAAATAGGCTTTATTATATTTGAGAAAGTATTCCTAAATTATAACTTGATGTATGTATAAAAATACATATTTTAATAACAGGCAATGGAATATATGAAAAGTTTAATATATTGAAATTTTTATAAAATATTCTTTAAAATGAAATGAAGTTTATTACATATATTATAAAACCTTTAAGTTAACCACA
The DNA here is from genome assembly GCF_052067195.1 of Clostridium sulfidigenes. Classification (NCBI taxonomy): domain Bacteria; kingdom Bacillati; phylum Bacillota; class Clostridia; order Eubacteriales; family Clostridiaceae; genus Clostridium; species Clostridium sulfidigenes. Next base: position 100,513 of record NZ_JBQHQR010000004.1, on the reverse strand, counting down.
TAATTATCCATTAGAACAGTGAATATTATAACAGTTATTATATAAAAATATATATATTCGATAAAATAAATATTAGTTTTCTATTGTAATTTTATTAGTTTTGGAATAAAGTAATAATTGCTGATAAATTTCTAGGTTATATTAGATAGATACATAATAGAAATAGGGATTTGAAAGTGAAATTTGACTGAATGCTAATATAACATAAGTGGCATTTTAACGGAGGGGATTTATATGGATATTAACTTAATTGGAGTACCTCTTTATTATGGATGTGATAGAGCAGGGGTAGAAAATGGACCAGATGAATTAAGAGAAAATGGAATTAAAGAATTATTAGAAAATCATAAAAATAAGGTATATGATTTAGGAAATATTTATGTTAATAATACAAAGGATAAGCAACCTTTTGCGGCCGGAGTAAATGCAAAATACATTAATGAAATTATAGAAGTAACTGAGAATTTAGCTAATTCAGTTTATAGTTCCCTATGCGGTGGAGGTTTTCCTATAACTTTAGGTGGAGATCATGCTTTAGCTATGGGAAGCGTTGCTGGTTCAAGTAAATATTTCCAGGGAGATTTAGCTGTAATATGGATTGATGCTCATGGAGACATAAATACCTTTGAGACAAGTCCTACAGGAAATGTTCATGGTATGCCATTAGCTGCATCCATGGGTTTTGGTGATGAATCTTTAACAAATTTGTATTTTAATGGTATAAAAGTTAAAAAGGAAAATGTATTTATAATTGGAGCAAGAGATTTAGATGAAGGTGAACTTCAATTAATTAAAGATAAAAATTTAACTGTTTGGACTATGGATAAAGTAAGAGAAATAGGTGTAGATAAAGTGTGTAAGGATCTTTTGGAAGGTTTAAAAGCACGAGGAATAAATAATATTCATATTAGCTTTGATATAGATTCTGTAGATCCAGAATTAATAAAGGGCACGGGAACTCCAGTTCCAAATGGATTTAATATAAATGATGCAGAGAAGTTATTAACTAGTATATTTAATACTAGATTAGTTAAATCTATGGATTTTGTAGAATTTAATCCATGTTTAGATGATACTGATACTACGTTAAAAAGTTGTATGGCATTAATAAAAAAAATAGGTGAATTAATATAGATATAAAAATTAAATAATTAAATCTGTAGAAATGTAGTATACTATGTTTAATGATATATATTTATATCTAAGTTAATCAAAATAAAAATGGAGGTAATAGTTATGCAAGTAACAAAGGAAATGACTATTGGGGAAGTAATAAGACAAAACGAGAAAGCAGCAGAAGTTTTAATGAGTTTTGGGATGGGTTGTGTTGGATGTCCTTCAGCACAAGCGGAAACTCTTGAAGAAGCATGTATGGTTCACGGATTAAAAATAGATGACTTATTAAGTAAACTCCAAGCAATTTAGGAATAAAATATAAGATTTAAAGGCGCTACATAGGTAGTGTCTTTTTTTATAGATTAATTTACAAAAATGAAAGGTGTATAGTTTAGAATTAGTATTTCTATGCATAAAAATTGCTCTTTTAAAAGATAATATATTAGAAAACTAATAATTGGAGGTAAATTAAAATGAAATCAGTACATTATAATGTTTCAGGATTAGTAAATTCAGAAAGTAGAACTAAGTTAAATAATTCTTTAGATAAAATTAATGGTGTACAACAGGTCTGTGTTGATATAGCAAGGGGTACAGTTGAAGTAAATTATAACAGTCCAGCAACTCCAGAAGAAATTAAGGACTGTATTTGTCATACAGGGTATATAGTAAAGTAAAAAAGATAAAGCAAGAGTAATGGAGTTAAAATATTAATTTCTATATATAGATAAGGAGTGTTAAAATGGACTACGATTTTCCAATTGGGTTTAAGCCTCAACATCAAAGTATACAGCCAGGCATTGAAAGTGAAATGGAACCAAAACCTATCTATGAAATAGATGATTATCATAAAACTTCAGACAGATTAAAGGGCAAAATAGCTTTAATTACAGGTGGAGATAGTGGTATAGGAAGGGCTGTTTCTATACTATATGCAAAAGAAGGAGCAAAGGTATGTATAATTTATTTAAATGAACATGAAGATGCTAAGGAAACAAAAAGTCTTATTGAAGAAAGAGGAGGAGAGTGTTTGCTCATCTCTGGAGATATTGGTAATGAAGACTTCTGCAAGGAAGCTATAAAAAAAGTAGTACAAAAGTATGGAGTTATAAATATTTTTGTATCAAATTCTGCAGAACAACATGAGTGTCAACAAATTAATGAGATAACTAGTAAGCAATTACATAAAACCTTTGATACAAACTTCTTTGGAGCTTTCTATTTAACAAAAGAAGTACTATTTCATATGAAGAAGGGGGATTCAATAATATATACAACTTCTGTAACAGCCTATGAAGGAAATGAAACTTTAATAGATTATTCTTGTACTAAAGGAGCTTTAACAGCCCTAACTAGAAGTTTATCAAAGTCATTGGCTACAAGAGGAATAAGGGTAAATGCAGTGGCACCAGGTCCAGTATGGACGCCACTTATACCATCATCCTTTCATAGTGATAAGGTATCTACTTTCGGCAGTAATACCTTGTTTAAAAGAGCAGGTCAGCCTGTTGAAATTGCAGAAAGCTATGTATTCTTAGCTGGAGATGGGGCTTCATTTATAACTGGAGAAACTATTCATATAAATGGTGGTCAATTTATAACTAGTTAATAATTTATATAATTAAATTAAGTTACTTAGTTAGACCATGAGTAGATAATGTAATTATTGTCTACTCATTTTATTTTCATGAAATAAATTATAAAAAACATAAAATTAACCCTGTTTAATTTTACATATATGGTATAATAATGAGTTGAGGCAAACTATTGGAGTATGTCAAAGTGAAGCCATAATAATGTGAATAATTTTTGGGAGGTAAAATATGAGAAGTATAGCATTTATAGGAGGACTATTGATAGATGGATCAGGAACTGAACCTGTAGAAAATTCCTTAGTTCTTGTTGAAAATAAGAAAATTACTTATGCTGGAGTGATGAAAGAAATAGAAGAGAATTATGAAATAATAGATATATCAGGAAAAACTATTATGCCAGGGCTTATAGATTCTCATCTACATTTTAGCGGAAATAGAACAGATAGTGATACAGAGTGGGTATTAGAGCCTGTGATACAAAAGACAATAGTAGCTGTTGCTCAAGCTAGAGAAGCTTTAGAGCATGGACTAACATCCGTAGGTGAAATTTCTCGTTCTGGAATTCATCTTAGAAATATGATTGAAGAAGGAATAATACCAGGACCACGTATAGTTGCAACAGGTTTAGGATTTTGTAGAACTTCAGGACATGGAGATTCACATAATTTACCATTGAACTATAATGAAGATTCACATCCATGGGCAGAAAGAGTTGATGGACCTTGGGAATTGCGTAAGTCTATCAGAAAACGAATACGTGAAAATCCTGATGCTATAAAAATATGGTCTACTGGAGGTGGTATATGGAGACATGATGCCAAAGCAGCATCTCACTATTGTATGGAGGAAATACAAGCTGTGATAGATGAATGCAATATGGTTGGATTACCGGTTTGGTCTCATGCTGAAGGTTATGAAGGAGCTTTAAATTCATGTAAGGCAGGAGTTTCTGCTATAATCCATGGTCAGGAATTAAATGAAGAATGTTTAGAAATAATGAAGGAAAAGAATATAAGCTTTTGTCCAACCCTTCAATTCTTCTATCAGTGGTTTACAGTGTACGAGCCTCCCTATAGAAAAATTTTAGATGATTATGAGGGAGAGACAGTAGCTGAAAAGGAGCTAAATCGTATAATAAGTAATCTAAGAAATGCAAATAAGAAGGGAATAAGAATAACAGTAGGTTCAGATTCCTTCTGTAGTAGCTTAACTCCCTATGGAGAATATGCAATAACTGAAATGTATACTCTTTGTAAAGCTGGACTTACCAATATGGAGGTAATTTTAGCAGCTACAAAAAATGGAGCAGAAATGCTAAAAATTGATGATATAACAGGCACTTTGGAGTCAGGTAAGTTTGCTGATATTATTGTATTGAATGGAAATCCATTAAAGGATATTCATGATATAAGAAGTGGTAACATGCAGATAATTATGAAGGAAGGTACCTTTGTAAAGAAAAATATAAATTAATAGTTTAAAGAGTTGTCTTAAAATACACTAGGTCTTAAATTGATGTTTAAGCATCATTTCCTTAATGAAATGTGAATAAATATCTTAAAGAGTGCAAAATTTTAAGGCGCTTTTCTTTTTTTGAAAAATATAATTACTTAGCTTTATTGAGCAACAAAGCACATTAACCCATTAAGAAATAGTGAAATATAGATATATATGAAGATTGTTATTAATTTATCATTAAAAAGTAATGGATTAAACAAAAATTAATGGAATATTGAGAGAATAAATCAATATATATATATCATATAAAAAATGGGGGGTGAGAATTTGATTAAATACATTCTAAAAAGACTAGGTATAAGTGTAGTAACTATATTTATAGTTATCACTGCGACATTTTTTTTAATGAGATTAATGCCTGGTGGACCTTTTGATGGTGAAAAGCCACTACCGCCAGAAATAAAGGCTAGTTTAGAAGCAAAATATGGATTAGATAAATCTTTAGGGGAGCAATATTCTATGTATTTAAAGGACTTGCTTAAGGGGGATCTAGGTCCAAGTATGAGATACAAAGGAAGAGAAGTACAAGAAATAATAGGTTATTCTTTCCCGGCATCTGCTAAACTTGGTGGAGTAGCTGTGGCAATTTCCTTAATTTTTGGAATACTTTTAGGGATAATTGCTGCTCTTAAATATAATAAGTGGCCAGATTCAATATGTATGGTACTTGCTACACTGGGAGTTACATTGCCAAGCTTTGTTATAGCTACATTATTGATGTATGTATTTGGAGTTAAACTAAGCTTAGTTCCAATAACAGGGTTAGATAACTTAAAGAGTTATATTTTACCATCAGTAGCTCTAGCTGGATATTCCATAGCATTTATATCTAGACTTACAAGATCTAAACTTTTAGAAGTTTTGAAATCAGATTATATTAGAACTGCAAAGGCAAAAGGAGTTAATGGTAGAAGAATCATGTTTAAACATGCTCTTAGAAATACATTAATCCCTATAGTAACCTACGTAGGTCCATTGATTGCAGGGATATTAACTGGTAGCTTTGTAGTAGAAAAGATATTTGCTATACCTGGACTTGGAAGAGAGTTTGTAACTACAATAACAAATAGAGATTATACAACTATACTTGGAGTAACTATATTCTATAGTACACTTCTTATACTATGTAATTTAATTGTGGATATTATGTATGTAATTATAGATCCAAGAATTAAATTAGAAAATGTTGAAGCGTAGGAGGTGATGTTATGGAATTTAATGAAGAAATTAATGAAATTTTAGAAAAGGATTTTGTCTTTGTAGATGAGGGTAGTAAACAAAAGGATACAATAAATAGGCCAAGTGTATCTTATTGGAAAGATTCGTGGAGAAAACTTAAAAAAAATAAGTTAGCAATAGTAGGGCTTATCTTTGTTATCCTTATAACTCTAGGAGCTATATTTATTCCTTGGTTTTCTAAACATGATTATACGACAAATAACTTAATGCTTACTAACCAAGGACCGTCTGCAGAGCATTGGTTTGGAACAGATTCACTAGGAAGAGATTTGTTTGTAAGGGTTATGTATGGTGCTAGATATTCTTTAATAATTGGTTTTGTGGCATCTATACTTAATTTGGTTATAGGCATAGTATATGGTGGAATTGCTGGACTTATAGGTGGATGGGTAGATAATATTATGATGAGAATTGTAGATATAATATCTTCTATACCTATGACAATATATGTAATACTATTAATGGTCATTCTCGAAAAAGGTGGTTTATTCAATATTATTGTAGCCTTGGCTATTTCTTATTGGATAGGTATGGCTAGAATTGTTAGGGCAGAAATACTTCAGCTTAAACAACAAGAATTTATTTTAGCTGCTAAAACTTTAGGAGCTCAGGGTAAGAGAATACTATTTAAACATCTAATTCCAAATTGTTTAGGTCCAATTATAGTAACTCTTACACTGCAAATACCAACTGCAATATTTTCAGAAGCTTTTTTAAGTTTTATTGGATTAGGATTAGTACCACCACTTGCATCATGGGGAACTTTAGCTAGTGATGCTTTATCTACTTTAAGATTATATCCGTATCAGCTTTTATTTCCGACGTTGGCTATATGTATAACAATTTTTTCATTTAATATGCTTGGTGATGGGCTTAGAGATGCTCTAGATCCAAAGATTAAAAAGTAGGAGGTGGAAGGATGAGTAATTTGTTAGAAGTAAATAATTTAAAAACATCTTTCTATACTCAATTTGGAGAAGTGCAAGCTGTAGGGGGAGTTTCATTTAATCTAGAACATGGTGAGGTTATGGGTATAGTTGGAGAATCTGGTAGTGGAAAAAGTGTTACAATGATGTCTATTATGAGGCTTTTAGATGATAATGGTAAAGTAAAAGAGGGGAAAGTAAGATTTGAAGATAAGGATATAGTATCTATCAGTGAGGAAGATATGTCTACCATAAGAGGAAATGATATATCCATGATTTTCCAAGATCCTATGACTTCTTTGAATCCGCTTATGACTATAGGAAATCAAATTATGGAGCCGCTTAGAATCCATAAGAAGATGACTAAAGAAGAAGCACATAAAAAAGCTGTAGAATTATTACACTTAGTTGGTATACCTAGTCCTGAAAGCAGAATGAAGCAATATCCACATGAGTTTTCTGGGGGTATGAGACAAAGGGTTATGATAGCTATGGCATTAACTTGTAATCCAAAGCTATTGATAGCGGATGAACCAACTACTGCACTAGATGTTACGATACAAGCACAAATTTTAGAGATAATGAAGGATATAAAGGAAAAACTAAATACATCTATAATTCTTATTACACATGATTTGGGAGTTGTTGCAGATATTTGTGATAATGTGAATGTAATGTATGGAGGTCTTATTATAGAGCAAGGAACTGTAAAGGATATATTCTATAATTCTAAACATCCATATACTTGGGGTCTTATGGAAAGTGTTCCTAATCCTAATACCTTGGTAAGAGAAAGATTAAGACCTATAGATGGTCAACCACCAGATTTATTTAAACCTCCAAAGGGATGTCCATTTTATGTTAGATGTAAATATTCTATGGAAGTATGTAAAGAGCATAGACCTGAATATTATGAAATAACTCCAGGACATAAATCTGCTTGTTGGCTAAATGATAATAGGGCACCAAAGGTTGAAACTCCATTGAAGAGGAGGAAGGAAGATGAGTAGCATGGAGAAACTAATAGAAATAAAAAATCTATGTAAATATTTCAATACTAAGAAATCGATTTTTAGTAAGAATAAGGGAATATTAAAGGCTGTTGATGGGGTATCTCTTCAAATAAAAAAAGGAGAGACTTTAGGCCTAGTAGGAGAATCAGGATGTGGTAAAACAACTTTAGGTAGGACTCTATTAAAATTATATAATCCTACTGCTGGAGAGATATTTTATGATAATGAAGAGATTGGTAAGCTAACTAATAAGCAGATGCTATCTTATAGAAAAAAGATGCAGATGATATTTCAAGATCCTTATGCATCACTTAATCCACGGCTAACCGTTGGAGATATTATCGGTGAACCATTAGATATTTATAAAATATGTAAAGGCAAAGAAAGAGAAGAAAAAGTAAAGTATTTTTTAGATAAGGTAGGTCTTGATCAAAATCATTTAAATCGTTATCCACATGAGTTTTCAGGAGGTCAAAGACAAAGAATCGGAATAGCAAGAGCTCTTGCAGTTAATCCGGAGTTTATTGTTTGTGATGAACCTATTTCTGCTCTCGATGTATCCATACAAGCTCAGATAATTAATATGATTGAGGATTTGCAAAATGACTTTGGCCTAACTTACTTGTTTATAGCTCATGATTTATCCATGGTTAAGCATATATCCAATAGAGTTGGAATAATGTACTTAGGAAAACTAGTTGAAATAGCAGAGAGTAATGAGGTATATAGTAAACCAATCCATCCCTATACCAATGCATTACTATCTGCAATTCCAATTCCTGATCCAGATGAAGCTAAAAGAAGACAAAGAATAATTTTAGAGGGAGATATTCCATCTCCAATTGATCCTCCACCAGGATGTAGATTTAAATCTAGATGTAAATATGCAAAACAAATCTGTGGTGAAGAGGAGCCGATTTTAAAGGAAGTATCTCCTGGCCATTGCGTAGCTTGTCATTTATTTTAAAATAAATTAATTAATTTAATAAGGAGGTCAATGAATGAAGAAAACTAGAATAATGGCACTGATAATGACTGCAATAATGACAGGTACATTACTTTTAGGATGTACTAAGACTAAAGAAAATGAAGGAGAAAAACCTGGTGATGGCAATACACCTGTGGTAGAAGAAACAGTAGAGCAAAAAATAGTATATAATTTAGGTGCAGATCCTAAAACTATTGATCCACAACTAAATTCAGCAGTAGATGGTTCAACAATAATTCACAATGCTTTTGAAGGGTTAATGAGAGAGGATGAAAATTCTAAAATAGTACCAGGTACTGCTGAAAAGTATGAAGTATCTGACGATGGAACTGTATATACTTTCCATATAAGGAAGGATGCTAAATGGTCAGATGGAAAACCTGTAGTAGCTGGGGACTTTGAATATGCATGGAAGAGAGCATTAAATCCTAAAGTGGCAGCAGAATATGCATATCAACTATTCTATATAAAAAATGGAGCTGCATACTATAATCAGGAAAAAGTAGGAGATAAGGTTGCTACAGCAGAGGATGTAGGTGTAAAGGTTATAGATGATAACACCTTAGAAGTAACTCTTGAAGCTCCAGTTCCATATTTCTTATCATTGGCAGCTTTTCCAACTTATTTCCCAGTTAGAAAAGATATTATAGAAGGAAATGAAGAAAAGTGGACATTAAAGCCTGACACATATATATCTAATGGACCATTTAAGATGTCTGAATGGAAAGAAAAAGAAAGTATTACATTTGTAAAAAATGAAAATTATTGGGATGCTAAAAATGTAAAACTTGAAACATTAGAAGTAAAATTAATAGATGATCAAATAACTTATTTAAATGCCTTTAAGAGTGGAGAAATAGATGTAATAGAATCACCACCTCAGGCTGAAATTCCTACATTACTAGATGAGGGAACAGCAAAAATATATCCTTATTTAGGAACTTACTTCTATGTAATAAATGTATCAGACAAAGCTAAGGATGTAGATCCTAAAGCAGCTGAAGCATTAAGCAATCCTAAGTTTAGAAAAGCCTTATCACTAGCTATAGATAGGCAACTAATAGTTGATAAGGTAGCTCAAGGTGGTCAAGCACCAGCAACTAGCTATGTTCCAGCAGGTATTCTTGATTCAATAGGAAAAGAGTTTCAAAAGGATTATTCATCAAAGGGTGCAAATATTGAAGAAGCTAAGAAATTGCTAGAAGAAGCTGGATATCCAAATGGAGAAGGAGCACCAACAATAACATTTACTTTTAATACAGATCAAGGTCATCAAAATATAGCTCAAGCAGTACAAGATATGTGGAAAACAAATCTTGGAATTAATGTAGAGTTGAAAAATGAAGAGTGGGCAGTATTCCAAGATACAAGGAATAATTTCCAATATTCTATGGCTAGACATGGATGGATAGCAGATTATAATGATCCGATGACATTCTTAGATATGTGGACAACTGGTAATGGACAAAATAATGCAGGATATTCAAATAAAGAATATGATAAGTTAATAGCTCAAGCTAAAGTAGAGTTAGATGACACTAAGAGAACAGAATTATTACACAAAGCAGAAGATATTTTAATGGATGAATCACCAATTATACCACTATACTATTATACAAATGTATTATGTATAGACAAAAATGTTAAAGGAACTTATAAATCACCATTAGGACAAATGGAATTTAGAGATGCTTATGTAGAGTAATTAAATATACAAAAAGAACTTTAAAATCAAAATGCTATCTCAAAAGAAATTTTGAGATAGCATTTTATAAGTGCTTTACAAAATAAATTAATTGTGATATTATTTAAAAAATGAAATGTAGAAAGCGTTGAAGAGAAGAAGTAAAATTAATGTATCTTTACAGAGAATTCCCCATAAGCTGAGAGGTGGAAGAGTAAGTTGATTTGAATAACATCTCTGAGCAGTGCTCCGAAAGATAACAACCAGTAGGCAGTACCGGATCTGCACCCGATATAGTGCTAGAGTATAATCAATTTGCATTAATTGACGTACTTGAAGAGATTGTTATTGTAAAGTAGCAATGAATTAAGGTGGTAACGCGTGAGTAGTACTCTCGTCCTTTTATATTTTTATATAGGGATGAGAGTTTTTTTATTATATATAAATAAAAAAGATAAAGTATGGGCCCATAAAACTTTATCAACTCTTTAACTTTAAACTTAAAATCTAAGGAGGAATTATTATGAAGATAGAAGGGATTGTTATTCCGAAAGGATATAAATCCAATGCCACATTAATAGAAACAGAAGTACACATAAAGAAGATAAAAGATTTTTTTGAAAGGACTTTATCAGAAAGTCTTAGCTTGACTAGAGTTTCAGCTCCACTGTTTGTGGACTCTCAAAGTGGATTAAATGATAATTTAAACGGAGTTGAGAGACCAGTAGTATTTGACTTGCTAGCTACAGGAGAAAATGTTGAAATAGTACACTCCTTAGCAAAATGGAAAAGAATGAGTCTTCATAGATACAATTTCAAAGTTGGAGATGGATTATATACAGATATGAATGCTATAAGAAGAGATGAAGAGCTAGACAATTTACATTCAGTCTATGTAGACCAATGGGATTGGGAAAAGGTAATAAAAAAAGAAGATAGAAATGAAGAATATTTAAAAGATATTGTAAGAAAAATCTATAAGGTATTTAAGAAAACTCAAGAATTTGTTGATAAAAATTTAATGAAGGTAGAAAATCCTTTACCAAATGAAATACATTTTATAACTACCCAGAAGCTAGAAGACATTTATCCAAACTTTACTTCTAAGGAAAGAGAAGATGAAATATGTAGGGAGTTTGGAGCTGTATTTATAATGAAAATAGGTGGAGCGTTAAAATCGGGAGAAAAGCACGATGGTAGGAGTCCGGATTATGATGACTGGAATTTAAATGGAGATATATTATTTTGGTATCCTTTATTAGATAGGGCTGTAGAACTTTCATCAATGGGAATAAGAGTAGATGAAAAAGCCCTTGATTATCAATTAACAGTATCAGGTAATGATAACAGAAGATGTCTAGATTTTCATAAGAGATTATTAGCAGGAGAACTTCCATATACAATTGGAGGAGGAATAGGTCAATCAAGAATATGCATGTTTTTTTTAAACAAAGCTCATATTGGGGAAGTTCAAGCTACTACATGGGACGAAAAAAATATAAAAATTTGTAAGGAAAATAATATAAATTTACTTTAATTCATAAGTGGATTTGTATATTTAATTTTTATATGATGAAGAAATGAATCATAATAAATTTAATTATTAAAGTGTGTATTAATTTAAAAATAGTTAAAAGTGAGGCTATCTTAGAATATTTTTTTATTATTCTAAGATAGCCTCACATATTAATATGTAAATTAGTTAGATTTATACTAACAATAATCTATATATTTAATTATTAAATTAAATATATAAAATGACAAAAAACACTAGCCATATATATGGAAGTGTGGTAATATAAATTCTATGTTAAAAGTACAGACTACCCCATATTATTTATAGGGTAATTCTTATTATACAAATGTATAGATTAAAAGTCAATAGTAAATTAATAAAATATAAAAATAAATTGTATGGGAGAAGATAACATGAATAGTAAGTATATTTTTGTAACAGGTGGAGTAGTTTCATCCTTAGGAAAGGGTATTACAGCAGCATCTTTAGGTAGACTTTTAAAAAATAGGGGATTAAATGTTACAATACAGAAGTTTGATCCATACCTAAATGTAGATCCAGGAACAATGAGTCCATATCAACATGGAGAAGTATTTGTTACTGATGATGGTGCTGAAACTGATTTAGACTTAGGACATTATGAAAGATTTATTGACGAAAATTTAAGCAAAAGTAGCAATGTTACTACTGGTAAAATTTATTGGTCAGTCATATCTAAAGAAAGAAGAGGAGAGTATTTAGGTGGAACAGTTCAAGTAATACCTCATATAACTAATGAGATAAAAGAAAGAATATGTAGGGTAACAAAGGAAAAGGCAGTAGATGTGGTAATAACTGAAATTGGTGGTACTGTAGGAGATATTGAATCCTTACCATTTTTGGAAGCCATAAGACAAATTCAGTATGAAGTAGGTAAGGAAAATGTGTGTTTTATACATGTGACTTTAGTACCTTATCTAGGAAAAGCTGGTGAATTAAAAACAAAGCCAACTCAACATTCAGTTAAGGAATTAAGAAGTATAGGAATTCAACCAGACATAATAGTTTGTAGAGCAGAAAAGGAAATATCAGATGAATTGAAGGCAAAAATAGGTTTATTTTGTAATTTAGAAGGTAAAAATGTAATACAAAATCTAGATGCAGATCACTTATATGAAGTACCTTTAATGTTACATAAGGAAGGTTTAGATAGGTTAGTATGTGAAAGATTAAATCTAGAATGTACGGATATTGATAATTCTCAATGGATTAATATGGTTAATAAAATTAAAAATTTAAATAAGAAAATTAAGATTGCTTTAGTTGGTAAATATGTAGAACTACATGATGCGTATATCTCTGTAGTTGAGGCTTTAAGTCATGGTGGATATGCTAATGATTGCATAATAGAAATGAAATGGATAAATGCAGAAGAGGTAGCAAGAGATAATTCGGATGAAATTTTTTCTGATGTGAAAGGGATATTAGTACCAGGGGGATTTGGAGATAGAGGAATAGAAGGTAAGATTGAAGCTGTAAGATGGGCAAGAGAGAATAAAAAACCCTTATTTGGAATATGTTTAGGTATGCAATGTTCAGTTATAGAATTTGCTAGAAATGTACTTGGATATGAAGGAGCTAATAGTTCTGAGATTGACCCAAATACCAAATATCCAGTAATAGATTTAATGGCAGATCAACAAGAAATTGAAAACTTAGGTGGTACTATGAGACTTGGTTTATATCCATGTAAACTAGACAAAAATTCAATAGTGGCTAATGAATATGATGAAATATTGGTAAATGAAAGACATAGACATAGGTATGAATTTAATAATAAGTTTAGAGAAGAAATAGTTGAGAAAGGTATGAATATTACTGGGACAAGCCCCGATGATAGATTGGTAGAAATTGTTGAAATAAAAGATCATCCGTGGTATGTATCAGTGCAATTTCATCCAGAATTGAAATCAAGACCTAATAATCCTCATCCTTTATTCAAAGGATTTATAAGAGCTGCAATTAGAGATAAGGAAAATAAATAATATAAATAATATAAATAATATAAGAAGCATTTTTCTAGAATATTAACTGATATCTATCAATTTGATAGCAGTTCAATAGAAAGATGCCTTTTATTATTTATTTAAAGAGCTTTAATAAGTATAAAACCATACATATACAAGCATAATAGGATTATGATTTATTTGTTACAATTCAATTGAGAATAATTATCAAAAACTATTGACAATAATGTGAAGATCCGATATTATTTAATTGAGAATAATTTTCAATTAAGGAGGATGTGTTATGAAAATAGTTTATTGGTCAGGTACAGGTAATACAGAGAAAATGGCAGAATTAATTGCGAAAGGAATCAGAGAAGAAGGGAAAAATGCAGAAGTAATCAATGTTGCTAATGCTAACAGTGGCATCTTTGATGATGAAGATATAATAATACTAGGATGCCCATCTATGGGAGATGAAGTATTAGAAGAATCTGAGTTTGAACCTTTTATTGAAGAGGTATCTTCAAAAATATCTAAAAAGAAAGTAGTTTTATTTGGATCCTATGGTTGGGGTGATGGAAAGTGGATGAGAGATTGGGAAGATAGAATGCTTTCTTATGGATGTGAAATAAAAGAGGACTGTTTAATAATTTGTGGCGAACCAGAAGATGAAGATGAATGTATAGATTTTGGTAAAAAAATAACACTTTTATAGGTAGGTAATGAAAATGACATGTTTAGAATTTTATAATAAGTTAGAATCTATGAATGGTGAAGAATATATTAAAAACTTTTTAATTTATAGTACTTCATTGGTGATTGCAAAGGTTAAACCAGCTGCTACTATTACTTTTAAAAAATATAATAGAGATTTATATAGTAACTGGGGTTCAATGGGAAAAGCATTTATTCAAAGTATAGGTCTTGACTTTATAGAGCTAAGAGAATCTGATGATTCAATTGTAGTATTAATTTATAATCAGAGTTTACTTGAAAAATATATAGGTAAAGAAGAAAATAAAGAGTTTTTAATAGGTCTAGGCTATTCAGAAAATGGAACTATTGTAGAATATTTAAATGTGTTAAAAAATAGATATAAAGAATTTAACTGTCCACATGAATTAGGTATTTTTTTAGGAATACCAATTAATGACGTTAAAGATTTTATGAACTGTAATGATAAGAAGTGTTTATTGTGTGGATATTGGAAAGTGTATAATGACTGTATTTCAGCTCAAAGAATTTTTCAATCTTATGATCAGGTTAAGGAATATACAGTAAATTCTATATTTAAAGGAATTGAAGGAAGTACTTTAGTGCAAAGTATAGAAAATAATTTTAGTTTTTATGGGTAAGGCAAAAGTAGCAATGAATAAAAAACAGAGTGTGTAAACTCTGTTTTTTTATTTAAATGTTTAAGCAAGGCCTAGAATTCGAACTAGAGTTGTTATCGTAAAACAAATTACAATACCTGTTATGGTAGGAATTGCAAAGGAAATGGCGGTCCATTTAAAGCTTTGAGTTTCCTTTTTTATAGTTAAACAAGTTGTACTACATGGCCAGTGCATTAAAGAAAATAACATTACATTTAATGCTGTGAGCCATGTCCAGCCATTTGAAGTTAGAAGCTGTCTTAGTTGAATTAAACTATCAAATTCCAACAAACTTCCAGTGGCTGTATAACTCATAATAATAATAGGAATTACAATTTCATTAGCAGGAAAACCAAGTATAAATGCCATTAATATATAACCATCTAAGCCTATTAAATTGGCGAAGGGATTTAAAAAATTAGCACAAAGAGCCAGTAGACTTAAGTTTCCAATTGTAATATTGGCCATTATCCAAAGAACTAATCCAGCAGGTGCTGCTACAACAACTGCTCTACCTAAAACGAATAGAGTTCTATCCAATATAGAGCGGATTATTATTTTTCCCACTTGTGGTTTTCTATAAGGGGGAAGTTCTAGAGTAAAGGATGATGGTACTCCTTTAAGTATAGTTTTAGATAGAATTTTGGAAATCATTAAGGTCATAAATACTCCTAATAGGATTACACATGTTAGAATTAATGAAGATATAATAGATTGTGATGGCCCAACAAAAGTGCCAGCAAAGAACATGGTGATTATAGCAATTAAAGTTGGAAAACGTCCATTACAAGGAACAAAATTATTTGTAATAATTGCAATTAGCCTTTCTCGAGGGGAGTCTATAATTCTACATCCAATTATTCCTGCTGCATTACAGCCAAATCCCATGCACATAGTAAGAGCTTGTTTTCCGCATGCACAGCTTTTTTTAAAGAAGTTATCTAAATTAAAAGCTATTCTAGGTAAATATCCTAAATCTTCAAGAAGTGTGAATAATGGAAAAAAAATAGCCATTGGAGGAAGCATTACAGCAATAACCCAGGCCAAGGTTCTATAAATTCCTTTTATTAGAACACCTTCCAGCCACCAGGGTGCACCTAAACCTAGTAAAAATACACTAAGTTTATCTTCAATCCAGAAAAGTGCAGTAGATAAAAGTGATGAAGGGTAATTAGCACCTGTAATTGTTATCCAAAAAACAACACATAAAAGTAAAATCATTATAGGTATTCCATATATTTTAGATGTAAGAATTTTATCAATTTTTCTATCAGTAATATTATATTTATAATTCTCTTTTGTAACCACTTTCATGCTGATTTTTTCGGCTTTACTTACTAAAGTAGTTACTAATATATCCCTAAAATGTTCTCCCGTTATGTTATAAGTAGTTAAAAGATTAGTTGCTTCTATTAACTTTTTTTTAATTATTTCATTATTTAGCATGTTAATATTTAAATATTTATTCAAGGATTGAATTAGACTAGGGTCATTTTCTAATAATTTTAAAGAAATCCATCTAGGGTTAATTTTAGAAGCTATATTTTTTAGAGCTATTTTTACTTCTGGTTCTATTAGTGAGATAGAATCTTCTAAAACTTTATCATACTTAATTTTAATAGGATTTATAGGCACTTCATCATTTGTGAGATTATATACTATATCCATTAATTCTTTAAGACCATATCCTGTGGTAGCGCTAGTACCTACAGTAGGAACACCGAGAAGTAAGGAAAGTTTTGTTAAGTCTACATTAATTCCTTTTCTTTTAGCTTCATCTAGTAGGTTTACACATATTACTACATTGTTAGTTATTTCTATAGTTTGAAGTGCTAAGTTTAAGTTTCTTTCTAGACAAGTAGCATCAAGGATAACTATAGTGGCATCAGGATTACCAAAACAGATAAAGTCTCTAGCAACCTCTTCTTCTACAGAATTAGCCATAAGAGAGTAGGTCCCAGGTATATCAACTAGTATAAAGGATTTATCCTTGTGAGTATATCTACCTTGTGCATTGGATACTGTCTTTCCAGGCCAATTTCCAGTGTGTTGGTTAAGTCCAGTTAAGCTATTAAAAATTGTGCTCTTGCCTACATTGGGATTACCGGCTAGAGCAATTATTTTATCTGAGGGGGAAGCACGATCTATATTAAGTTCTTTTTCTAGAGCGCTAACTCCGGTAGATTGATTAGTTAATCCCATTAAAAAACCTCCTATAATAAATTATTGTATTATTTAATCTTATATAATTATGAAAAGTTTAGGGTAAGCATAGATTGTATTACGTAAATGTCTAGTAATAGGCTTCAGATGAAGTTACTATTCTATCTGAAGCCTATAATGTTTTACAAATAAGAATAAAACTAATATATTTTTATTCTTATAATGAAATGCTTTAGTAGGCTTACCACATTAAAGTGCTTCAACTAATATGTTAGAAGCATCTTCCTTACGAATTGCAATTACTGCTCCACGAATCAAATAAGCTACAGGATCACCAGAAGGACTTTGATTAAGAACTTCTATTTCTGTATTGGATATAAGTCCAAGATCAAGCATTCTGCGTCTTATAGATCCACTAGAGGTAAGGGTTTTTACTTTGCATTTTTTGCCCATAGATAAATCTGTTAAGGGTAATATTTTAGATGACTCTATATAAACATTTGAATTTTTATTCATACTGTTAATCTCCTTTTAAACTTTTTGTATTTATAATTAATTAAGTAAATTATAGTACTTCTAATTATTTTTAATTAATCATATATTTAACTAGTTAGAGTAGGGAAAAAATCTTTCCCTACTCTAACATATGATTATTTATATATTCATGATACTATTTTAAAAATACTATTAAAAAATAAAGTAGAAATATTTAATAGTTTTTAATTATTTATATTTTAGCGTTTATAATCTAAATAAATATGTAATAGAAATGGAAGGTTGAAAATTTGTTAAGGAACAAAATATAATTTATAGAATATGGAGGATAAAGTAAGTGGATAAAAAGTTTTATACAGTTAGAGCATATGAGCAGAAGCTATTTGATGATAGATTAATCACTGCATCCATGGAAGATTATGTAGAAATGCTTTATAGATGCACTATGGAGGGTGAGGATTATATAAGACTTAATAAGCTGTCTGCAATGTTAAATGTTAGGGATTCTTCAGCCTCTAAGATGATGCAGAAGCTTGGCAAGTTAGGTTTGATTGATTATGAAAAGTATGGAATTATAAGACTTACTGCTCTTGGTATAAAGGTAGGTAAATATCTTTTATGCAGACATAATACAATAGAAAAGTTTTTGAAATTTTTAGGCTCTGATAGTGATATACTCATAGAAACAGAGTTAATTGAGCATGTGGTAGGTAGTGATACTGTAGAGAATTTGAATATATTTAATTGCTTTATAGAAGATAATAAAAATATTTTAGATGAGTATAGAACATTTAGAGAAAAGTACTACAAAAATGAAGATATTGAGAAAATATAAAAAAGCTACCTACACGCTATAGCTTTAAGGTAGCTTTGTAAAGTTTATCTAATTTTATATTTTAAGATTTAGGAAGTTTAATTATTACCTTGAATAAGTCTCCGTCACATTTCACTTTAAGAGTTCCTTTATGGAGTTCTACTATAGTTTTAGAAATAGCAAGACCTAAACCAGAACCATCTATTGTAGAATTTCTAGATTTATCGCCTCTAACAAATCGTTCAAGAATATCATCTTCATTAAAATCTAAATCATATTTTGATATATTTTTTACTATTATCTCACATTCCTTTTCACATTCTATAACTTCAAGATAAATCCTAGAGTTTTCAAGTGAATATTTTATAGCATTGCATATTAAGTTATCCATAACTCTCGAAATTCTAGCACCATCTAGGTGTAGGTGACAATCTTTAATTCCAATTACTTTAAAGGCAAGATTCTTATTTTCGCCTAAAAAACTTAGTTCTCCTAGGCTCTGATGAATTAGTTCTACAATATCCACATCACTTTTATTTAAAATAATTTGTCCAGAGTTCATTTTTGACATTTCAAATAAGTCTTCAACAAGCTTTTTTAGTTTAGTTGATTTATTGTCTAGAATGGTAACATAATCCTTTATTTCGCTTTTATCAAGTGATTCATCTTTAAGTATATCTACATAATTTACTATGGAAGTTAATGGGGTTTTTAAATCGTGGGATACATTAGTTATAAGTTCAGTTTTTAACTTCTCACTTCGAATTCCTTCTTCAACTTTCTTGTTATAGCTTACCTTTAAATTGTTTATTTCCATTGCTAAGTTGGATAAATTACCAAGATTTTTAGCATTTATATCTACATCCATATCTCCATCTTCAATTTTTTTAAGATATTTGATTAAATTATTCTTATTATTTATGCTCTCTAAATATCTAACACATGTACTTACTATAATTATAAAAAAAGTTGATTTTATAAGGAAACTATTAAGATTCCTGTTGAAGTAAAAAAAGTAATCATTAGAATTAAACACATAGGATAGTGGAAAATACATTACCCAAAATATAAAAAGTCCTAATAGTGTAGTATCGAAAAATAAGTTTCTAAATACATCCTTAATACTTACAAAAAAAATATTAATAGATTTTATTAACCTAAAAATAAGTAAATTGTTAAAATTACGTATATATTTTTTTACTCCAAAAATTTTAATACAGAAAAATTGCTTAATTAACAAAATCAAAAATATAATTAATAGAGGAATAGAAAAATAAAATCTAAGTCTTATGAAGTTTGCCATACTACTATATTTAGCACCACGAATAAAGTAAAGTTCCTCTAATTCAGCATTAGGAGAGGTATATGCACCATTGTAGTAACCTCTTGGAGCTGAATAATGGGATAAATTATTAGAACTATAAACTACCACATCATCTTCTTTAGATAATTTTATTAATGCATCTTTAGGTGGAAGTTCATTGAAGGGATAATCTGAAAACCAATTTCTATTAGAAAACCACCTATTATTAGTTTTATCAATCAGTAAAACTCCAATATCACCAGTAAGAGAAGTTTCTAAGGAGTTTTGTATAACTTTTGCATCTTCATCAGTTTTACAATAGAGAATTTTTGAAAATCCTTCTGTAACACTTAGTAAATTTTCTCTGAAACTGATGACATCATTTTGTAGCATTTCATTCTTAAAAGTTTTTTCGTTAATAATAGCAGTTCCATAAAAACTATATCTATTGGTATAGTTATCATAATCAGATAGAGTTATTTGAAGAAATTTTGGAAGAACAGTTATACCTATAATAAAAACTATCAGTATTTCAATTAAATTTATATTTTCGTTAGAGGCATTAATCCATTTTTTAATTAATTTTTTAATAGTAGAAGTCAAGGTTTAACCCTCCTTTAACTAGGATTTTCAATTTTATATCCAACTCCCCAGACAACTTTTATATATTCTGGATCTTTAGAATTAATTTCAATTTTTTCACGCATTCTTCTAATGTGAACAGTTACTGTATTCTCACTATGGTAAAATGGAGCTTTCCATACATTTTCATATATTTCTTTTATAGAAAAAACTTTACCGGTATTAGAAGCTAGTAATAGTAATATTCCATATTCTGTAGCTGTCAGTTTTACAGGCTCATCCCTTAGGGTTACAGATTTTAGGGTTGTATCAATAATTAAGTCTTTAATTACAATTTTATCTTTTAAATTTACATTTTCTATATCAAGAGGTTTTTCATATCTTCTTAGTTGAGATTTAACTCTAGCTATAAGTTCAAGATGATTAAAAGGTTTAGTTATATAATCATCAGCACCACTATTTAATCCAATAATCTTATCAAGATTTTCAGATTTAGCAGACAGAATTATTATAGGTATATTTCTATTTTCTCTAATTCTTAAACATGTCTTTATACCATCAAGTTTAGGCATCATTACATCTAATAATATTAAATGAATCTTTTCTTCTTCTAAAATCTGAAGAGCTTCAATTCCATCATAGGCCTTTAACACGTTTAATCCTTCGCGTTTTAAATATATTTCTATAGCATTACATATTTCAACTTCATCATCTACTACTAAAATATTGAAATTTGACATACTATTGAGCACCACCTTTTATTTCTAAACATTTTTATGATTTACAATTAATATTTTACAACATAATTACACAAAAAGTATTAAAACTTTATTACTAATTATAATAACTATACTTTTAACTGAAAAAAAGAATAACTTATAGATAATTTTAACTTAATAAATTATCTATAAGTTATACACTTAAGTTGATTCTAAAAATATATATATGAATTAAATTTATATAGTGATATTTAACAATTATATAGCCCAATTACCATTTACAAATATAGGAGTTTTTGAACCATCAAAGCCAATTCCAGTAATATTTAAATCAGAAGTTCCTATCATAAAGTCAACATGAGTCAAAGAATCATTGCCACCTAGAGCTAACACTTCTTTAGTAGTTTTGTTTACTCCATCTTTTACACATAAGTTATATGCTTTACCTAAGGCTAAGT
Source organism: Clostridium sulfidigenes (assembly GCF_052067195.1). Lineage (NCBI taxonomy): Bacteria > Bacillati > Bacillota > Clostridia > Eubacteriales > Clostridiaceae > Clostridium > Clostridium sulfidigenes. The sequence continues at coordinate 79,023 of NZ_JBQHQR010000004.1, read as the reverse complement.
GACATGAAGCATTTTCATCATATAGAGTATTAAAGAAAACTATATTGGAATTTGAAATAGGAGAGTTAAATGGAACTAAAGCAACTTCTCCAAGAAAATGAGATCCTTCATCAGTTTCAATTAATGACTTTAAGGATTCATAGCCTTCTTTAGCTTCAAAATCAACAACTCTACCATCTTTAAAGGTAAGAGAGAAGTTATTAATAAGGTTGCCACCATAGTTAAGTGGTTTTGAGCTGAAGACCTTACCATTAACTCCGGTTTTCTTTGGCATTGAAAAGATTTCTTCTGTAGGCATATTTGCAATAAATTCTATTCCCTCTGGAGTGTATTCTGCACCACCTATCCATAGGTGATTATCCACAAGCTCTAAATTTAAGTCTGTACCTAGAGAGTTGGTGTAGTGAAGACATTTAAAGTTTTTCTCATTAAGGTAGTTTATTTTTTCAATTAAATTTTTCTTGTGATACTCCCAAGCTTTAAGTGGATTTTCTTGATCCACACGTACTATATTAAATATGTTTTCCCATAGTTTATTTATTGCTTCATCCTCAGAAAGGTTAGGGAATACTTTAGTTGCCCAACCTTTGGTTGGTAGAGCTATTATAGACCAAGAATTTTTATTACTCATAAGTCTTTCGCTAAAATCTCTTGTAGCTATGCTAGAAGATTTTTGTGCAGCTGCAATTTTTTTAGGATCTACATCTTTTAGTAGTTCAGGATTTGATGCACTTATACTTAAAAAGCAAGCTCCTTCTTTAGCATAGGTGAGCATGGATTCTTTCATCCAATCTGGATATGATTCAAAAACATCTATAGGGGAGTTGAGATATTTGAGTTTAGCACATTCTTCATCACTCCAATGAACAACAACTTCTTTTGCGCCAATTTTATAGGCCTCATCAACAATCATTCTCGTGAAATTAACGCATTCTACAGGTGATTTTATAACAAGAATTTGATTAGGTTGTACGTTTACACCAATTGATACACTGAGTTTTGCATATTTTTTTAATAACTCATCATTTATTTTCATATACTCAGATCCTCTCCTTAATAATTGCGTAATAATTTTAAATTATTCTAATAAAGTAAATTATTAATCATTTTTATTATATATGTAAAACTATTAAATTTCTATACAAAATTATTTTATAGTGTAGGTTTTTATGTTATCCAAAAAGGAAAAAGATATTATAAATATAATTTTGAAATATTTACATTTATTTTTCATAATTATTATAAATCACTAAAAATCAGCATAAAAATAAGTATAACATATTTTAGGAGGATATATGGATAAATTAATTTATTTAAATCATCTTGCAAAAGTATTTTCTAATAATTTTCATTTAGAAATAAATAAGAGCCTAATGAATAAAAGGATTGATATTTATGGAGTTTGGAATATGAAATTTGGAAGAAACTTTATTTCTGAAAATAAAATAATTGATGAATATGAGTGTAATGAACATTGTTTGGTAGTCAGTGAAGATAGAGTTGATGAGAAATTTTTAGATGATTTTATAAATTATCTAAAGAAATGCACGTTAAGTATAGTTAATCCACACAAGAATCATAAAACTACCTACATAACTGGAATACTTGTAACTAAAAACATAAATGATGAAGATATTATGAGAAAAATTAAAAGATTTAATTATACTAAGAATTATAGAATGAGTTTTTATGGATGGAGTATTTTAAGGCTTATTGTAGTAGATTTGAATAATGGTGAAATATATCATAATAAAATATCTAAAGATATAATTGACAGTTTATCCTTTGATAAGGTTAATATAATTTAATCTATAATCGGCATTTTCTTTGTTTAATATAACTTAGTTAAAAATAAGGTTTATAATTTTATGACCTTGTTTTAAATATAAAGGGGGTTTTGGTATGAATTCATTAGCTTTATTATTAATTTGCATTGCTATATTCATTGTAGCCTATGTGACTTATGGAGCCTTTCTTGCTAAAAAATTTGGGATTGATCCCAAAAGAAAAACTCCAGCACATACACTAAGGGATGATGTAGACTACTGTCCAACAAATTCAAAGGTATTACTTGGACACCATTTTTCATCTATAGCTGGAGCAGGTCCAATCACAGGACCTATCCAAGCAGCTATATTTGGATGGTTACCTGTATTATTGTGGATAATCATAGGAAGTATCTTTATTGGCGGAGTTCATGATTTTGGATCATTAGTTGCATCTGTCAGGCATGATGGGAAAACAATAGGTGAAGTTATTAAAGTAAACATTGGAGAGAAAGGAAAAAAATTATTTAATATATTTGGATGGGTCACAATTGTATTGGTAGTAGCAGCTTTTACAGATATTTGTGCATCTACCTTTGCTTATGATCCTGCTATTCCAGAAAATTTGATGGGAGCTCAAGCTGGAACAGCATCTATGCTATTTATTGTATTAGCAGTGGTTTTTGGATTTAGTGTTTATAAAAAAGGTGCTAAGTTATCAGTAGCTTCAGTAATAGGGATAGTGCTATTATTATTTTGTATTTATATAGGATATATATTTCCAATTATTAAGTTGTCAAAGCTTGGATGGCAAATATTATTACTAATATATATTTTCTTAGCATCTACATTACCTGTTTGGTTATTATTACAACCAAGAGATTATTTATGCTCATTCCTACTATACGGAATCATTATAGGTGCTCTGCTTGGAATAGTAATAAAAAGACCTGCTATGGAATTAGCTGCTTTTAATGGTTTTAATATGGGTGGAAAAACTCTATTCCCATTCTTGTTTGTAACTGTTGCTTGTGGTGCTATTTCAGGTTTCCATTCTCTTGTGAGCTCAAGTACCACATCTAAACAGATTGATAAAGAAGAGCCGGATGCTAAACTTATAGGATATGGTTCTATGTTAATTGAAGGTATAGTAGCTGTTATAGCTCTCATAGCTGTAGGCTATGTAACCAAAGCAGAAGGTACACCTGCTGTTATATTTGCAAATGGTGTTGCTAATTTTATGAGTGGATTCGGAATACCTCAACAAGTAGGTATAGTGTTTGTTACTTTGTGCTTTTCAGCTTTTGCTCTTACAAGCTTAGATACAGCTACTAGGATTGGAAGATATATTTTACAAGAGTTATGTGAGGGAAAGGGTGGTAAAAAGAATATTATAAGCAAAAACATGTATGTATCAACTGGAATAACTGTTTTAGCTTCCTTTGGTTTAATCCTTTATGGATATAATAAGATATGGCCAATATTCGGATCTGCTAATCAACTTTTAGCAGCTCTTGCACTTTTAGCAATAACAGCATGGCTTACTAAGAGTGGAAAGAAAGCTTTAGTTACAATTATACCCATGGTATTAATGTTTATTGTAACATTATCTGCTTTAGGTCTATTAATTAAAGATTATATTTTCTCATCAACTCCGAATTATATATTAGGGATAATTGCACTAATACTATTTATTCTTGCTATAGTTTTAATAATTGAAGCGTATAACACATTAGTACGAAATAAAAATTCAAAGAAAAATGTTAATAAGACTATATTAAAGTAGTTAGCGTATTTTATAGAAAATAAAAAGTAATATCTACAGTAAAAGAGCCTATTTATGAATTAATTAATAGACTCTTTTATTATGATATAATAGAATATTTATTATGTAACGATATACATATATAATAAAATTTTGTTGTGAAATTACGTAAGAGTTGCATAAGAGTATTTCATCTGGAGAATATTTATGTTATAAATAAATATGAATAATGAATTTAATAGGATATATATAACGACAAATTACTAACACAATTCATTAATGGAATGAATAAGTTTACAATGGATTTATCCGATGACTACCAGCTCTAATACTCCACTTTTTAGAGTGGAATTAAGAGCTGTTACGTCCCTGGATAACGATTTCTAAGCTTCGGAGAAGCAAAGAACTCTGTTAATCCGATGACTACCAGCTCTAATACTCCCACTTTTTAGAGTGGAGTTAAGAGCTGGTACGCCCCTGGATAACGATTTCTAAGCTTCGGAGAAGCAAAGAACTCAGTTAATCCGATGACTATCAGCTCTAATACTCCTTCTTTTTTAGAGTGGAGTTGAGAGCTGGTACGTCCCTGGATAACGATTTCTAAGCTTCGGAGAAGCTAAGAACTCTGTTAATCCGATGACTACCAGCTCTAATACTCCCTCTTTTTTAAAAGTGAGAGTTAAGAGCTGGTATGTCCCTGGATAACGATTTCTCCTAAAGGACAACGACTTCTAAGTATCGAATAAATTTATACTTAGAAGTGTGTTAGTAAGCTTCAATGGGGGTAAAAACTCTATCTGAAGCTAAGAACTCAGTTTATTTAAGGTATAAAAGTTTTCCAAATATAAGGAGGTGAACTTTAGTAAGTACAGTACTTATTAGTACAAACTTCTAAAGTTATTTATGTTTAAGGAACATATAGATGAAAATAAAGAGCAGATTATAAAAGATTTAATAGAATTAGTAAAAATAAGAAGTGTAGCTTCTCATAAAAAGCCTAATATGCCTTTCGGGGAAGAAGTTCACAAGAGTCTTAGGTTTGTGTTAGACAAAGCTAAAGATATGGGATTTAAAAGTCAAAGCTTTTGCGGATACTGTGGTCAAGTAGATGCTGGATGTGGTGATTATACAATTGGTGTTTTATGTCATGTAGATGTGAACGAAGAAGGAGCAGGGTGGACAAAACCCCCATTTTCAGGAGAAATTTATGATGGTAAGATATATGGTCGAGGTATTGTAAAGGCGAAGGCACCTTTAATAGCTTGTCTATACGCTATGAAATTCTTAAAAGATGAAGATTTAATTCCAGAAGGAAAAAAAATTAGAATGATTGTGGGGGCGGATAAGGAGACTGGAATAAAAAGCATAAACTATTATAAGGAATATGAAGTAGCTCCAGATATAGGGTTTACTCCAGACGGTGTATTTCCTGTAATATATGGAGAAAAGGGTATAATAAATTTTGATCTTCATATGGAATTTTCAGGTGGCTTTGATGCGCCTATCAATATAGTACAAATAGTTGGAGGACAAAGTATAGATACTGTACCGTCTAAAGTTAGTATTATACTTAGTTGTGAAGATATATTTAAAGATAAAATTGAAACGGAGCTAAAAAGGTTTTCAAAACTTCAAAACATAAAATATGAAACTATAAGTCAAAATAAACTTATGAATATAGAATTTATAGGTAAGGAAGCTGATAGTAACAACCCGGATAAAGGAGTAAATGCCATATCCTATGGACTTAAGTTCCTTGAGAATTTTGAAGAATTTATTGATAAAAGAGAATTTGTTCATGAATATAATAGATTAATTTCTACTTCATACAATGGAGAAAAAATAAATTGTAAATTACAAGATGAAGATTCTGGTAACTTTACTTTTAATGTGAGCACCATAAATTTAACTAGTGATAGAGTTGATATAAAGGTTAATATCAACTATCCTATATCATATGTATATAGTGATGTATTAGAATTAGTTAAAGATGGTTTTAAGTATTCTTCTCTTGAAATAAAAAATCTAAGTCACCTAAGGTCAGTTTCCTTTTCTAAGGATAGCTTTGTAGTAAAAAAACTTATGAAGGCTTATAGAGAAGTTACTGGTGATGAAGAATCACAGCCTTACGTAAGTTCAAAAGGAACCTATGCAAGAGTCTTGAGTAACCTGGTATCCTTTGGACCTATACTTCCTAAAAATAAGGGGTTAGATTATTCAGTTGATGAGTTTATTACTTTGGATGAATTTATGGATTTAGTAGAAATATATGCTATGGCTATATATGAATTATTGAAATAAATTTTGAAGTTGTTGAAAGGGGTGGAGGATATTAAGAAAAAAAACATACTATTGCTTATAACTATTTTCTGGATTAGTTTTATATTTTATATGTCATCTCAACCAGCGGTGGAATCTTCAAGTTCTAGCTCTAGAATAGTAAATGCTATATTAGGTACTTTTAAATTAGATGAATCTAAGGAGGAAGTATTGACTGTGATAGTTAGGAAGGGAGCTCATTTTACAGAATATTTCATTTTGGGTGGTTTAGTTACTGTTACTTGTGGAGCTTTCAATAAGAAGAAAAATAACTCTTTTATTCTATTATCTTGTGTATTAGTGGCTTTAAGCGATGAGTTTTTGCAGAGTTTTATTATAGGTAGGAGCTCTGAAGTAAGAGATGTACTAATTGATTTTAGTGGTGTAGTTACATTCTTTATAGTAAATTATATGGCTACCCATATAAAAATAGTGAAAAGAGGACAATTTTATGAATAAGTTTAAATTATACAACATGTTTGTGTACTTAGGTTGGTTTGCTATTATATATTATTGTATTTTAAAGATATTTAACTTCCGTATAGCCTTTGCAGGGTTCTGGTTAATAGTAGCTATATTAAGTTATATAACTCATTGGATTTTAAAAAATAATCTTTTAGAAAATTCCTGGGGAAAAATATTAACTGCACTTGTTTCTATAGGTCTTATAATTTTTTTTGTATTGGAAGGATTAATTATATATACTGGCACTATTGAGGATGACCGTATTACAGATTATGTTTTAGTATTAGGCGCTGGAATAAATAAGGAACAAATATCTAAATCTTTACGTTTTAGGCTAGATAAAGCTATAGAATATAATAAAATCCATGATAATATACCTATTATAGTTAGTGGGGGCATGGGTAAAGATGAGGATATCACTGAAGCTCTTGCTATGAAGAGATATTTAGTAAGTAATGGAGTAGATGAGAATAATATTATAATGGAAGAAAAGTCTACTAATACCTATGAGAATTTTAAGTTTTCAAAAATAATAATGGAGAATAAAAGTAAAGAAAAGGACAATATAAGTGTTACCTTAATAACCAATAGATTCCACATGTTTAGAGCTAAGTACATAGGAATTAATACGGGATTAAAAATATATTGTTATAGTGCTAAAAATGAAATAGTTACATCATTGAATTTTTATGTAAGAGAAAGTTTTGCTTATATAAAGGAGTTAATTTATCATTATATAAAATAAAGTTAAACAGTAACTGTATGTTGATTTTATTATTGATAAATATTAACGTAATTAATTTAAGAATATGTATATTGGGATCTATAGGAGGAGATTTATATGTATATAGGAATAGATTTAGGGGGAACTAACGTAGGGATTGGTATTGTGGATAGTGAAAATAAGTTAATATTCAAAGATTCAATTCCTACTAAAAGAGAAGGTGGATTCAATGACATTATTGAAGATATAATAGCTTTGATTTCTAAGACTATAAATGTTAATAATATACCTAAATCTCATATACAAGGTATAGGAATAGGCATACCTGGAATAGTGGATCCTAAAAGCCAAATCATAATTGATTGTGTAAATCTCAGGTGGAACAATGTAGATATCAAGAGTGCTATTGAAGAGAAATTAAGTATTCCAGTTTTCGTAGGTAATGATGCTACTGTAGCTGGAGTAGCTGAATTGGTAGTTGGAGCTATGAAAGGCTATCATACGGGAGTTTTACTAACCTTAGGAACCGGTATTGGTGGAGGCATAATAATTAATGGACATGTATATGATGGGTTCCACGGAATAGGCTCTGAAATTGGGCATATGATAGTGGGGGAAAATTACTATAATTGCAATTGTGGGAGAAATGGATGTTTAGAAACTTTTTCCTCATCTACAGCTATAATAAAGCATGCAAGAAAACTGATTGAAGAAGGAAATGATTCAGCTATTATCACTGAAGTTAAAGGTAATTTAAATAGTATTGATGGAAAAGTTATATTTGACCAAGCTAAGGCAGGAGACAAGGTAGCTTGTAAAGTAATTGGTAGAATGACAAATTATTTAGCTATAGGAATTATGAATATTATTTCTATAATAGATCCTGAAGTTTTTGTCATAGGAGGTGGGTTATCAGCTGCAGGAAAGTATCTTATTTCTATGTTAAGGGAAAAAGTATCTCAAATAACTTATTATAAAGGTATGGATGTAGGAAAAATTTTATTATCTGACATTGGAAATGATGGTGGTATTATAGGAGCAGCTTCTCTGTGTAAATATAGATAAAAAATATATATTTAATAAAAGCATTTATGGATATAAATAGTATTCCATAGGTGCTTTTAATTTCGTTCACAATTTATTCATAAAATATTTCGAAAAAATCTAAAATTGAATTATATGTATAGCACATATAAAAAAAATATGAAATTTTCAAATAAAGGTTTATTTTTTTTGAAGTTTGTATTATTATATAAATAAAGACGAATAATAAATGTATTATATTATGTAATGTTCGTATATATTAAAGGGGGATACGTTAAATGAATAAAATATTCACCATTTATGTTGAAAAAAAATCAGAATTTAATAAGGATGCACAAGAATTATTAAGAGAAGTTAAAAACTTATTATCAATAAAAAGCATAAATGATATAAGGTTAATAAATAAATATGATATTTGTGGTATTACAAATGAAGAGTTGGAAGCAATAAAATATACGGTATTAAGTGAAAAGAATACCGATAATATATATGAGGAAAATATAGATTTAGAAGGAAGTAATTACTTTGTAGTTGAATACCATGAAGGCCAGTATGATCAAAGGGCTGATTCAGCAGCTCAATGTATTCAACTAATTACACAAAAGGAAGCTCCACAAGTTAAGACAGCGAAAGTAATAGCTTTATATGGAGAGGTTACCAAAGAAGAAATTAAAAAAATAAAGAATTATTATATAAATTCTGTAGATTCTAAGGAAAGTTCACTAAAGAAAAAAGAAATTATAATGGAAGATCAACAATTGCCATCAGAGGTAGAGATAATAGATGGATTTATAAATATGAATGAAAGTGAATTGCAGAATTTTTTAAAGGAAAAAGGGTTATCTTTAAGTATTGGAGATATAGTTCTTATAAGAGATCATTTTAAAAGAGAAGATAGAAATCCTACAATTACAGAAATAAAAGTATTAGATACTTATTGGTCAGATCACTGTAGACATACTACTTTTCAAAGAGTATTAACAGATGTAGATTTTGAGGAAGGAAAGTATATAGAGCCTGTTAAAAAAGGGTTCGAAGTATATAAGAACTACAGAAGAGAAGTATATAAAGATAGAGAAAAGCCAATAACTTTGATGGATATGGCAGTTATAGCTATGAAGAAGCTAAGAAAAGATGGAAAACTTGAAAAATTAGATCAATCTGAAGAGATAAATGCATGTAGTATAGTTATCGATGTGGATGTTAATGGTAAGCTAGAAAAGTATCTTCTAATGTTTAAAAATGAAACGCATAATCATCCAACAGAAATTGAACCTTTTGGAGGTGCCTCAACTTGTCTTGGAGGAGCTATAAGAGATCCACTATCAGGTAGAAGTTATGTATTTGGAGCTATGAGAATTACTGGTTCTGGAGACCCAAGAAAAGCAATAGAGGAAACTTTAGTAGGGAAGCTTCCACAAAGAAAGATTACTAAGGAAGCAGCAAAGGGATATAGTAGCTATGGAAATCAAATTGGACTTGCTACAGGATATGTAAGAGAAATTTATGATGAAGGGTATGTAGCTAAGAGAATGGAAGTGGGAGCAGTGATTGGAGCAGCTCCTGCAAAAAATGTTATTAGAGAAGTGCCAACTCCAGGAGATGTAGTAATATTACTTGGAGGAAGAACAGGAAGAGATGGAATTGGTGGAGCCTCAGGATCATCTAAGGAGCACAATGAAAAATCCATTGACAACTGTAGTTCAGAAGTTCAAAAGGGGAATGCACCTACAGAGAGAAAAATCCAGAGATTATTTAGAAAAAATGAAGTTACAACATTGATAAAGAGATGTAATGATTTTGGCGCTGGTGGAGTTTCTGTAGCAATTGGAGAACTTGCTGATGGAATTAAAATTAACTTAGATAAAGTTAAGAAAAAATATGAAGGTTTAGATGGAACTGAATTAGCTATATCAGAGTCACAAGAAAGAATGGCTGTAGTGGTTTCACAAAAAGATGTAAAGAAATTTATAACTCTTTGTGAGGAAGAAAATTTAGAAGCTACAGTAGTGGCAATGGTAACTGAAGAAAAATCCATGATTATTACATGGCAAGGAACAGAAATAGTTAATCTAAAGAGAGATTTCTTAGATACAAATGGTGCTAGTACTTATGGTAAGGTTCAGGTTACTGCACCAAAAGAAGAAGATAACTACTTTAATAAGAAAAATACGAAGTTATCACTAAAGGAAGCCTTTGAAGAATTGTCTAAGGACTTAAATGTGATGTCACAAAAGGGTCTTATGAATATATTTGACTCCACCATAGGAGGAAATACAGTATTAATGCCATATGGAGGAGAAACTCAAAGAACTCAAGTGGATGGGATGGTATTTAAGATACCAGTGGAAAATGGAGAGACTACTACTACAGCTTTAATGGCACATGGTTTTAATCCTAAAATTTCGAAATGGAGTCCCTTCCATGGAGCATTATATGCAGTGGTAGAGAGTGTTACTAAACTAGTAGCTTTAGGTGGAGATATAAATGGAATTTACCTTTCTTTCCAAGAGTATTTTGAAAAGTTAGGAGATGACCCTAAAAAGTGGGGAAAACCATTTGCAGCATTACTTGGAGGGCTATATGCACAGCATAATTTAGAAATAGCAGCAATAGGTGGAAAGGATAGTATGTCTGGAACATTTAAAGACCTAAAGGTTCCGCCTACATTAATAAGTTTTGCTGTAACTACAGGAAACATAGACAATACAATAAGTAATGACTTTAAGAAAGTTGGAAGTAAAGTTATAGTTGTAAATGCTCCTATGAAGGAAGATTTTACTCCAGATTTTAAAGTGTTAAATAATAACTATAGATTGGTAAGTGAACTAATAAAATCAAGTAAAATTTTATCAAGTGGAAGTGTAAATTATGGTGGTGCCATAGAAGCTATTTCTAAGATGTGCTTTGGAAATAACATAGGTATTAAATTAAATGAGAAAGTATCCATGGAGCAGCTTCAAGGATTTGGGTATGGATCTATCATACTAGAAGTTAACCAGAATTTTAATATGGATAATGAAAACATAATTTATCTTGGAGATACAATAGAAGAACATGCATTAGTAAGAATAAATGAAAAAATTAACCTAAATAAGTTAGCTAGTTCATATGAAGATGGCATTGAAGGAATTTTCAATAAAAACTACGGAAAAGATAAAATAAATCATCTTGAAATGAAGGACGAAATCTTAATTGATAGAAGCAAAAGAAATGAAAATTTAAAAGTATCACCAATGATTAAGATTGCAAAACCTAAGGTACTTATTCCGATTTTCCCTGGAACAAACTGTGAATATGATTGTGAGAGGGCGTTCTTAAAAGCAGGAGCGTTGGTTGAAACTGTAATATTTAACAATTTATCTCCTGAACATATAGGGCAATCTATATTAAATATGGAGAAAAGTATAAAAGAATCTCAAATAATTATGTTACCTGGAGGATTTTCAGCTGGAGATGAGCCAGATGGTTCAGGTAAGTTTATAAATGCCATATTTAGAAATGAAAGAGTTAAAAATGCTGTTATGGAGTTATTAAACAATAGAGATGGCTTGATGCTAGGAATTTGCAATGGATTCCAAGCTCTTATAAAACTAGGACTTGTACCTTATGGAGAAATAAGAGATATTGCTGAAGATAGCCCAACTTTAACCCATAATTTAATTGGAAGTCACCAAAGTACAATGGTAAATACTAAAATAGTGAGTAATAAATCACCATGGCTTAGTGAGTGTAATGAAGGTGAAATTTATAAAGTTCCAATTTCTCATGGTGAAGGAAGATTTGTTGCTAATGAAAATGTGGTAAGAGAATTATTTAAAAATGGTCAGGTTGCAACTCAGTATGTAGATAATAGCGGTAATCCAACCTATGATATAAACTTTAATCCAAATGGATCTATATATGCAATTGAAGGAATCACAAGTATAGATGGAAGAGTATTTGGAAAGATGGCTCATAGCGAGAGAGTAGGAAATGGTGTTATTAAAAATGTATTAGGTGAACATGATATGAAAATCTTCCAGAGTGGAGTTAAGTATTTTAAATAAGATTTGTAGATGTGGAGGAGAATTAAATGAAGGTAGCAATTATATTTGGAAGTAAATCAGACACAGAGGTAATGAGAGGTGCAGCGAAATGCTTAAGAGAATTTAATATCCCTTTCGAAGCTCATGTGTTGTCAGCTCATAGGGTGCCAGAAAAATTAACAGAAGTTTTAAAAAAGCTAGAGGAAGAAGGCTGTGAAGCAATTATAGCTGGAGCAGGGCTAGCAGCTCATCTTCCAGGAGTTATAGCTTCAAAAACTATTATACCAGTAATAGGGGTTCCAATAAATGCAGCTATAAATGGCGTGGACTCTCTTTATTCAATAGTACAGATGCCAAAATCAATTCCAGTGGCTACTGTAGGAATAAATAATAGTTATAACGGTGGAATGATGGCAGTACAAATGCTTTCAGTAAAGTACCCAGAAATTAAAGATAAATTAAAGGAATATAGAAAAAATATGAAAGAAAATTTTATAAAGGAAAATGAAGCGGGGGTAGAATTATAATGGATATGAAAAATTTTATTTATGAAGGAAAAGCAAAGAGAATATTTAAAACTGAAAAGGAAGATGAAGTACTTGTTTACTACAAGGATGATGCAACAGCTTTTAATGGTGAGAAGAAGGCATCAATAGCTTCAAAGGGAATACTAAATAATACTATCAGTTCCATAATCTTTGAAATGTTAAAAGAAAAAGGAATAAAGACTCACTTTGTTGAAAAAATTAGTGATAGAGAACAAATATGTAAGAAGGTAGATATAATTCCACTAGAAGTTATAGTTAGAAATATAGCTGCTGGAAGTATGGCTAAGAGATATGGGGTTGAAGAGGGTACAGAGCTTAAGAATACAGTACTTGAAATTAGTTATAAAAATGATGATTTAGGAGACCCTTTAATGAATGACTATCATGCTATGGCCTTAGGAATAGTTACAAAAGAGGAACTAGATTATATATATGACCAAGCTTCTAAAGTAAATAAAATACTTACTGAATTTTTCTTGAATCAAGATATAAAATTAGTAGATTTTAAATTGGAATTTGGAAAACTTAATGGACAAATATTACTAGCAGATGAAGTTTCTCCAGATACATGTAGATTATGGGATCTTAAAACAGGAGAAAAGCTTGATAAAGATAGATTTAGAAGAGAACTAGGAGATTTAGTAGAAGGATATACAAAGGTGCTTGAAAGAATTAAGTAATTAATCATTGGCAAGAGTATTATTTAGGAGGAAACAGTAATGGATTTTAAGTTTAAGGCTTCTAGTTACGATGGATATGAGTGTTATGATGAAGATAAATTTCATGATGAGTGTGGGGTATATGGTATATATAGTAAAAAGGATAATTTAGATGTGGCAAAAAGGACATACTATGGTCTTTATGCCCTTCAACATAGAGGTCAAGAAAGCGCAGGAATAGCAACTTTTGATGGAAGCGATATGAATTGCCATAAGGATATGGGTCTTGTATCTGAAATATTTAGTAAGAAAACCCTAAAGGAATTAAAGGGATATGGTGCAATTGGGCATGTAAGATATTCTACAGCAGGCGGAAGTTCATTAAAAAATGCTCAACCACTTATGGGTAAATTTAAGCTAGGAAACATTGCAATAGCTCACAATGGAAATTTAACTAATGCTGATATCATTAAAGAACTGTTAGAAGAATCAGGGTGTATGTTTCAAACATCTACTGATACTGAGGTAATTATAAACCTTATTTCTAGAGGTGCTAAGAAAGGTATACTTCAAAGTGTAATTGATTCTATGCAAGCAATAAAAGGTTCCTTTGCTATTGTAATATTAACTGAAAATGAGTTAATAGGAGTCAGAGATCCTTATGGAATTAGACCACTATGCCTTGGTAAAATAAATGAAAGTTATGTATTAGCATCAGAAAGTTGTGCACTTAATGCTACAGGTGCTGAATTTATAAGAGATGTTGAGCCTGGTGAAGTAGTTGTAATTAATGAAGAAGGTGTAAAATCCATAAAGTTTGGTGAAAAATCTAAGCTTGCCACCTGTTCTTTTGAATATATATATTTTGCAAGACCGGATAGTGTTATAGATGGAATTAGTGTTAATAATTCTAGATATAAAGCAGGAATTAAGCTTTATGAAGTGGCACCTGTGGAAGCTGATATAGTAGTTGGGGTACCAGATTCAGGAATGTCAGCTGCAATGGGATATGCAAAGGCATCAGGTATACCTATAGATATGGCACTTATTAAGAATAAGTACATTGGAAGAACTTTTATAGCCCCAACGCAAGAAGAGAGAGAAGCTTCTGTAAATGTTAAGCTTAATGTGATAAAAGAAAATGTTTTTGGTAAAAGAGTGGTTTTAATAGATGATTCTATAGTACGTGGAACCACAAGTAAGAGATTGGTAACTATGCTTAAGGAAGCTGGGGCTTCAGAAGTTCATTTTAGAGTTTGCTCTCCTATGGTTAAATATCCTTGTTATTATGGTATAGATATACCTTACAGAAGTCAGCTTATAGGTGAGAAAATGAATGAAAAAGAAATAGGGGAAGTTATTGGAGCAGATAGCCTAGTCTATCTTTCAAAAGAAAACTTATTAGAATGTCTTGATAGTGACCATGGATTTTGTTGTGGATGTTTTGATGGAGAGTATCCAATATCAGCACCAGTTAAATTTTAGTAAGGAGTGATATAGAATGATAACATATAAAGATGCAGGGGTTAATATAGAAGAAGGTTATAAAGCGGTAAAACTTATGAAAGAATATACAGCAAGAACTTTAACTTCATCGGTTTTAAATGGGATTGGAAGTTTTGCTGGAATGGTAAAACTACCGGAAGGATATAAAAAACCTGTACTAGTTTCAGGTACTGATGGAGTAGGGACTAAGATTGAAATTGCAATCAAGCTTAAAAAATTTGATACAGTAGGGATAGACTGTGTAGCTATGTGTGTTAATGATATTCTATGTCATGGTGCTAAGCCTTTATTTTTCCTAGATTATATTGCTTGTGGAAAATTAGATTCTCTAATAGCTAGTGATATTGTAAAAGGTGTTAGTGAAGGATGTCTACAAAGTTATGCTTCACTTATTGGAGGAGAAACAGCAGAAATGCCAGGAATGTATAATTTAGGAGATTATGATCTTGCAGGATTTGCTGTTGGTATTGTAGATGAAGATGAAATTATAGATGGAAGTAAAATTAAAGAAGGGGATGCACTTATAGGCATAACTTCTTCTGGTGTACACAGTAATGGCTATTCCCTTGTAAGAAAAGTTGTTGAGAATTATGATGAAGTCCTTGAAGGAAGAACCATAGGAGAAATTCTATTAGAACCAACAAAGATATATGTTAAGCCCGTATTATTACTTATGAAGAAATTTGATATCCATGGAATGTCACATATAACTGGCGGTGGATTTTATGAAAATGTACCAAGAATGTTTAAAGATAACTTTACAGCAGAGATAAAAAAGGATTCTTTCCCAAGACAACCTATATTCCAATATTTAATTAATAAAGGCGTAGACGAGTATCATATGTTTAATACATTTAACATGGGAATAGGTATGGTTCTTGCGGTAGATAGCTCTGTTAAAAATGATGTGATTAATGAACTTAAAGCTCTTGGAGAAGAAGCTTATGAAATAGGTAAAGTACAAACTGGAGGTGGAGGAGTTTGCTTAATATAGCAGTATTAGTTTCGGGTGGAGGAACTAATCTCCAGTCTATCATTGATAACATTAAAAATGGATATTTAAAAGATGTAAATATTAAGTATGTCATAAGTGATAGAGAAGGAACCTATGGAATAGAAAGAGCTAGAGCACACAATATTGATACTTTAGTCTTAGATAGAAAGATATATAAGAAAGAGCTAAGCAATAAAATTTATGAAGTATTAAAGGATAAGGTGGATTTAATTGTTCTTGCGGGATATTTGTCAATTATATCATCTCCTTTAGTAGATGGTTTTAAGGAGAAAATAATTAATATTCATCCTTCACTTATTCCAAGCTTTTGTGGAAAAGGAATGTATGGAATTAAAGTTCATGAAGCTGCAATAGATTATGGTGTAAAAGTTAGTGGATGTACAGTACATTTTGTAGATGAAAATACAGATACAGGAGCTATAATTATCCAGAATGTAGTAAATGTAAAATCAGATGACACTCCAGAAAAGCTACAAAAAAGAATATTAGAAGAAGAACATAAAGCTTTGCCATTAGCTATAAAGCTTATGAGTGAGCATAAGATTTTTATAGAGGATAGAAAAGTTATTATAAAGGAGTAATGGAATTATGAAAAGAGCTTTAATAAGTGTTTATGATAAGAATGGAATTGTAGAGTTTACAAAATTCTTAGTAGAGCATGGGATAGAAGTTATATCTACTGGTGGTACCTATAGTCTTTTAAAGAAAAATAACATAGAAGTTAAAGAAGTAGCAGAAGTTACAAAGGCAGCAGAAATGTTAGATGGAAGAGTAAAAACACTACACCCTGTAGTTCATGGAGGTATCCTTGCTATTAGAGATAATGAGGAGCACATGAAGACTTTAAAAGAAAGAGAAATAAAAACTATAGATTTAGTATGTGTTAATCTATATCCTTTCTTTGAAAAAGCTAATGAGGGATTAACCTTTGAAGAAACAGTAGAATTTATAGATATAGGTGGTCCAACTATGCTTAGAAGTGCTGCTAAAAACTTTAAAGATGTGGTAGTAATAAGTGATGTAGAAGATTATAAAATAGTTATGGAGGAAATGAAGGAAAGTGGAGAAGTTTCCTTGGAAACTCGTAAATATCTTGCTATGAAGGTATTTAACTTAACCACAGCTTATGATAGTGCAATATGTGAATACTTATTAAACCACATGGAGAATAAGGATAAGCATTCAAATAAGTATTTATCCTTATCTTATGAAAAAATGGAAGATTTAAGATATGGAGAAAATCCTCATCAAGAAGCTTCTGTATTTACTAATACAAATAAAACTGGAATGCTTAATAATATTGTAATATTAAATGGTAAGGCACTTTCTTACAATAATATAAAGGATATGGATATAGCTTGGAAAGTGGTAAATGAATTTGAAGAAATTACCTGTTGTGCTTTAAAACATAATACACCATGCGGAGTTGCGGTGGGTGATTCTGCTTTAGACGCTTATAGTAAAGCATATAGTTGTGATAATGTTTCAATTTTTGGAGGTATAGTAGCCATTAATACTAAAGTAACTAAAGAGGCAGCAGAAGAAATGAAAAAAACTTTCTTAGAAATTGTTATTGCGCCTGAGTTCGAAGAAGAAGCTTTAGAAGTACTTAAAACAAAGAAAAATCTAAGAGTTATAAAATGTACGAGTAAACCAAGTGATAAAAAAGAAGTTATTTCTGTAGATGGAGGTATATTAGTACAGGATGTAGATAAAAAGCTTTATGAGGAATTAAAAGTAGTTACAAAAGCAAACCCTTCAAAGGAACATATGAGTGATATGATATTTGGAATGAAGGTTTGTAAATATGTAAAGTCCAATGCTATAGTAGTAGTTAAGGATGGTATGGCCAAGGGAATAGCTGGTGGACAAGTTAATAGAATTTGGGCTACAACTCAAGCTATAGATAGAGCTGGAGATGGAGTAATCCTTGCTTCTGATGGGTTCTTCCCATTTAGAGATTGTGTAGATGAAGCTAGTAAACATAATATAAAAGGAATAATTCAGCCAGGTGGATCTATGAGAGACAATGAGAGCATTGAGGCATGCAATGAGTATGGCATACCTATGATTTTATCAGGAATGAGACATTTTAAACATTAGTATCCTATAAGTTAAACTGGAGGTGATTTTATGAAAATTTTAGTCATAGGAAATGGTGGAAGAGAACATGCTATAGCATGGAAGCTCGGTGAGAGTGATAAGGTTTCAAAGATATATTGTGCTCCAGGAAATGGTGGTACTTCTATGGAACATAAATGTGAAAATATTAATTTAACAGATAATGATAAACTTCTAAAATTTGCTTTAGAAAATTCTATAGATTTAACTGTAGTTGGACCAGAAGTATACCTATGTAATGGTATAGTAGATTTATTTAAAAGTCACAATCTAAAAATATTTGGACCTAGTAAGAAAGCGGCAACTCTTGAAGGAAGCAAAACCTTTGCTAAGGAATTTATGAAAAAATATGGAGTGAAAACTGCAGCTTATGAAGCTTTTAAAGATTCAAAGAAGGCTTTAGAGTATTTGGAAAAGGCTGAATATCCAATAGTTATAAAAGCTGATGGACTTGCTGCAGGTAAGGGCGTTGTTATAGCTGAAACTAAGGAAGAAGGAATTTTAGCCATTAATGATTTCATGGTTAATGATACTTTTGGAGGAGCGGGTAAGGAAATTATAATTGAAGAATTCTTACCAGGTGTAGAAGCTTCAATATTGAGTATTACAGATGGAAATACTATAATTCCATTTATATCATCCAAGGATCATAAAACTATATTTGAGGATAATAAGGGGCCTAATACAGGTGGAATGGGAACTGTGGCTCCAAACCCATACTGTAGTGAAGGTGTTTTAAAAGACTTTCAAGAGGATATTTTAAAGCCAACTCTTAAGGGGATACAGGAAGAAAATCTAGATTATATAGGAATAATATTCTTTGGATTGATGATTTGCGAAAAAGGAGTATATCTTTTAGAGTATAATGTTAGAATGGGTGATCCAGAAACACAGGTGGTGTTACCTCTTATGGAGAGTTATTTTATTGATATAATTGAAGCTGCAATAGAAGGAAAACTTAGTGATGATATAGTTAAGTTTAAAAATAAGACAGCTTGTTGTGTTATAGGCTCTTCGAAAGGATATCCGGGGAGATATGAAAAAGGTGAGTTAATTACAGGTATTGATAGTTGCAGTGAAAAGGTATTTATTGCTGGAGCTGATTCCATATATAATAAATTAATTACTAATGGTGGTAGAGTTTTAGGAGTTACAGCTCTTGGAGATAATCTAGAAGAGGCAAGAGAAAAGGCTTATAAAGGGATATTACAAGTAAATTTTAATGGAATGTATTATAGAAAAGATATAGGTAAATAAATACTGAAATAAGAAAATGCTAAGGAGGTGGAATATAACTACTCCTTAGCATTTTTATTTATATACTCACTATATTATATATTTATAGTCTTTGTGAAAATTTCAGAAAATGGTTTTCATCAGTAAAACTACATTTATTTAAAATCTAGTTTTGGAGTAGTCTTGATTGTAAAATAGTTAAAGAAAAGAGAAAAGGGTATAATTTTATTAATTTAAGGTATATGAAGTAACTTTAAATCCTATAATATACAGTGAGGAAGTTCTTACGAATTTATTACAATATGTTTTTTATGTTGAAATAAATAAGTACATAATGTATTATAATCAATGTGTATAGTTATGTATTAAAAAATATATATACCAAAATATGTAAAAAGTATTAACAAAATTAGAAAAAATGTGTAAAATATATATAGAGGATTTTAAGAACACATTATTATGTAAAACTATAAAATAATTTCCATGAATATAATAACATATTATATATGGAAGAATAGAAAAATAAAGGTGAAGATTATGTTTAATTTAATATTATTAATTATTATGTCTCCATATACTGCATTATTTACCGGAGTATATACTACTTATAGAGTTATAAAGATGAGAGAGGAAATACAGAAAAATAGTTGGAATATGGGATTGGTTCTTTTGTTTCTTTGGTCTCTATTAGCTGGACTTCTTAATAAAAGTATTATGTCTGCCGCTGTTTCAATAGTTTTTTTCTTATATTTTACTATAAGTGTAGTATTACAAAATTATTGCAAGACAGAAGAAAAATTGGAAATAATATGTAATTATTTAATTAAGTTTTCAATTTTTTCGGGAATTGTTGGAATTATAGAAAAGGTTACTTTTGCATATTTTCCAATGGAACTGTGGAAAAAAATTTTAGGTGTACCGTTGGAGGTTTCAACTAATCATAGAATTTTTAGTACTTTTGGAAATCCGAACATAGCTGGAGATTGGTTTGCTATTATGATGATAATGGCCATATACTATGCTTCTAATAGTAAAAGTGTTAAGGTGAAGTTGTCATATTATAGTGCTACAGCTCTATTTTTAATAAATCTTTGTTTAACTGGCTCAAGAGGGGTTTTTATTGGATTTATGTTTGGATTAGTTTCCCTATTACTATTGAAAATAAAAAGAAATAAGAGTGATATAATAATAATTATATCTATTTTATTAGTTATAGGTGTAGTAGGGTTTACACCTCCAAAGGTATCTGATATATCTCAAGAGATTACTGGTCATCAGATTGAGAGGTCTTTTGACACTAGAGAAGAAATATGGTTAGGATCTTTAAGGATGATAGAAGAGAAACCATTGACTGGTTGGGGAATGTTAGGAACTATAGAGCATGGTAATGAATTCTCAAGGTATAGTCGTGTCATTAATCATTCTCATAATATATGGCTATCATTATTAACTTCTTTAGGAGTAATCGGACTTTTAATTTACTTATATATAAGAGCAAATATTTATAAAGATTTAATATATCTTTATAAATCTGGATATAGTAGTGTAGCGTTACTAATGGCAATACAGGTAGTTGTTTTAGTTCATGGAGTAATTGATTTTACAATAATAACTCCACAAATAGGAATACTATTTATTGGATCATCATCTATAGTCACAGCTCTAGCAAAAGAAAGTGTTAGTGTGTTTTCAAAAAGAAGAAGTATAGCTGTATAGTTATTAAGTTTTGTAAAAGCTTTTATGAAGAAGTTTATTCTCATAAAAGTTTTTTTTATATATTAGAGCTTAAGTAAAGGCTAAGTACAGGATTTTCATTTATTAAAGTTATATATGTAATTAGTATAATAGATTAATTTATATTGTTGTATTAATATTACCAATAAGTAATATTATACTTATCAATAATTAGTATTGGTAAATTGCTATATAAAGCAATAAAATGAAATTAAGAAATTTATAACAAGGTTTTAATAGGGGGCATTACATTATGAATCTAGAGTATTTAAAAGAGCTGGAACAGCCTATTAGAGAAAAATTGATGAGAGAAGAGTTGGGGGAAGAAAAGTGTAAAATAATTGACAAGTTCAATTTACATCCCAATGAAAACTTATATTGGGAAAGAGTAGAGCCCAAATACCCTAATCAAGAATATTTTAGTCATAAACTAGCAACGAAGAGTACGCCTATAGGGATAATATTTCATATAAATAGATTATGTTATGCAAAAACTAAATATTTTGAACAGAATTGGGATAAATTTGTTCCATGTATATATAGTTATATAAATAATTTTGTAGAAACGGAAATTTATAATATGGAGTATATCAAACATAAAAGTACAGGTTTAATTCTAGATTTGCGAGAACTTGCAAAAATTCATTGGATAGATGATTTCAGAGCCATATGTACTTACTTAGAAGAGAAAGAGATAGAAATGCAATCATAATAGGAAAATTAAATTTATAAGAGCTTAGTTATCATCAGATAATTAAGCTCTATTCTTATAAATGACTATAAAAGAAGAAATATTTAGGTTAATATATTAAATAGATAAGCAAATACATTTAATAGTATATTATTATCTTGAAAGGAGAGATAAATATAATAAATATAGATTGGAAGCCGGATAAAAACTTAAATAAGCCTCTATATATTCAAATTGTAGAGTACTTTAAGGAGAAAATAAATGGAGGAGAATGGCAAGTCGGATTCATGATTCCTACGCAACGAGAATTAGCTAAAATTTTTAATGTAAATAGAAGTACTATTGTTTCAGCTATAGATGAGTTAAAGGCAGAAGGAATCTTAGAGGGTAAGGGAAAGGGTGGAACTAAAATAGTAAATAATGTATCACCTTTATTATCTAATATACAACCAGATTGGAAGTCCTATATTGATGAAGGCATTCATATCCCTAATGTTAAGACTATTAAGAAAATCAATACCCTTGAGTTTAGAGAAGATTATATACGATTGAGCACTGGAGAACCATCATCAGAATTATTTCCAAAAGAAGATATGAAAATAATATTAAATGAAGTAGCAAAGGATATGGATAATTTAGGATATGAAAGTCCCAGTGGAACTATGTATCTTAGGCAGCAAGTAAGTAATTATTTAAAGACAATTGGCATATATGCATCACCAGGTTCTATACTTATTGTTTCTGGAGCTTTGCAAGCAATGCAGCTAATTTCTATGGGATTATTGCAAAAGGGTTCTACTGTATTGTTAGAAAATCCTTCTTATATGTACTCACTTCAAATATTTCAGTCATTAGATATGAGAAGAAGTGGTATACCTATGGATAATGAAGGAGTTATGGCTAATTTAATTCCAGATTACATAAAAAAACATGTTCCATCTATACTATATACTATACCAAATTTTCAAAATCCTACTTCTATAGTCATGTCAGAAAAAAGAAGAAAAGAGTTGATAAAGGTTTGTCAGAAAGAAAAGTTACCTATTATTGAAGATGATGTATATAGGGAGCTTTGGATTGACGCTCCACCACCGGACCCTATTAAGAGTATAGACACTAATGGATTGGTATTATATGTAGGGAGTGTATCAAAGACATTATGTCCAGGATTAAGAATTGGTTGGATTGTGGGACCAGAACCAGTAATTGAACGATTAGGTGATATAAAGATGCAAACTGATTATGGTTCTAGCTCTTTATCGCAACTTACTGTGGGTAAGTGGCTAGAAACGGGATTGTATGAAAATCATTTAAAAGAGATAAGAAGTCAATTAACTATAAGAAGAGATGTAACAATAAATGCCTTAAATAGATACTTTAAGGATATAGCTACTTGGGAAATACCCTCAGGGGGTTATTATGTTTGGATTACTTTAAAGTATAAAATAGGTATGTATAAGCTTTTTGATGAAGCATGTAAAATGGGAATTTTATTGTATCCTGGATATATATATGATGCTAATTTTAACAATTCTTTGAGAATATCTTTTTCCTATGCACCTATAGAAGAGCTAGAGGAAGGTTTATTAAAACTATCATTGCTTATTAAAGAATTAGTTAGAAGGTAAGAACTCTGTTTAGCGCGATTAAGCAATCAGCTAAATTTAGAATTATATTTGTTTAATTACTCATAACATAATTATATGGTTGTGTTATGAGTAGTTTTTGGTTGGGTTTATTTTAATTAATATGGATGGAGAAGTATTGAGTGAATTTTCTTATAATATAAACAAGATAGCAGCTGTTAAATAAAACTAATTTAAATTAGGTATCTTTATATTAGGGGACTGGAGAGGATACTATGTTAGAAAACACTTTGATTAATGATATCCATATAAAGGAAATAGAGGAGCTGGAAGAATTTCCGCTACTAGAGATAGATTTAAAAAAGGTATATGATAATACTAAATATGTAGTGGATTTATGTAAGAATCAAGGAATTTCTGTAGCAGGAGTAGTTAAAGTTGTACATGCTATGCCACAGATAGTTTCAGAGATGGATAAGGCAGGATGTGAGTATCTTGCTACATCTAGAATAAATCAAGTTATAGAGATGAAAAAACAAGGTGTAAAAAAACCTGTTATGCTTATAAGAATACCTATGCATAATGAAATAAAACAATTAGTGGAATATGTGGATATAAGTTTAAACTCTGAAATTGAAACTTTAAAGAAAATAAACGAAGAGTGTAAATACAAAAACAAGAATCACAAAGTTATTTTAATGATGGATTTAGGTGATTTAAGGGAAGGTATTGTAGATGAAAAAGAGTTCATAAACTTAGCCTTATATGTAGAGAAAGAATTAACTAATGTAAAACTTTATGGTATAGGGACAAATTTAGGATGCTATGGTTCTGTGAAACCTACAGAAGAGAATTTAGGTAAATTATGTGATGTAGCAGAAAAAATAGAAGCTTTGATTGGAAGAGAATTGGATGTGGTCTCAGGAGGAGCTACTTCTTCGTTAACTTTAATTTGGGATGGAAAAATACCAAGTAAAATTAATAATTTAAGAATTGGAGAAGGAATATTAGTTGCTAAGGATTTAGATGATTTTTGGGAGTATGATATGTCCATGTTACATCAAGATGCATTTGTGCTAAAAGCTCAGGTAGTGGAAGTTAAAAATAAGCCATCTCATCCAATTGGTGAAATATTTATAGATGCATTTGGGAATAAGCCAACCTATGAAGATAGAGGCGAAAGAAGACGTGCATTATTGGCAATAGGTAAGCAGGATTTTGTTTCTGTAGATACTTTAATACCTATAGATAAAAATATAGAGGTAATTGGTGCTAGTAGTGATCATTTAATTATAGATATAGAAGACTGTAAAACAAATTATAAAGTTGGTGATGTTATAGAATTCAATATATATTATCCTCACTTATTATATCTAAGTGGATCAAGGGATGTAAATAAGAAATTTATATAATGAAGATAAAAGATGTTTAAATACAATATAGGTATATGCAATAGATATTTTGAAATCTATTGCATATACCTATAATTATTTACAAAATTAAATAATATTAATATAATAATATTTGTGACAAGGACATGTGCCATTAGCTCAGTTGGCAGAGCACCTGACTCTTAATCAGGGGGTCCAGGGTTCGAACCCCTGATGGCGCACCAAGGGAAACAATACTGTAGAGTGTTGTTTCTTTTTTAATAAAAATTTTTTTGAAAAAAGTAGCTCGTAAAATAATTAATATGATTAAATTAATCTATAAAAGTATAAACTGAATTGGTTTATATTTTTTTACATTAAATGATAAATATTTATTTAATGTATTTTAATAAAATACTTTACAAAACTTACAGTGGGTTGTATAATAATATTTGTGACAAGGACATGTGCCATTAGCTCAGCTGGCAGAGCACTTGACTCTTAATCAAGGGGTCCAGGGTTCGAACCCCTGATGGCGCACCATACCTCGTAGTACTAATAAGTATTACGAGGTATTTTACATTTTAAACTAAAAAATAGTATAGACTTAATTAATAAAATATATTAAGGTTAATATAGATTTTATACAAAATGAAAGAAGGAAAAATAATGAATCATTTATCAACAGAAAAAACTAATGCTCCTATTTGGTTTATATTTAGACAAAATGAATTATTAGTAGAAGAAAAAGAGGATAAAATTTTTATACCAAGATTTAAAGATTTAGAATCAGTTAATATTAATCCAGTAAGAGTTCAAGATCTAGGAACTAGAAGTTGTGGTAAATGTTACTCTGTAGAGGTATCAAAAGAGTATACAGAGCCTTTGGGTATGAAATTTATAACCTTAAGAAACTTATATGGACAAGTTTCTGATGAAATATATATAGAAGCGGGACGTGCTATTCAAATCATGAATTGGGATAGAACCCATCAATATTGTGGTGTTTGTGGTAATAGTACTAATACTATACTAAATGAATATGGGAAAATATGTCCACAGTGTGGTTTTATAAGCTACCCTAGAATAAGTCCTGCTATAATAGTTGCTATAGTTAAAGATGGTAAATTACTTCTTGCTAAAAATGCTAAGTCAAAACATAATTTTTATAGTGTTTTAGCAGGATTTTTGGAACCTGGTGAAACATTAGAGGAATGTGTAGAGAGGGAAGTAATGGAGGAAGTGGGAATAGAAGTTAAAAATATAAAATATTTTGGTAATCAACCATGGCCATTTCCTAATTCTCTTATGGTAGGGTTCACAGCAGAATATGATAAGGGTGAAATAAAGGTTGATGGAGTTGAAATTGAAGAGGCAAACTGGTTTGAGGTAAATAATTTACCTAGTATTCCTGGAAGCATTAGTATTGCAAGAAAACTAATAGATTGGTTTAAGGATAATTATACTGAGATCTAGATTTTATAATTAAATTAACAATAGAATTTATAGGAAAAGTATATTGAGTTTTACAGTATACTAAAAAAACTTTAACACATAATAAACAATGAATATATGTGTTAAAGGAGGGATAAATATGGATCATGATTTATTAAGAGAACAACAATATGAGATTAAACAACGTGAAGAAGATAAAAGGAAATACAAAAAGGAGAACTATCTTCGTAATGGCAATAAATCTCAAGGTCAATACGCTCAAAGTAGTTTTAATACTACTATTGAAGAACCAGGTACCAATGAAAGTGGTATCGTAGCAAAAAAAAACGGTTATTAGAATTAAATATTTTATTTATAAAAGGGCTATTTCAAAGTAATCTAAATCTTAATTATGTTGAGTATTATCTGGTAATGGTATTAAAGTATAAACTCAACATTTCAGAGATTCTAGAAAATTATTTTGAGATAGCTCTTTAGGGTTTAATTATAAAATCTCAGAATTTGAAAAGAAAAATAATGTGCTAAGGAATTATATAAAAACTTCAATAAAAAATTCCTACTATGTTATAATAAAGCTATTGAAATTTTACATAGCATATAAGGAGCAATTAAGGATGAATAAGAATAAAGTTAAGGCTTTTGCCACTTGGGCAAGAAGCAATCTTATTGAAAAAATAAAAGATAGAGCATATAAAATAGGTATTGAAGATAATAGAATTAGAGATATAGAAGTGGTTAAAAGTGGATTTAAAGTAGTGGGTGGAGAAGAAATATTTAATATTTCACCTAAGCATAGAAAATCACTAATAAAGGAAATAGAATCAAAATCTTTAGATGAAGTTGTGGAAGAAGTGGCTTATACTTGGTTTAACAGGTTTATAGCTTTAAGATATATGGAAGTAAATGATTATTTGCCCATTGGAATAAGAATTATATCTTCAGAGATACCAGGTAAAAGGGAACCAGATATTTTATTTAGGGTTGGTGAAGTTATAAGAGAGTTGAGACTAGATTCAGATTTAGTCTATAAATTGTTAGACAGTAGTAAAAATTCTGATAGAGAAAATCTATATAAATATATTTTAATAAGACAATGTAATGAATTAGGGAATATTATTCCTGGTTTATTTGAAAAAACAGAAGATTATACAGAATTGTTATTTCCTGATAATTTGTTAGAAGAAGGTTCCATACTAAGGAAAATGTGCAATGACATAGATGAAGAAGACTGGAAAGAGGAAGTAGAAATTATAGGGTGGATGTATCAGTATTATATATCTGAAAAGAAGGATAAGGTTTTTGATGATCTAAAGAAAAATGTAAAAATAACTAAAGAAAACATTCCAGCAGCTACTCAGTTATTTACTCCTAAGTGGATAGTGAAATACTTAGTAGAAAATTCATTAGGAACCATATGGATTCAAGGACATGAGGATGAAAATTTAAAGAATGAATTAAAATATTATTTAGAGGAAGACATTCAGGATTTCGAAATAGATGACATTTTACATAATATTAAATTGGGGAGAAAAAATTTACATCCTGAGGATATAAAGGTTCTTGACCCATGTATGGGTTCGGGGCACATATTGTTATATGCCTTTGATGTGCTTTATAAAATTTACAAATCTGTAGCTTATCCAGAGCGAGAGATTCCAAGAAAAATTTTAGAAAATAATATATTTGGGTTAGATATAGATTTAAGAGCTAGTCAAATTGGTATGTTCTGTCTTATTATGAAGGCTAGAGCGTATAATAGAAGATTTTTTAGAGAAGTTGAAAAAAATCCTTTGAAGCTTAATATAGTAGCTATAGAAGAAAGTAATGGTATTACTTATGAAATTATAGAATATTTCGCAAAGGAAGATGAAGAGCTAAGAGGTGATTTATCTTATTTAGTAAATACCTTTAAGGATGGTAAAGAGTTTGGATCAATATTAAGAGTTGAGAAGGTTAATTTTCAGAGGTTAAAAGAACGATTAGAAGAGATAAATGAAGAAAATAATTTAGTATTTAGTGATTATAGACAGATACTTTTAAATAAATTACCAAAGCTCATTAATCAGGGAGAAATAATGAGTATCAAATATGAGGTTTGTATTACTAATCCACCCTATATGGGACTAAGGGGAGCTAATGATACACTAGCTAAATATTTGACCAATCATTATCCTTTATCAAAGCATGATTTATTTTCTGTATATATGGAAGTGTGTAAGAGCTATCTGAAAAAAGATGGGATATATGCCATGGTAAATCAGCATTCATGGATGTTTTTAAGTAGTTTTTTAGAACTTAGAGGTAAGCTTTTAGAAGACAGCACCTTTATTAGCATGATTCATTTAGGATCTAGAGTATTTGAAGATAATGTGGGGACCATAGTACAGAATGTTGCTTTTATAAATCAAAATAGTGAAATTCCTAAATATAAAACGAGAGTTGTAGACCTTACTAAAGAGGTAACAGCTTTAGAAAAGAAAGTAAAGATTAAGTCGGTTTGTAGTGGAATGGAGAGAGATGGGATTTATAATATATGGTTAAAAAAACTTATGACAATTCCAACAAAACCTTTTGCTTATTGGGTAAATGATAATGTATTAAATTTATTTTCTAATTTACACAAGTTTGAAAATATTGCAAAGCCTAGACAAGGAATGGCTACATCAGATAATAAACGGTTTTTAAGAGATTGGTATGAAGTTGATATAAATGAAATTAATTTTTCAGCTGTTGATAGAGATGAAGCTTTGTTAAGTAAGAAAAAATGGTTTCCATATAACAAAGGTGGAGAATACAGAAAGTGGTTTGGTAATAATAGATATGTGATTAATTGGGAAAATGATGGCAGTGAAGTAAAAGATTATGCAGCAATGTTATATAAATCATATAGTAGAACTATAAAAAATGAGGAGTTTTATTTTAAAAGTGGTCTTACATACACTTTTATTTCTGAAAATATGGGAGTAAGGTATTCTCCTCAGGGGTTCATATTTGACGTTGCTGGATCTTCTATATTCTTGGATGATAAAGACCTAGAAAAGGTAGTACTAGCATTGTTATGCAGCAAAGTTGCTAATATGTTTTTAGATATAATGAATCCAACCTATAATATACAAGTAGGTGATTTAAAGAATATTCCAATACATGAAGATGTATTTAAAGAAGAAATAAAATCTATCATTGATGAAATTGTAGAAGAAAACATAGCCATTAGTGAAGCGGAATGGAATGACTTTGAGACATCATGGAACTTTAGAACTCATCCATTGATGAGAGACTTAAGAGAAAGAAAAGTTAAGAATGTAACCATAGAATCTAGATTTAAACTTTGGGAAAAAGAAAATATGAAAATTATTGAGAAACTTAAAAATAATGAAGAGAAGTTAAATAAAATTTTCATAGATGTTTATGGTTTAAATGAAGAATTATCCCCGGATGTACCCTATAAAGATATAACATTAAGGAGAATTGAGTTAGAAAGAGAAGTGAAATCTTTAATATCTTATGCAGTGGGATGTATTATGGGTAGATATTCAATAGATGTTGATGGGTTAGTGTATGGAGGTGGAAACTTCCAAGATAAATGGGATTTTAAAAATCATAGAGTTAAGAAAGTAGAAATAGATTCCACTGGAAAAGTAAATGAGAATAGATGGGTTAATTCAAGTTTTATGCCTAAGTTTGATAATATAATGCCTATAACAGAAGAAAAATATTTTTCAGAAGACTTAATGACCAAGTTCATTGAATTTTTAAAAGCAGTTTATGGAAATGAAGTATTGGAAGAGAATCTTAACTTTATAGCCAATATTTTAGGCAAAAAAGATAGTGAAACTTCAAGGCAAAGTATTAGAAGATACTTCTTTAAGGAATTCTATAAGGATCATATAAAAGCTTATGGAAAGAAACCTATATATTGGTTATTTGATTCAGGTAAGAATGATGGATTTAAAGCATTGGTATATGCTCATAGATATGACAGCTTAACTGTAGCTTTATTGAGGACAGAATATGTTCATCTTATGCAACGAAAATATGAAGGTGAATTGAGTACATTGGAACTAATAAAAGACTCACAGGAATATAGTGCTAAGGAAAGAGCAATAGCTAGGAAAAAAAGTGAAAAGTTAAAAAGGAAAATAGAAGAACTCATTGAATATGATGAAATAGTTGCGTATATAGCTAATGAAAAAAAATCCATTAACTTAGATGAAGGAATTAAGGAAAATTATGATAAATTCCAAGGTATCAAAATAATGAAAACAAATGGAAAAGAAACTAAGATGAATCTTTTATATAAAATCTAAGGAATTTATATTAAAACATATAGGGGTACAATTATACTTTATTTTATGGTAATATTTAAAATGGATTAATATTTAATAGAGTTTTATATAAGGTAAACTTTAAATAAGATTACCACATATCTCATATTATATAAAATGCTAAATTATATTATTAAGTTGTATTATGTATAATAGATTAAGCTAAAGTGTGAGGTAATTAATAAATATATAAGGTAAGGTGAGTAAAATGAATTATGAAATATTAGCAAATACAATTTTCCCTAACATTGATAAGGAGCCTGAGTATTATATTTCAAAGTATCCGAAGAGAAACCTTAAAGAAGGTGCAAAGGTTACTAGATATGCTCCAAGTCCAACAGGGTTTCAACATATAGGAGGAGTATTTTCTGCATTAATAGATGAAAGAATAGCTACTCAAAGTGAAGGAGTTTTTTATTTAAGAATCGAAGATACAGATCAAAAAAGAGAAGTGGCTGGTGCTATAGAAGATACTATAAATACCATGCATAAGTTTGGGTTAGATTTTACAGAAGGTATGACAGGGGATAATACATCTAAAGGTGAGTATGGTCCTTATAGACAAAGCGAAAGAGAAGAGATATATAAAACTTTTGCTAGAGATTTAATTAAAAAGGGGCTTGCTTATCCATGTTTTTGTACATCAGAAGATCTAGAACAACTGAGAGAAAAACAAATTAGTGAAAAATTAACTCCAGGATATTATGGAGAATATGCAATCTGTAGAAATTTATCTCCAGAAGAAGCTTTAAAAAGAATAGGTGAAGGTGAAAAATATATTATAAGATTAAAATCCCCGGGTAATCCAGAAAACAGAGTTGAGTTTCACGATTTAGTTAAAGGTGATATCTCTTTCCCAGAAAGCAATCAGGATATAGTTATAATTAAATCTGATGGACTTCCAACCTATCATTTTGCTCATGCTATTGATGATGCACTAATGGGAACTACTACTGTAATTAGGGGAGAAGAGTGGTTGTCATCTCTTCCAATTCATATTCAACTTTTTGATGTTCTTGGATTTGATAGACCTGAATATGCACATACTCCTACAATAATGAAGTTAGATGGAGATTCTAAAAGAAAACTATCTAAGAGAAAAGATCCCGAAAGTGCAGTAAGTTATTATGATGAAGAAGGATATCCTATGATATCTGTTATAGAATATTTACTTAATATAATAAATTCTACTTTTGAACAGTGGAGAGAAGAAAATCCATCATCTGATTATCATGAATTTAGAGTATATCTAGATAAGATGAGTAAAAGTGGTGCTTTATTTGATATTGTAAAATTAAGTGACGTAAGTAAAAATGTAATTTGCAAGTTAAAGGCTGATGTGGTATATGACTACTATATAAATTGGGCTAAGAATTATGATAAGGAAATGTATGACATAGTAACTAACAATGAATTAATGTGTAAAGAAATATTCAATATTGATAAAGAAGGACCAAAACCTAGAAAGGATTTTGCTAAATGGAATGATGTTAAGGAAAAAATATTCTTCTTTTTTGATGAATTATTCAACAGTACTTCAGAAGAAATAGAATTTCCTAAGAATATAGATTTAGCAGAAGCTAAAAGGGTAATAGAAGCTTATGCTAAGGCATATAATTTTAATACTGATAAGGATGCTTGGTTTGAAGAGTTAAAAGTAGTAGCTGTAGAATTAGGGTACGCTACAGATAGAAAAGCCTTTAAGAAAAATCCTGAAAATTACAAAGGTATGGTTTCAGATATAGCTGGATGTGTAAGAACGGCATTAACTTATAGAAATAATACACCAGACCTTTATACTATTATGCAAATAATGGGAGAAGAAAGAGTTAGAAATAGATTTGCCAAATTTTTAAAACTATAATTAGAAATATAGATAAAAATCATCTCTGTAATTTTATAGAGATGATTTTTTATCTATAACTGAAACATACTTATTACCTTCAATATAGTACCTCCAAAGAAAATCTTTTGCCTCTTCAGCGTAATCAATGCCAATCCTTTTAGAATATACAATTTTGAAATCTTTAAAATCGTCAGCATATAAGGATAATTCCTCACTTAATATAGAATGGGTATTTAAAGATTTGTCTATATTAAGGGCTATACATAGTTTTCCAGGACCAGAAGTGAGATTTAATATTTCTCGAGGCTTAAGCTTAGTAAAAGGCTTATTAAATCGGTTTTCACTCATAACTTCAATACCTTCTATTGGTTCAATGGCACGAATTAAGACTCCTTGAGGATCGCCTTCACAACCGGTTACTATATTCATACAGTTATACATTCCATATATTTTATATACGTAGGCTATACCAGCACTTTTAAATAAAGGTTCCGTTCTAGTGGTTTTCTTATAGTTATAGGCATGAGAAGCTTTATCAATTTTTCCCACATAAGCCTCAGTTTCTACAATTCTACCAGTGAGCTTATATCCCATATAATTCCTTACTATTATTTTACCTAAGAGGTCCTCAGCAACTTTTCTTGCGTCCCTACGAAAAAAATCAAGGGAAAGGTTTTCAAATTTCATAAATATCCTCCATATTTATTTTACAAATGTAATATTTAATCTTTTATACTATATAGTTTAGGTTAAAATCGCTTAGATTATTTATAATATATCTATATAAAGATAAAATATCTAGTAATTTTCATTTAATTGAATTAAAATTTGAATTAATAATTTAAATCTGTATTATATATATGAAAAAATAAATATTAACTATTTTATGATAGTATAGTTTGAATTTTCAGGGAGGAATTATATATGAAAATTAAAATAGAAACAGTGCTAATTACTGGAGCTTCGTCTGGAATTGGATATGAGCTTAGTAAAATATTTGCTCGAAATGGCTATAACTTAATTTTAGTTGCCAGAAGAATTGAAGTTTTAAAAAGGATTAAAGAGGAGCTATCAAAGATTTATGGAATAGAAGTAATTATAATTGAGAAAGATTTATCTAAATCTCATAGTGGAAATGAGGTTTTTAATGAAATTATAAATTTAGATATAAGGATAGATGTACTAATAAATAATGCTGGTGTAGGTTATTGTGGTCTATTTCATGAAATTAATATGGAAAGTCATGGTTTAGTAATACAAACTAATATGGTTGCTTTAACGGAGCTTACATATTTAATTTCTAATGAAATGATTAAAAATGGGGGTGGGAAAATCCTAAATGTGGCATCTACTGGTGCTTATCAACCAGGACCTTATACTGCAGTATATTATGCATCAAAAGCTTATGTATTATCTTTAACTGAAGCTTTATCAATCGAACTTAAAAAGTATAATATTCAGGTAAGTGGACTTTGTCCGGGAACTACAAAAACAGATTTTCATCAAAGAGCTGGCAAAAGAGAATTAAGAGGAGCTATGTCGCCTAAGTTAGTTGCTGAAATAGGGTATAAAGAATTTATGAAAGGAAGAAGCATAATTATACCTGGGATTAAAAATAAAATTGCTATAGGAATATCTAAGGTTTTACCTAGAAAACTATTGGGAAAAACCGTTGGATTTATCCAAAATTCGGCTATTTTACTTAATAAGTAATATTTTTGTAGGAAATGTATTAATAATAATGTATAATTATATATTATATGGCTTTAATTTCATATAGGAGGGGGTAAAAATTTGAAAACACAAGATGTATTTTGGGGTATAATGGGAATTCTTATTGTGACTTTAATCATAGTTTCTATATTTAATATAAGAATTAGAAGTTCAATAAGAAGGCTAACTAATGAAATGGAGAAAATTGCTCAAGGTGATTTAACAAAGAAACTAAAGGCAAACAAAATTAAAATAATAAAAGAACTAATAGTTTATTCCAATGACTTTATGATAAAGGTTAGAAGGCTTATAGGAAAATCTACAGAAATTAGTGATAGGATACTTATAAACTGTGATGTCTTAAGTAAAGATATGAAAAATATGGAGTTACATGTGGTTGAAAATGTAGAATCTATAACCACCATATCAGATGATATGAATAATCAGGTTGATAAAGTTGTATCTGTTAGAAGTGATATAGAAAGTATTGTTTTAAATTATGGAACTATGGTTAGAAATTCTCATAGCGTGGAAAAAACAGCTATGTCAATGATGGAATCTGTAAGTGAAAGCAAGAGTGAGTTTGATAAACTTATTAATAAGATGGAAAAATCACTATGTTTGGAAAAGGAACTCTCTCTTAGGATAAAAGCCTTAGAAATTGGTGCACAAAAAATTCAAGATATATCTGATACTGTAAAAGAAATAAGTGGTACTACAAATTTATTATCTTTAAATGCATCCATAGAAGCTGCAAGAGCAGGAGAAGCTGGAAGAGGTTTTTCTGTAGTGGCTGAGGAAATAAGAAAGTTGGCAGAAATGTCATCTGTACAAGCAGATGAAATTCAAAAGATAACAGATAATGTTCAAAAAGATATATATGAATTTGGATCTATAATGGAAGAAGATTTATCAGTTATAAAAGAATCTATTTCATACGCTAAGAAAAATAGTGAAAATTTTCAATCTATATCTAGTTCTAGTATGAATACATTAAACTCTATACAAGAAATAAATAAAGCTATTGAGGAGCAAAATGTAAATTTAAGGAATATAGAGCTATCTATAAATAGTATTTCTAATTTTGTTTCTAAAACTACCATTCATGTACAAAATACAGCAGAAAGTTCTAAGGCTCAACTTAAGGTAGTAAAGCGTGTTTCTGATAATATCAAAGAAGTTGTAAATATGAATAAAGATATGAAGCTTATAATATCATCCTTTGCACAAAATTATATTTTAGATGAAGATACTGAAAAATATATAAATAATGCTAAAAATATTTTGAATAGTGTTGCAAAAGAAGGCACAATAATATCTTTAGAAGAAACTAAGTGTAATAAAACATTAAAAGAATTTGTGAAAAAATATCCGTTCTTTTATCTACTATCAGTTATGGATATAAATGGAGATACTAAAGGGATAACCCTTGAGGGAAGCAGGGAAGAGTTATATTGTAATTATTCTCATAGACCATACTTTAAAGAATCCATTAAAGGATTAGTATATAAGTCAGAGCCCTATATATCTTCTGATACTGATGGATATTGTATAGCTCTTTCAGTACCTATAAAGAATAATAGTGGACAAGTGGTAGGTATTGTAATGGGAGATTTAGTATTAGAAAAGAATTAAAATGAAGCTATCTTAGTAATCTAAGATAGCTTCATTTTAATGCTTAGTTTTATAGACTTCTAAAGCTCTTGCTAATTGATCTGGACAGGAGGTATCTTTTGAACCGCACTGGATTCCTTTTAGTCTTGATATAACTTCATTGATATCCATGCCTTCTACTAAACTAGAAATACCTAGTAGATTACCGTCGCAACCGCCTATAAAGCTTACATTTTTTATTTTATTTTCAACTACGTCAAAGTTAATTTCTTTTGAGCAAACTCCTAAAGTAACATATTTCATTTATTATTTCCTCCTATGCAAACTTACATACTATTTGATAATACTGTAATAAGGTTAATATTTCAATATTATCAAATGATTATTTTAAAATTAAATAGATGATTTTGAAATAATTAAGAATGTCTAACTAATTATGAAGTTTACTAGCTATTATTTCTTTAACCACAGTAGGAAG
Source organism: Clostridium sulfidigenes (assembly GCF_052067195.1). Lineage (NCBI taxonomy): Bacteria > Bacillati > Bacillota > Clostridia > Eubacteriales > Clostridiaceae > Clostridium > Clostridium sulfidigenes. The sequence continues at coordinate 43,015 of NZ_JBQHQR010000004.1, read as the reverse complement.
TTTTTCTTGTTCTTCTTTAGATAAATTTTTAGTTTCAATAGGAGGATGAATAAATAACTCTACATTAGCAGCCTTAATTCTATTGTTATTAGCTTCCATAAGTTTATAGGAACCATTTATAGTTATAGGTACAATAGGTGCATTAGATTTAGTTGCTAGTTTAAAGCTACCAGCTTTAAATTCACCTAGAGGACCACCCTTACTTCTAGTACCTTCTGGGAATATAACTAGTGAATGACCAGCTTTAATTATTTTTACCCCTTCAATTATAGCAGCAGCAGATTTTCTAAGATTACTTCTATCCATAAATACACAGTGAATATATTGCATCCAGGTTCTAACTATAGGTATTTTTAAAGTTTCAACTTTAGCAATAAAACCTTTTGGTTTATTAATATAACTCATTAATAGTGGAATATCAAAATTTCCTTGATGATTACTAATAAACACTACGGGAATATTAGATGGAATATTATCTTCACCATAAACAGATACTGTTGCTCCGCTATATTTAAGCTGCGACATAGCCCACTTTGAGGTTACTTTATGTATATAAGCTTCCATTTCTTCAGTTTTTCCTTGTTTCTCTAAAGAATTAACTTTGTACATTGGTCCAATTTTGGTCAAAAGACTAATGGCAAAATGACCAAACCAAATAATTGTTTTAAACATAATAAATCCTCCATTATAATAACGTATATTAGTAATTATAGTACAGAGTGTTAATTTAATAAAGAATAAAAACCTCATATTAAGGTAATTGTAAAGTTTTAGTTTATTATTTAGTAAAAGTTTAAACAATTTTTATGAAGAAAGTGGTATAATCCAATATAAGATAATATAGAAAGGGTGATATCTATGACTTTAAAAGATATAGACATAAAAAATAAATTTAAAAATCTTGAATTAGAACAATTAGAAAAACATAATGAAAAATTATCTTCAGCATTAGTTGCTGGTGTAGTTATTGCTGCTATTGGAATTGGATACAAGGTAACTAAAACTATTATGAAGGTAAAAGGTAAAAAATAGTGTAACTTAGTATTCATAAAATTTAAATTTAAGAATTTATAGCTTATAGGAAGTGAATTAAATGTATGAGATATTAAAGGAGATGGAAAAATCATTAATAGATTTAGAATCTATTAATTTAAAGGATTTGAAAGAGGAAAATACAGCAATAATAGTTGTTGATATGGTTAGGGGTTTTTATGATGTAGGACCTTTGGCGTCTTCTAGGGTGAAGAATATAATAAGCCCTTTAGTGAAGCTAAATGATAAAACTACAGGTTATAAAAAAATATTCTTTATAGATTGTCATGAAGAAGACTCTAGTGAGTTTAATGCATATCCACCTCACTGTATAGCTAATACAGTAGAATCAGAGTTAATAGAAGAACTAAAGGTCTATACAAAGAATAATAAAATTATAAAGAAGAATAGCACTAATGGATTTCATACTAAAGAATTTCAACAATGGCTTAAAGAAAATTCTAGCATTAATAACTTTATAGTTACAGGTGTTTGTACAGATATATGTGTAGAAACATTAGCTATATCCTTAATAACCTACTTCAATGAAATTAATGAAGAAAAAAATATAATAGTTCCTATGAACTTAGTAGAAACTTATGATTTAGGAATACATAATGGAGATTTGATGAATTTAATAAGTTTATACAAGATGAAAATAAATGGTATAAATATAGTTAAGTATATAGAATAATAAAAATGAGTGGACAATTCCACTCATTTTTACTTACAAATAAGTATCAAACCATTGAAGAGCTTCAGAAACTATAGCCTCTGTTATATAATGGTTTAGTCTGTCGTAGGTTTTCATATCTACTAAATCTTTATTTTGATAGTGATCTTTTATTGCATTAAAGAAAGCAATCTCACTTTTAATTGGAACTAAAGCATCCTTATCCCCGTGAAGTAAAAGAAGAGGAGTATTTTTAAAATTATTAATATTATTTATAGGGCTATAGGAAGATAGTTCATTTAAGCTTTTATCTATATAATCCTTATTATCTTTATACTGATCCCCAATTATTTCTAAAGTTGCTTCAACCCAAGCACCAGAGCTATTCATAATTACTCCAGCCTTAATGCATTTATTATGAGCAATGATACCAGAAGTAATCATTCCTCCCATGGAATGACCAGATACTCCAATTCTGTGTTCATCTATATTGTAGTTAGATTTAATATAATCAAGAATAAAACTGAATTCCTTTACAGAGGATAACACCGTTGGCCAAAACTTAGTTAATCCACTTTCACCTTGCCAATAATCTATGGTTCCACGCTCACCATGATTTATTGAATCAGGTATAACAACCATATATCCATTGCAAGCTAAGAAACTCCCTAGGTTTTTATGAACATCCTTATTAGAACTCCAGCCATGATAAAAGAATATTACAGGAAGTTTTTCAGTAAAATTTTTAGGATATATTATTAGAGTAGATATATTTTCAATATATACTTTTTTAAAATTGACTAAATTATTAATCCACATTGTCTTGCCTCCTTTAAGATTCCCCAATTATAATATAATTTATATCATTTAATAAAAAAATAATGTTTTTTTATTTTACTTATAAATTACATTATACATAAATTATTATAATTTTAAAAGATAATTACCATTACTATTGAATAGGCTAATATTAAAAATTAAAGAAAACAGACCATATTAAATTAATAAAATATGATCTGCTTTTCTTTAAAATAAATATAACTAAATATTAAAAATTATTTTAGAATATGAAGTGAGCAATAATTGAAATTATAGGAAGAGTTATTAAAGTTCTTTCTATAAATATTATGAACAATTCTTTTATATTAACGGGTATTTTAGAACCTAGCAATAAAGCTCCCACTTCGGAAAGATATATAAGCTGGGTTATAGATGTTGCAGCTATAATAAATCTTGTCATATCACTTTGAATTCCACCTGACATTATAGATGGTAATAGCATGTCTGCGAATCCAGCTACTAATGTGCTAGAAGCTGCTGCTGCTTCTGGAATTTGAAGAAGTTTTAAAATTGGTATAAAGGGTAAACCAAGAATTTGAAATAGTGGTGTATATTCTGCTAACATTAGTGCTATAGTTCCTACAGCCATAACTACAGGGATTACTCCAAACCACATATCTACAACATTTAATGTTCCTTTAGTAAATACATCTTTTTTTAAGGATGAAGATTTAGCTTTATCTATAGCTTTTTCTAACCCAAATTTAAAAGGCGTATACCCTTCAGGAAGAAGTTCTTCCATAGATTTATTTGTATTATTATAGTATATATCCTTTTTTGTTGATAGTGGGGGTAATTTAGGCACTAATATTGCAGCTACTAAACCAGCAAAGGTAACTGATAGATAGAAGGGTAAAAACATATGACTAAGCCCAACGGTATCAATTACAACTATGCTAAAGGTTATTGAAACTAAAGAGAAGGTTGTACCAATTACACAGGCCTCTCTTTCAGTATAATACCCATCAACATATTGTTTACTTGTTAAAAGAACACCAATAGTACCATCTCCAAGCCAAGAAGCAATACAATCTATTGCAGCTGAACCAGGAAGATTAAAAATTGGTCTCATTATTTTTACTAGGAGGGAGCCTACAAATTCTAAAAGTCCGAAATTAAGAAGAAGAGGTAGAAATAATCCAGCAAATAAAAATACTGAAAAGAGTATAGGAAGTAAATCAGATAAAATCATTCCTCCTGTATTTTCTGACCAAATTGCTTTAGGACCTATTTGAAACATTGTACATATTATGAATATTCCACCTAAGACTCTGATAATAAACCAAATATTATTTACATTGAAAAGAGAATTTAAAAAATTATTTTTAACAATAAATTTAGGCTTTAATGCTTTAGTTACTATTGTAAAAAATACGGTTACAACTATTATTGTTGTTATTATGTATGGAAGTGATTGGCCAAGAGCTTCTTGAACATAGTTTGATAAGGTTGCAACAGGTATAACTACTTCTTCTCCTTTGGTAATTGGAATCATAAATAAGAATATACCTAAAGAAGAGAATATGAGAAATTTAATTACAGCTAATATATATGAATAATCTTTATTATTTGCTGAAATAGACACTTTATTGCTTTTGCTTTCCATTTATATACATCCTTTCTGTAACGAATTTATGTATAATTATACATAAGCTTTCCCCATAATGCAACATAATTATACAAAAATATTATATTTAACTTTAAAAAAAAATAATATTTTTGAAGAAAATGTAAAAACGTATAGAGATTTGTACTATGGCATTTGATTGATAATATATTAATTTTAAACTGAACTTCCATAAGAGAGTTATATGAAAAGTTATTTACTAATTTATTTTTAGCTATAGGAATTAATAATTATTAATGAGTTAACTGCATAAAAATAATAAGTGTAAGTAATAATTATACTTATTATTACTTACACTTATCTAAAGGTAAATACTTAGTTAGAGTTATATTGAAAGGTAGCACATAAGGTTTCTTCACTAGTAGATGAGGTATAACCAGAAATATCAATAGAGTTTGCAGTGCATTTGAGTTTTTTATTATAAATACATTGTTCTGCCTTACAATTTACATTAGAATAAGGAGTATTTATACTTATAGAGTTTGTTAATGCACTTGATTTGTTTATAAAGTTTTCACAATTTGTACCATCAGGTTGATAGGTATTGGAACCCCCAATGGTTATCTGATTTAAATTACAGTAGTTGGAATTATTATATATACAGTTGTGAACTGAACATTGAAGTAAAACCATTTTATCTCCTCCGAAAATAATTTTACTTTAGTATACCTAATTATTCTATTTTTTATACAAAATCATAAACTTCTTAAAATCTTCCTCACTAAGAAACATATCTCCAATGTTACCGTGTTTAGTATCATCCTTAGAAATTCCATGAAAATCAGAACCACAAGTTATTATCATATCCCTTGATTTAGCTAAGGATATAAATTCATCGGTTTCTCTTTTAAAGTTTTGATAATACAGTGCCTCAATACCATGAAAATCATAATTTAATATATTTTTAATAGGTGTTTTTTTAATAAGTTTAGGATGTGCTAGAATTACAATGCAATTATACTTTTTAAGAAGTTCAATTCCTTCTGGTATGGATATATGTTTATTAGGAACATAGGCAGGGCTATCATTTCCTATAAATTTGTCAAAAATATGTTGAAAATCAAAGGGGTATCCAGCATTTACTATGGCTTGTGCTATGTGAGGTCTAGCTATAACACCATTACCAATTTTTAAAACATCATCTACATTTATTTTAATGTTAAAGTATTTATCTAGATTTTTAACTATAGATGAGGCTCTAGTTTCCCTGTTTCTCTTTAAATTATTAAGAAATTTAATTAAGGTTTCATCTTTATAATCATTTCCTTTAAAATATCCTAAGATATGTATGCTTTCTCCATTATGATTACAGCTTAACTCTATTCCAGGAATAAAATTAAGGGAAATTTCATTAGCTTTAGTTAAAGCTTCGCTAATACCTTCAGTGGTATCGTGATCTGTTATAGATAAAAGTTCAACATTTTTATTTTTAGCCATTTCAACTACTTGAGAAGGGGAGAACCTCCCATCAGATGCAGTTGTATGACAGTGAAACTCTGCTATAATATTCATAAATATCTCCTTCCTTTGTATAGTAAATAGATATAATAATATAGATTTATTATATCTTAAGTGTAGTATTATTTATACTATATAAGTTGATTCTATAAGTTGAAAGAAAATTTTATAGATATTATTCTATTACATCATAAAAATAATTGTCATAATTGAAATAAGGTTATATAATAAAGTCACAATGAAAAATACTTAATAAATTTAAAGGAGATAAAAATGAAAGGTGAAACAAGAAAAAGAATTGCAACATTAGATAATAGAATTAATACTACAAAGCTTGTAAAATTATATATTCTACATTATTTAATATATGAAAACAATGTAGAATATGGATTGGAAATAGTGAATTATATAAATAAAAACTTTACTAAAGTTTCTAATGGGTTGGTATATCCACTTCTTAGAGATTTGGAAGAAAATTTATATCTTACAGCTAAATGGGAAGATTTTGATAGAAAAAATAAACGTCTATATAAAATTACCGATGAAGGTATAGAACACTATAAAAAAATAAAGGTAGATTATTTTCATGCCATAGAATACAATATTTCTATTTATAATAATGTTTTAAGTCAAATTTATAAGAAACAATAGATAAGTGTTATAGTATTATTCAAAGATGGCTTATTCCTATTATTAATCACATATGTAATATTAAAGAATATTATATATGAAGAGATTAATTAATGGGAGGCTTTAAATTATGTATAAGATAACCTTAGACCCTGGGCATGGTGGAAGTGATCCAGGAGGCGTTTATGGTGATCTAATAGAAAAAGATATTACACTAACTATAGCTGTAGAATGTGAGAAAGAGCTACTTAGACATGGAATAAAAGTTCAAATGACAAGATATACTGATAAATATCTAGGGCTTTCTCAAAGAACTACCATGGCAAATAATAATATGTCAGATTATTTTATTTCTATCCATTGTAATGTAGGTGGAGGAGATAGAGGTGAAATAATTTATTCTATATATAATGGTAAAGGTTTAGAAATTACAAATAAAATTAGTAATGAAATTATGAATATTGGCCAGACTCAAGTTAAAACTTATAATAGAATGAATAAAAATGGAAGAGATTATTTTCCTTTAGTAAGAGACACTATTATGGATGCAATTATTATCAAATGTGCTTTTATAGATAATGAAGAAGATAATAAGATAATTAGTACTATTGAAAATCAAAAGATATTTGGAAAAGCTATAGCGAAAGGTATTCTTTCTCAACTAGATATTGATTGTACTGACGTGGATTAATTTAATAATATTTATTTTGGTAGTTTCAAAAATATAAATATTAAACGAACAATTATAAATGAAGAAAATATTAGACCCATTAGTATATTAATTCTAATGGGTCTAATATTATTTTATACTTTTTATATAAATACTAAGTATATCCTCATAGGTTAATGGATAGGGATGATTTTTAAGTTTTGCTTTATTAGAATTCATATAAGAAGTATAATTTTTTAGTTCATCAAGGGTTATTTTTAAATCCTTTGAAAATAATTCATCTATAAAGTTTCCAAACTCATCTACATTTGAAAAGTTCAATAAAGATATGATTTTATCCACTTTATCCTTAGCATTATTTTCGTATATTTTAAGGTATTCTTTTAAAAGAATTCCATTAGCCTTACCATGAGGTACATTATGATAATAAGTTAATGGATATCCCATTCCATGAGGAATAGATGTGCCGCTTTGTGAAATTACCATACCAGCAATAGAAGATGCTATTAATAAATTTTCACGTATTTTAAAGGGAATGCTTTCTGAAGATATATATGAAATACATTCACTAAATATCTTTAAACCACTTTCTGCAAGAGCATTGCTAAAGCAGTTAGAATTAGTAGATAAATAACCTTCTATTAAATGTGAAAGTGCATCTATAGAAGTATTTATTGTTACATTTTTAGGTGTATCCATCAAGTAAGTAGCATCTAAAAAAGATACTACAGGAAAAATTTTAGGGCAAATACCTCTTTTATTTTTAATGTTATGATCTGTTAATATAGAGTAAGGTGTAGTTTCGGTTCCAGTTCCAGCAGTGGTAGGAACTGCAACGATTGGAAGAGAATTAAGAGCGGAATTTGTAAATAAATCTTCAATAGTGGCTTGTGAATTAAAAAGAAGAACTCCGGCAGCTTTAGATGCATCGATAGGTGAACCTCCACCTATTCCAATAATAAAATCGATACCTTTATCTTGGGTGAAAAATTTTATTTTATTAATTGTTTCTGTAGATGGATTTTCTTCTACATCATCAAAGATATGATAATCTATATTGTTTTCTTTTAAGGAATTTACCACATGGTTTAAAGAACCATTAGTTTTAGAAGAATGTTTACCAGTTACTATTAAAGCATTACTTCCTAAAGAATTCATTATACTACCGTGATTTGCTATTGCGTTTTCTTCACATATAATCTTTGTTGGCATAAAAAATATTGGATTACTCAAAATTTTATTCCTCCTTAAAGTTAATTGTAATATTAAAATTTTATCTTATATTTTAATATAGCATCTATTACAAGTTTTCTCAATTCATTAGAAGGATGACTTTATTATAAGTTTTTATCTGTAAGATCTATTATTATTGAATATTTAAATTAATTTTGAAAATAATAGTTAATAGGGAGGTGAGCTTTATGGCTAAGAATAAGCAAAACAAACCTAAGAAGTCTTCCAATAAGATGAGCGGTGAACTAACTTCTATGAATGACAAATCAAATGACAGTAGAAATTCTAAAACGGGATATATGGAACAGCAACCTAATTCTCACTTAAATCAATTTAAATAAGTCTAGGTTATACTTAAACCGGTAACACTACAAAATATTAATATGTAGAGTTATCGGTTTATTGTTTAATTGGATTGATTTTTTTGTTAATAAAAATTATAATTCTTTTTATTAGAGTTATGAAGGGAAGTTTAAGATGGAAGAGAGATTACAAAAATATATGGCTAGATGTGGTGTTGCTTCTAGAAGAAAATGTGAAGAAATAATATTATCTAATAGAGTTAAAGTTGATGGGATTATAGTAAAGGAATTAGGAACAAAAATTGACTCTAGAGTTAATGAAGTTAGAGTAGATGATAAAGTAATAAAACCAGAAGAAAAAAAGATATATATAGCACTTAATAAGCCTACAGGATATATATCATCTGTAAAGGATGATAGAGGTAGAAAAACTTTATTGGATATTGTAAAAGTAGATGAAAGGATATATCCTATTGGAAGGTTGGATTATGATACTTCTGGATTAATTCTTCTAACTAATGATGGTGAAGTTTATAACAATGTAATGCACCCAAGAGTTTCTATTAATAAAACTTATATAGCTATAGTAAAAGGAATAATCAATGATGATGAAATACATAAATTTGAAAAAGGAATTGATATTGGGGATTATATTACTGCACCAGGAAGATGTGAAGTGTTAAAAAAATATAAAAATAGTTGTGAAGTTGCTATAACTATCCATGAGGGGAAAAATAGGCAAGTGAGAAGAATGGGTGAAGCAATTGGACATCCAGTTGTAAGTTTGAAGAGAGTTTCAATTGGTGAAATAAAATTAGATACAGGGTTAAAAGAAGGTCAATGGAGATTCCTAAGTGAAATAGAAATACAATACCTAAAGAATGGAGGAGATAAAAATGTTTAAATACTTAGGAAATATAACAGATTTATCTCACTATATAATTGAAAATTTTGTGGTGGATAAAAATATAGCGGTAGATGAGACTCTTGGGAATGGTGGAGATTGTGATTTTCTAAGTGAGAGCTTTAAAAAAGTTTATGCATTTGATATTCAATCAGTAGCAATAGAAGAATATAAGAAAAAGAACAAAGATAATGTAAAACTCATTTGTGATTCTCATGAAAATATAGAAAAACATATAACTGAAGAAATAGATGTAGCCATATATAATTTAGGTTTTCTACCCGGTGGTGACAAATCAATAACTACGGAGGCTGAATCTACACTAAAAAGTATTAAAGGAACTTTAAAAATATTAAAAAATGGAGGTTTTGCCATTATATCAGTATATATTGGTCATAATGAAGGTCTTCGTGAAAGTGAACAGATACTAAAATATGCAAGTTCTCTACCAAAAGATAAGTATGGAGTAATGATTCATAAAGTTATAAATAGGAGTGAAAGGGCTCCATATTTATTAGTCATTGAAAAGAAGTGATTGCTCTAAACCAGTGATTTTACAATACTTAATACAGAAACTTAAACTATGTTATAAGTTTATAATTATCTCTTATATAGGAAAAAATTCATAAAATTAATAATCATAGAAGTTTTATGTTGAAGGATAATCCATACTGTGTTAATATGAAGTATATAATTCATTTTTCAGTAAAATGAATTATATACTTTATAATCTTTTAAAAGGAGTTAAGTGATGGAGAATAATAATACTGATTTAATGAGAATGATACAAACTAAGTTTTCAAGGTTAAGTAAAGGGCAGAAGCTCATAGCTGAATATATTTTAAAGCATTATGATAAAGCAGCATTTATGACTGCTGCGAAGCTAGGAGCAAGCGTTGGTGTAAGTGAATCAACAGTAGTTAGATTTGCTAACCAATTAGGTTATGAAGGATATCCTGAACTCCAGAAGGCGCTACAAGAACTTATAAAAAACAAACTTACCACAGCTCAAAGAATAGAATTATCTAATGATTTTATTATTCCTAATAACGCTTTAAAAGGAGTATTAAAATCAGATATAGAAAATATTAGAGCAACAATGGAAAAAATAAATTATGAAGCTTTCGAAAGTACAGTTAATAGTATTTTAAACTCTAAGAAAATTTATATTGTAGGATTAAGAAGTTCCGCTGCATTGGCAGACTTTTTAGGATTTTATTTAAATTTAATATTAGACAATGTAAAAATCGTATCTTACGGGATGAGTGATATTTTTGAACAGATGCTAACATTAGGTGAAGGAGACTGTGTCATTGGTATAGGTTTCCCACGTTATGCTATGAGAACTGTTGAAACCCTTAATTATGCAAAGTCAAGGGGAGCTGATGTTGTTGCAATTACAGATAGTGTTTTATCTCCGTTAGCAACTAAAGCTGATTATGTACTAATAGCTGAAAGTAATATGGCTTCCTTTGTTGATTCTTTAGTGGCACCACTAAGTGTTATTAATGCTCTTATTATAGCTGTAGGATTAAAGGAAAAGGACAAAATATCTAAAACCTTCACAGAACTTGAGCAAGTATGGCAAGAATATCAAATTTATTCCTACAAAACAAATAAAGATATTAACAAGTTTTAATTTTTATGTCTAAATTTTTATAAAATTATGTTGATTTATATACAAAAGTATTCTATTATGTAAATAAAGGCATGTAATCGTTTTTAATATTTGCAATAAATCTGTTAAAATGTTTTTAAAAAAGAAGGAAAAAAAGCAAATACATAGAATATATATTACATGTAAAGATTTACTTCAGTGTGTTATCATACAAAAAGTAAATTATATAAATAATTTTGTTTAAATTTTAGGAGGTATTGATACTATGGATACTAAAGCTTATATTGAGCAAGTATTAGAAAACGTGAAAAAAAGAAACAGCGCTGAACCAGAATTTATACAAGCTGTTGAAGAGGTTTTAAACTCTATAGGGCCTGTACTTGATAAGCACCCAGAATATGTAGAGTCTAACTTATTAGAAAGATTCTGTGAGCCTGAAAGACAAATAATGTTTAAAGTATCTTGGAAAGATGACAATGGTAAAACTCAAGTAAATAGAGGATTTAGAGTACAATTTAATGGAGCTATAGGACCTTACAAAGGTGGATTAAGATTCCATCCATCTGTTTACTTAGGAATTATCAAGTTCCTAGGATTTGAACAAATTCTTAAAAATGCATTAACTGGACTTCCAATAGGTGGAGGTAAAGGTGGTTCAGACTTTGATCCAAGAGGTAAGTCTGATGCTGAAATCATGAGATTCTGTCAAGCGTTTATGACTGAATTACAAAGACACATCGGACCAGATGTGGACGTTCCAGCTGGAGATATCGGTGTAGGTGGAAGAGAAATCGGATACTTATATGGTCAATATAGAAGAATTAGAGGAGCTTTCGAAAATGGAGTTTTAACTGGAAAAGGTTTAACTTATGGTGGAAGCTTAGTAAGACCAGAAGCAACAGGATTTGGAGTTACTTATTTCTGTGAAGAAATGCTTAAACATGAAGGAACTGACTTCAAAGGAAAAACAGTTGCAGTTTCAGGTTTCGGTAACGTTGCTTGGGGAGCATGCCAAAAAGTTGCTGATTTAGGTGGTAAAGTTGTTACTTTATCTGGACCAGATGGTTACATCTATGATAAAGATGGAATAACTACTCCAGAGAAAATTAACTACTTAGTTGAAATGAGAAATTCAGGTAGAGATAAAGTTCAAGATTATGCTGATAAATTTGGATGTGAATTCTTCCCAGGACAAAAACCATGGGGTGTTAAAGTTGACATCATAATGCCTTGCGCAACTCAAAACGATATTCATATAGAACATGCAAAACAAATCGTTGCTAATGGCATTAAATTTGTATGTGAAGCTGCAAATATGCCATGTACAAACGAAGCGGTTGAATACTTCTTAGCTAATGGATTAATAGTTGGACCTGCTAAAGCTGCTAATGCTGGTGGAGTTGCTACTTCTGCATTAGAAATGGCACAAAACAGCATGAGAATATCTTGGACAGCTGAAGAGGTGGATCAAAAACTTCATCAAATAATGGTAACAATCCATAAAAATGCTATGGATGCAGCTGAACAATGTGGATTTGGATATAACTTAGTTGCTGGTGCTAACATTGCTGGATTTATGAAAGTTGCTGAAGCAATGCATGCTCAAGGAGATATTTAATATTAAATTAAAATAGTTTTAATATTAAAGGAGGGAATTTTAAAATTCTCTCCTTTTTCATGTGATATGACAAGGATTTTAGTTTTAAATGTAATTTATTATAATTCAACTCTACTAATATACGTAGCATAAAATTTTAGTTATCAAAATAAATTCATTGAATAATTAGGAATTTTATATTAAATTATAATATAGGAATATGTTTAAAATAAAACAGAAGAGATGGTGATTTTTTGGCACAAGTAGTAATTGTAGGTGGAGGTCCAGCTGGAATGATGGCTGCAATAGCAGCGAGTAAAAACAATAAGGTCATATTAATAGAAAAGAATAATAAACTTGGCAAAAAACTGTTTATTACTGGGAAAGGTAGATGTAATGTAACTAATAATAAGGATATTAGCGAGTTTTTTGATTATATTCCAACTAATCCTCATTTTCTATATAGTGCTCTTTATACCTTTACCAATGAGGATACTATTAAGTTTTTTAATGAAAGAGGAGTTGAACTTAAAGTAGAGAGAGGGGATAGAGTTTTTCCTAGTTCAGATAAATCTTCAGATATTATAAAAGCCTTTGAAAAAACTTTAATGGAGAAAAATATTGAAATTAAACTTGGAATTGCTGTAAAAGAATTAAAAGTTGAAAATAATAAGATTACTTCAGTAATCCTTGATAATGATGATTATATAGAATGTGATAATGTAATCTTAGCTACTGGTGGGGCTTCGTATCCTCAAACTGGATCTAATGGTGATGGGTTTAGATTTTGCAAAAGTTTGGGTCATAATGTAGTGTCTATAAAACCGTCCTTAGTACCAATTGAAATTAATGAAGCTTGGGTAAAAGACCTTCAAGGTTTATCACTAAGAAATGTACAGCTTACATTATTAGATAAGAACAATAAAATTATTTTTAAAGAGCAAGGTGAAATGTTATTTACTCACTTTGGAATTTCTGGTCCATTATGTCTTAGTGCAAGCAGTTTAATAAAACCAGGTGAAAAGTATAAGATTATATTAAATCTTAAGCCTGCACTTAGTGAAAAAGAGTTAGATTTAAGAATACAAAAGGATTTTTTAAAGTATAATAATAAGGACTTTAAGAATGCATTAAATGATTTATTTCCACAAAAATTAATTCCTATTATGATTAATTTAAGTAAAATACCAGAAAATCAAAAGGTAAATAGTATTACAAAAGAACAACGTAAGTTTTTTCTAAATCTTATTTCAAATCTTACAATGGATGTAAGAGGATTAAGGTCTATAGAAGAAGCAATAGTTACATCTGGAGGCGTTGATACAAAAGAAATTGATCCGTCTACAATGAAATCTAAGGTGGTTTCTAACCTAAGTTTTGCTGGAGAAGTAATAGATGTAGATGCTTATACGGGAGGTTATAATGTACAGATTGCTATTTCTACAGGTTTTATAGCAGGAAGTAAGATATAAATATACAAGTAAAGTTATTATTTAGGAATTTATAGTTTAAAAACATCTATTTAAATTATAGATTGATAGTAACTATATAACTGAGGAGTGATACTATGAAAATATCAATAGCTATTGATGGTCCTGCTGGAGCAGGAAAAAGTACTATAGCTAAATTAATAGGAGAAAAATATAATTTAATGTACATAAATACTGGATCTATGTACAGAGCAGTTACTTTATTTGCAATGAGAAAGGGTGTTGAACCTAATCAAGTAGATGATTTATGTGAACTTATAGATACTTTGAAGATGTATTTTGATAATGATAACCTATTTGTTAATGATATAGATGTGACTGATGAGTTAAGGAGTATTGAAGTTACTAATAATGTGTCGAGATATGCATCTATACTAGAGGTTAGACAAAAGCTAGTTGAAATGCAGCAAGAAATAGCTAAAAATTACAATGTAATCATGGATGGTAGGGATATAGGCACAGTAGTACTTAAAAATGCATCCTTAAAAATATTCTTGACAGCTAGGGCAGAAGAAAGAGCTAAACGTAGGTATGATGAGCTTATAGCCAAGAATGTAAAAGTAGATTATAATAATATATTAGAAGATATAAAAAAAAGAGATTACATTGATTCAAATAGAGAAGTAGATCCTTTAAGAAAAGCTGAAGATGCAATAGAGATTGATACCTCTACTATGGGTATAAGTGAAGTAGTAGATGCCATATCTAAGTACATATCATATATAAATGTAGATAAATAGTCATGTGTAATATAAATTAATTTGTTTTATAGTAAATGGTATTAGAGGTGAGGATAATATGTCTGAAGTAACTCTTGCAAATAAAGCAGGTTTTTGTTTTGGAGTAAAAAGAGCAGTTGAAGAGACTATAAGATTGAGAGAAAAATATAATAAGGATATATACACATTAGGACCATTAATCCATAATAATGATGTTGTGAAAAGCTTAGAGGAAAAAGGTATTCATTCTATAACTCTAGAAGAAGCATATAATCTTAAAAAAAATGATGTTGTAGTAATAAGATCTCATGGTGTTGGCAAAAATGTATTTGACCATTTAATAAAGAATAATGTTATAATAGAAAATGGGACTTGTCCATATGTGAGAAATATACAACAAAAAGTTGAGGAGTATTATAACAAAGGATATAATATAATTATTGTTGGTGATGATAAGCATCCAGAGGTCATAGGGATTAATGGGTGGTGTAATGATACAGCTATTATATCTAAAGATGGCGAAAACATAGATGCAATTAAGAGCAAGGTATGTGTAGTTTCCCAAACTACAGAAAAGCAAAGTAATTGGGAAAAGGTTTTGAACAGGATAATATCATTAGCTAAAGAAATAGTAGCTTTTAACACTATCTGTAATGCCACAGAAGAAAGACAGGAATCAGCAAATAAACTTTCTAAAGAGGTTGATTTAATGATAGTTTTAGGGGGATATAATAGTTCAAATACTACAAAGCTTTATGAAATTTGCAAAAAAAATTGTGAAAATACTTATCATGTAGAAAAAGTAGATTCTTCACTTTTAAATATGATAGGGAATGAAAATATAAATAAAATTGGAATTACTGCTGGGGCGTCAACTCCAGAGTACGTAATTGAGGAGGCTATTAGTAAAATGAAAAAACAAAACGATATAAGTCAAGAGGATATGGACCTTTATGATAAATATTTTAAGGATACTAGCAACATATCTGTAGGAAGTATTTTAGAAGGTGAAGTATTTAAAGTAAATGAAAAAGAAGCATATTTAACTATAGGTACAAAAACTGAGGCTATAGTAACAGCAGAGGAATACTCTAGAGACAATGAAACTCCTTTAAATCAACAAATTAAAGTAGGAGATGTTATTAAAGCAAAAGTGATAAACAGAAAAAATTCTGATGGATTAGTTGTATTATCAAGAACTGAGGTTTTAAGAGCTGAACAACAACAAGTGTTAAAGGCTGCTTTTGATAATGGAGAGATAATAAATGTTCAAGTTAAACAAGAAGTAAAAGGTGGACTTGTAGCTTTATTTGAAGGAGAAAGAGTATTTATACCAGCATCTCATATAGAATTAAGTAGAGTTAGTGATTTGTCTAAGTATATAGGACAAAATTTTGATATAAAACTTATAGAGTATTCTAGAGAAAGAAATAGAGTTAAAATAGTTGGTTCAAGAAGAGAACTTTTAGAGAAGGAGAATGAAGTTAAAAAGGCTACTACATGGGCTTCTTTAGAAAAGGGTATGGTAGTTGAAGGTGAAGTTAAAAGATTAACTGCTTTTGGAGCTTTTGTAGAAATTAATGGTATAGATGGTTTATTACACAGTTCAGAAATGTCTTGGAATAAAGTTAATAACCCATCAAAATTATTTAAAGTTGGTCAGATTATTAAAGTTGGTGTTTTAGAAGTTGATAGAGAAAATAACAAATTAGCTCTAAGTGTTAAAATGTTAAGTGAAAATCCATGGAATAATATTAATGAAAAATATCCAACAGGAAATGTTGTTGCTGGAAAAGTAGTAAGATTTGCACCATTTGGAGCATTTGTTGAATTAGAAGAAGGTATAGATGGGTTAGTCCACATATCTCAAATTTCTAATGAGAGAGTTGAAAAAATTGAAGATGTTTTAAAAATTGGAGAGATCGTAAAAGCTGTTATAACTCAAGTAGATGCTGAAGGAAAGAAAATTGGACTTAGCATTAAAGATTTAGAAGCATAAAAATTTTTAGAAGGGGGCGTCGCAAAATAACTGATTAAGTTATGGAGCGATGCTCCTTTTCCTATTTTAAATAAAAATAAATATACTAAAAATGGTTATATTATTTAAATTTGGATTATAATATATATATAGATTCAAAAGTATGAGGTAGATGGATTTATGTATAGATTAGAAACATTAAATAATTCAAATTTAAATTTTATAAATGAGTTTGATATTACTAATGAGTATAAAGAAGAACTCATAGAGATTTGCACAAATAAGAATATATTTAAAAAACTTCTTTTGGGAAAAAATATAAAGTATATAAAATCTCAACAAAAATATATAGGGTTTTTATGGTATAGTAAACTTCAATATCAAGTATATAAAATACACTGTATAAAATTTATTCCTGAATATAGTACTTTTGAGTATTATAAAGAAGTCTTTAAGTTTTTTAATAGTTGTAATTCAATTATAATCAGCGAAAATAATAACTTGAATACAACTTTATTGATTGAACTAGGATTTAGTGTAGAAAGAGCTATTATTGAAATGGAAAGAGATATAAATTCCTATGAAGAACAGAATAATGATGAAAATATTTCTTTTACAACCTTTAAAGAAGGTAAAGATGAAAAACATAGGTGTTTAATTCAGAATAAAGTTTTTGATTCCGCTAATAGACAGTCTATAAATAAAGAGGATATTATATATGAAAAATATCAAAATTATTATATTCCAGAAGGATGTATTTTTATTAAACATAAAGGGGTTAATGTAGGGTATGGACAATTAATAAAAAAAGATTCAAAAATTTATATAGCTAACTTTGGAATTTTACCGGAATATAGAGGCAAAGGGTATGGAAAGAAGCTACTAAAATATATAGTAAATATAGCTCATGATCTTGGAAATAGTAAAATATATCTTAAATGTGATAAAAAAAATATAGAAGCTGTAAATTTATATATAGGTGAAGGGTTTAAAACAATTGATACTTACCATGAGTATAAGAAAGATAATATAGATTCATTTTAATATAATAATTAATGTAGTAAATATAGAACTATACTTTATAATTATTAAGAACAAATATAATAAAAAAGAAATTAAGTCATGAAACTTAATTTCTTTTTTGATTACTATTTTTCAATTTTTATATATTCAGCTAAAGCTCTTTCTAATATGTCCATTGCATCAGCTAAAGCTTCAGTATTTAAACAGTAAGATAATCTTATTTCATCCATACCAAGACCCTCTGTTGCATAGAAACCTTCTGCAGGTGCAACCATAACAGTTTTATTATTATAGTTATAGTCTGTAAGTAACCATTTTGCAAAATCCTCACCACTTTTTATTGGAAGCTTTGCTACAATATAAAATGCTCCAGTAGGTTTTTTGCATATAACACCTGGCATTTTTGAAAGCTTTTCAAACAGAATGTTTCTTCTTGATTCATATTCTTTTTTAACGTTAATAAAGTATTCTTTAGGAGTATTGATTAAATTTGCTGCTGCTAATTGTTCTATAGTTGGAACACATAGTCTAACTTGACACATTTTCATAATTTGACTTATAAGTTCTTTATTCTTAGAAGCTACTAAACCAATTCTTGCACCACATGCACTATAGCGCTTAGATATACTATCTATTAAAATTACTCTATCTTTAATATCTTCCATATAAAGAGCAGAAGTGTATTTTAATCCATCATAAACAAATTCTCTATATACTTCATCTGCAATAAGGAATAGGTTATTCTCTTTACATATATCAGCAAGCATTCTTATTTCATTTTCAGTGTAAACAACTCCAGTTGGATTTCCAGGGTTAGAAACCATGATTGCTCTAGTTTTAGGAGTTATTTTAGATATTATAACATCCTTTGCTGGTAGATGAAAGCCTTCTTCAGCTTTAGTTATAAAAGGTACTACTTTTACGCCAGCACCTTGTGCAAATCCTGCATAATTGGTATAGAAAGGCTCTGGTATAATTACTTCATCGTCTACATCACAAATTGCTGTTAATGCTAAAGAAATAGCTTCAGAACCTCCATTAGTAATAAGAATTTCATTAGATTCAAAATCTATATCCCATTCTTTATAATATTTAATAAAACTATTAATTGCTTCATCTATTCCTTGAGATTGAGCATATTTAAGTACATCATCTTTATAGTTATTAATTCCTTCCATGAATTCCTTTGGAGTTTCAATATCAGGTTGACCAATATTTAGATGATATATTTTTACTCCTTTACGTGTAGCTTCAGCTCCATATGGTGCCAGTTTTCTAATAGGTGAATATCCCATAGCCAGTATTCTTTTTGAAAATTCCATTTTAACTCCTCCTAAAATAATATGAATAAATATTTAAGTTTATTTATTTTCATTATTGTACTAGTATACATTACATATTGTTTCTATTTTGTATAATATTTATGAAGAACTTTACCTAATCTTTTTATTCCTTCTACGATTTTATCTTCTGGCATATTAGAGTAATTTAATCTAAAGAAATTTTTCTTTCCACCATTAGGGAAGAAAGAAGCACCAGGTACATAGGCTACATTCTCTTTTAGAGCATCTTCCATAATAGAAGCAGAATCTAAATCTTTTCTTAATTCAACCCAAGTAAACAACCCTCCTGAAGGATAAGTGTATTTAACGTCTTCAGGGAAATATTTTTTCATGCTATCTATCATTAAGTCACGTCTAACTCTATAAACTTCAATTATGCTATTTATATGATCATCTAAACTGTAAATTTTCATGTATTCTCCTGCGATAACTTGAGCAAAAGTATTACATTGTAAGTCTGCGCCTTGCTTAATTAAAATATACTTTTTAATTATTTCTTCTTCTGCTAATATCCATCCAAGTCTTAGTCCAGGACAGAAAGTTTTAGAGAAAGTACCTAGATTAATTACATAACCAGATTTATCAAAGGATTTAATTGAAGGAAGACTTTCTCCCTCAAATCTTAATTCTCCATAGGGACTATCTTCAATTAAAGGTATTTCATACTTAGCAGCTAGTTCAGATAAGCGTTTTCTTCTTTCGATATTCATTGTAATTCCACTTGGATTTTGAAAATCTGGAATAGTATAAATCATTTTTATATTGTGGTTTTCGTTTTCTAATGCTTTTTCTAATTCCTCTACAATCATACCATTTTCATCCATTGGTATTTCTAAGAATTTAGGACCATAAGCCATAAATGCATTTAAAGCGCCAAGATAGCTTGGACTTTCACATGCAATAGTGTCTCCTTCATTTATGAAAAGCTTTGCAGAAAACTCTAAACCTTGCTGAGAACCATTAGTTAGCATAACATTTGAAGTATCGCATTTTACTCCTGTAGGCGCTATTCTTTCTTTTACAATTATTTCTCTCAAAGGCATGTAACCATCAGTAGAAGCATATTGTAGAGCTATTTGGCCTTTTTCTTTTATAACCTTTGATGCTACTTCGTTTAGTTTATCTAAAGGAAATAATTCAGGTGCTGGTAATCCACCTGCAAAAGAAATAATTTCTGGCTTTTCAGTCAATTTCAAAAGTTCTCTTATTTCAGACGCTTTTAAATTTGAAGTCCTATTCGCATAACGTATATTCATATATACACCCCCCATAATTATGTTTTAAAATTAATTATACTATTCATCTTATGTACCATGATTTTATTATAACTTATTTGCATGTTTTTTCAAGATATTTTAATATAGTGGAAAGAGTAATAAAATAAATCTTAAAAATACTTGTTATTTGAGTGAAGAAGTAGTATAATAACTTAAAGAATAAATTAAATAATTAAATATTTCTTTAAATCAGTCCAGAGAGGCTGGCAAGAAGGTAGATATAATTACAGGACACACTATATTTATGTATATAACTTCTTGCGAAAGTAAGAAGTTTTTTTATTTATATACCTTTTAATCAGTACTGAGATACTGAAAGGGGAGAAAGAAATTTCTCCTAATATTAAAAATATTAAGGAGGCTTTATATGTCAGAAATAACATTTAAAAAAGAAGCAGAAGAAACTTTGGCAAAGAGATCTATTAAGGAAGAGACTAAAAGAATGGTACTTGCTATGCAGCATTTAATTGCTATGTTTGGTGCAACGGTTCTAGTACCTGTACTTACAGGACTTGACCCTTCAGTTGCTCTTGTTGCAGCAGGATGTGGTACTTTGATATTTCACCTTTGTACAAAAGGAAAAGTTCCAGTATTCCTTGGTTCTTCCTTCGCATTTATACCAGTAATAATAGCTGCAGGAGAATTAAATGGTGGAAATTTAGCGTATGCACAAGGCGGATTGTTAGTTGCAGGATTTATTTATGTAATAATTTCATTTCTTGTTAAGAAAATTGGTGTAACCACTATAAAAAGACTCCTTCCAGCCCAAGTGGTAGGACCTATGATAATAGTTATAGGATTGAACCTTGTACCTACAGCTATAGGAATGGCTAGTGAAAATTTTATTATAGCAGGGATAACTTTAGCTATAGCACTATCCATTAACTTATTTGGGAAAGGTTTTTCAAAACAGTTAGCTATACTTATTGCAGTATCATCAGGGTATATACTTTCATTGATTTTTAATATAGTAGATACTAGCATAATATCTAAATCAGCATATATAGCGGTACCTAGCTTCACACTGCCTAAATTTGATATGGCATCTATACTTGTAATTGCACCAGTGGTGTTAGCAGTACTAATGGAGCACGTTGGTGATATTACTACAAATGGGCAAGTAGTTGGTAAAAACTTCATTGAAGATCCCGGTCTTAATAGAACTTTATTAGGAGATGGACTTGCAACTATGTTTTCTGCATTTATTGGAGGGCCAGCCAATACAACTTATGGAGAGAATACTGGAGTTTTAGCATTAACAAAGAACTATGATCCATCAATAATAAGAATTACAGCAATATTTGCTATAATCCTAGGTTTTGTAGCTAAATTAGGAGGATTACTATTATCTATACCTAGTGCTGTTATGGGTGGTATTAGTATCATGTTATTTGGAATGATTTCATTAATAGGATTTAAAACTATTAAAAATGGAGATGTAACTTTTGATTGGAAAAACATTGTAGTAATAGCTACTATAATAATAATTGGTCTTGGTACTACTAATTTAGAAAAATACACTGGTATATCAATTGGAATTCCAGTTGGTGCATCTGTTAAAATAACAGGCGTAAGCTTAGCAGCTCTTGTAGGGGTTATACTAAATATGATTTTAAATTTTAAAAGTGAAAAAGAAGAAAATAGAAATGAATATGTAGCTTAACTATGCATTCATTGGAATACCACTTAATACAAAGATTATGTATTAGGTGGTATTTTTTTACATCTGATGATATAATATAATAAAATATAACATGGGGGTGTGACAATGAAAAAAGTTAAAGTTGAAGATGCTATTGGGATGGTGGTGGCCCACGATTTAACTAAGATCGTACCGGGGGAATTCAAGGGTGCTGCTTTTAAAAAAGGACATATAATAGAAGTAAAAGATATAGAAGAGTTGAAGTTTATAGGGAAAAATCACATTTGTATTATTGAAATGAATTCAGAAATGCTTCATGAAGACCAAGCAGCTTTAGAGTTAGGACAAGCAATTGGAGGAGAAAATACCTACCTTAAATCACCTAGTGAGGGAAAAGTAAATATTTTAGCTGCTCGGGATGGGCTTTTGAAAATTAACACTAGTTTGTTATATGAAATTAATTATATTAAAGACATTGTAGTAAGTACATTACACAATAATACTGTTGTAGAAAAGGATACAATTGTTTCTGCTACAAAAGTAACACCGTTAGTTGTAGAAAAAAGATATATCAATCAAGTTAAGGATATATTAAGAAATGTATCAGGGATTATAGACATAATACCTTTTAAAGTTCAGAAGGTAGGAATCGTTATTACTGGTACGGAAGTTTATGAAGGCATCATTACTGATAAATTTGCTCCAATACTTAAGGAAAAGGTTAGTAATTACAAAGCTATTGTTGAAGATGTCATATTTGTTCCAGATGACTTAGAAAAAATAACTAATGCTATAGAGATATTTAAGTCTAGAGGATGCAGTTTAATAATATGCAGTGGGGGAATGTCAGTAGATGCAGATGATTTAACACCTGTAGCTATTGAAAAAGTAGCTTCAGAGATAATTACCTATGGATCTCCAGTAATACCAGGAGCTATGTTTATGTTAGCATATAGTAATGATATAACTTATGTGGGGATTCCAGCTTGTGGAATGTTCTCTAAAATAACTGTATTTGATGTTTTACTTCCTAGGATAATGGCAATGGATAAAATTGGTAAGAGGGAAATAAGTGAGTTATCTCACGGAGGGCTTTGCTTGAAATGTAATATATGTCATTATCCAATTTGTCCATTTGGGAAATAGGGAGGTATTTTATATGAGTATTACTTTACTCGAAGAAGTGAATGAGCAAGTGAAGAATGGGAATTTTGTAGCTCTTTCTATAATTACTAAAGCTTGTGGATCTTCACCTAGGGGAGAAGGTACCATGATGGGAGTTCTAAGAGATGGTACTGTAATTGGTACTATAGGCGGAGGTGCAGTTGAAGATGAAATTATAAAATCTAGTATAGAGGCTATAGAAACACAAAGAAGTGGGAGATATGAATATAGTTTGAATGAAGCTAATAAAGAGCTTAATATGGTTTGTGGAGGAAACATTGAAGTATATATAAAAGTATTAATGCCTAAGCGTAAACTTCTTATAGTTGGTGGGGGACATATTGCATTGCCACTACATTTTATAGCTAATGTATTAGGATATGATATTGTAGTTTTTGAGGATAGGGAAGAATATTGTAATTGTGAAAGATTTAAATTGGCTGATGAGCTTTTACTAGGAGATATTAAAGAAAATTTAAAAAAATATCCTATAAATAATCAATGCAGTATAGTAATTATAACTAGGGGGCATTTCCATGACTATGAAGCTTTAAAAACTGTTATAGATACTGAAGTAAATTATATTGGTATGATAGGAAGTAAAGTTAAGGTAAAAAAAACTATTTATAAATTATTAGATGAAGGATTTAACAAAGATTTGTTGAATAAAGTATATGCACCTATTGGTATAGAATTAGGTGGTGAAAGACCAGAAGATATAGCATTATCTATAATGGCAGAAATTTCACTAGTTGTAAATAATGGAAAGTTAGCCCATAAAAAATTACTATAATATATAGGGATATAAAAATTTTTCTTGAATTATTGTAATATAATCAATATGTTCATAATATTTTAATTATATAAGGGTTAATTTTATTTCTAGAAAAGTAAAGTATGATAGGTAATATTGTATTTTATTAATATATAAATAAAAGGGAGTTTTAAGGGGGAAAACAATGGTAAATCGAAAAGCTTTAAAAAGTAAATCTAAAGATCAATTAAGGGGGCAGTGGAAGATACCGGTCTTAATAACATTAATAATCTTTGTAATTCAAGGAAGTATAAGTCTTGGTTCTGAAACTTTTAAAGATACTATAGGACCATCACTTCTGATAACAGTTATAAGCATAATAGTAAGCTTAAGTATAGCAATTATGAGTAATTCATTTTATCTTAAAATTTCTAGGGATAAGAAAGTTAAATTTTCTGATATACTTATCTCAGGTAAGACTTGGGGAAAAGGTATGGGTATACAGCTTTTAATAGTATTAATGTACATACCAATAATAATTATTATTGGTATAGTTGTAGGGTTTATAGCAATTCATTATAGTAACCAGATATTTATGGGTTCTTTATCAGGTAATTCTATTCCATCCTTTGAAGGCATAACAACAATGATTGTTCTGGTTACCTTAGTTTTATGTATACCAATAATTATTTTGGGTTTATATTTATTCCCAGCAGTGATTTTAGTATGTGAAGATAATAGTAAGGGTGTAATTCAGTGTATAAAAGAAAGTTTTAAATTAATGAAAGGGAATGTATGGAGTTTATTTGTACTATACCTTAGCTTTTTAGGTTGGGTGATTTTATGTATTGTACCAGGTGTAGTTGTAGCTATAATTGCAGTTTTTTCATTTAATGAAATGCTCATTACTATATTACCGTTAATTATAGGAATTAGTTTTTTATGGTTAACCCCATATATGAATACAACATTTTTGAATTTCTTTAATGAAATATCTGGATACAATAATAAACCTATATATAATGAAATTAATCCATTAAATTAACAATATGTGTTATTTATCTATATAAGTTGTCTATGAATGAGATTACTTATATAATAACTTAGTATTTAGTGTAAATTAAATTTTAACTAGGTTTATATATAAATGTTTATATCATAATTAAAGAAGATGTATATCAACTTAAATCCAAAGGAATTCTTTGGATTTTTATTATTAAGTCTAATTGGAAGTTAATAAACTAAAGCCTAAATTAAAAAAATATTGCTTCAAGATTTAAGATTGTATATAAATGCTATTGTTTGTTATGAATAAAGATGATAGATTTATAATAGATTACATTAAAGATAAAATATATTAATTAGCTATGTATTGGATAAATATAAATATAAATAAATGATTAGGTGATGAAATGAAGATAGTATGTTCAATAGGTCCTAATGTTAAGACCTTAAATGATTTAGATAAGTTTGTAAATGCAGGAATGAATTCTATGAGATTGAATTTTTCTCATATAGAAAATGATACAGCTAAAAAACAAATTAAGTATATGAAGGAGAATTATCCTGATATTTCTATTATTCAAGATTTGCAAGGCAATAAAATTAGAGTATCTAATTTGTTTAATGGCCAATTAAGGGTTAACTTTGGAGAAACCGTATATTTTTGTAGTGAAGAATTTTTTAAAGAAAATCTTAGACATAGTGGAAAGAATACATTAATTCCAATTTCTTTTCAAGGACAATTTACATGGCTTTCTAAATGTAAAAAAATTCTTATGAAGGATGGAACAATGGAATTTAATGTTGTAGGAAAGCTTAAGGATAAAGAGGCAATAAAGGCAGAAGTTATTTTAGGTGGCATGGTTAGAGGTGAGAAGGGGTTAAATGCTCCGGGAATGGATAGGTCGGGTATGACGTTAACCATAAAGGATAAGAAGGATATTGAATTTGGCCTATTAAGTGGTGTGGATATAATATGTCTTTCCTATGTTACGAGAGAATCTGATATTCTAGAATTAAAGGAATATATTAAAAAAGTAAAGAAATATAATCCTCAAATTATTATGCCTAAAATTTGGGCAAAAATAGAGTGTAAAGAAGGAATTCTTAATTTTGATTCTATTTTAAAATCTGTTGATGGAATTATGCTAGGTAGGGGAGATTTATTCTCGGAATTGGACATAATGGAAATTCCTTTTGTACAGGATGAAATAATAGGAAAGATGAAATCTGAAAAAAAGGAGCTTATAATCGCAACCTATGTGTTAGATTCTATGAGAAGTGCCCGAAAACCTAAAATTCCTGAATTAGATGATTTATATAATTTTATAAAAAATAAGGTTGATGGAATTATGCTAGCTGGAGAAGTTGGGATAGGTAAAAATCCTCTCCATGTTATAAGATTTACTAAAGAATTTATAGATAAATATAGTTATCTTAGTTAAGAAAAAAATGAAGATGGATATAAAATTTATATCCATCTTCATTTCAGAATTAATTAACTATTTAGTCTAGTTTAGTTATATTTTAGGAATAAATTCTATATATTTACACGGAGTTCAATGATATAATTAAATATAGATAGTGTAAAAACTCTACACTAACCTAAGCATATAGGGGGGATTATTATGAATAAAGATTTACAGAAGGAAAAGATACAAGAAATATATAATGAAATTACTAGATTAACAGAAGAATTATCAAAAATTCAATGTACTCATAATGAATGTGAAGAATGTCCTTTTAGAGAATTGACAACAACTGATTCCAATCAAACACTTGATTGTGGTGGATTTATTGATTTATTCATGTATAACTAATAAATTCTTATAATTATTTAAAATGTAGAACAAAAGCAATAGACTTAATTTTGTCTATTGCTTTTAAGCATATATTAATGAAAAATTATATAAACTATTTTCCTAAGTTAAATATATCTAAATCTTTAACTTTCAATCCTCGTTTCATTACTGTTACCATTGCTCTTAAGGTATCGAGAGAAGTCATTAATGAAACTCCTGATTCTACAGCTGTTCTTCTAAGTTTAAAGCCGTCGCGCTGAGAATCATTTCCTCTAGTTGGTGTATTAACTATCATATTTATAGATTTGTTTCTGATAAAATCTACTATATCAGGTTTTCCTTCACCAATTTTATTAACTATTTTTGCATCTATACCTTCAATTTGAAGCATTTTTGCAGTTCCTTCTGTGGCTACTATCTGACAGCCAAGTAAGTTCATTTCTTTAGCTAGTATTAAGAATTCATCTTTGTCACTATTATTTATGGTTGCTAGTAATTTGTCTCCAGACTTTAAAATTGGTCTTTTGGCAGCCAAGAAACCCTTCATCATAGCTTCATCAAAGGTATGTCCTACACCAAGTACTTCTCCAGTAGATCTCATTTCAGGTCCAAGACTTACTTCAACCTTTGGAAGCTTTTCAGTAGAGAATATAGGTACTTTTACAGTTACAAAATCAGGTTCAGCACATATTTGTTCCTTATATCCCATATTTTCTAGAGATTCTCCAAGCATGGCGCGAGTAGCTAATTCAACTATAGGAACATTAGTAACCTTACTTATATATGGAACTGTACGAGAAGCTCTAGGATTAACTTCTATGATAAAAATTTCTCCTTCAAACTCAATGAACTGAATATTTATCATGCCAAGAACTTTAAGCTCTAAAGCAATCTTCTTTGTATATTCAAAGATAGTTTTCTTAGATTTGTCAGATATATTTTGAGAAGGATATATGCTTATAGAATCTCCAGAGTGGACTCCGGCTTTTTCAAGGTGTTCCATAATTCCTGGAATTAAAATACTTTTACCATCACAGATAGCATCCACTTCAATTTCTCTACCAACTAAGTATCTATCAATTAAAACAGGATTTTTATGATCTCTTTTAAAAGAATTCTCCAAATACTTTTTAAGTTCCTTTTCTCTATAGGTGATTTCCATACCTTGACCTCCTAACACATAAGAAGGTCTAACAAGTACAGGATATCCAAGGTTCTCAGCACTAACAATTCCTTCATCAAGGTTCCATACTGCAATTCCTTTAGGTCTATTAATATCAAGATCTTCAAGCATAGCATCAAATCTTTCTCTATCTTCGGCCCTATCTATACCATCAGCATCAGTACCTAAAATCTTAATTCCATTTTCTCTTAGAAACTTAGATAGTTTTATAGCAGTTTGACCACCAAATTGAAGAATTACACCTTCAGGTTTTTCTTTGTTGATTATGTTGAGTACATCTTCTTCAGTTAGAGGTTCAAAGTAAAGTTTATCTGATATATCAAAGTCCGTTGATACAGTTTCTGGGTTATTATTTACAATTATAGTTTCGATACCTTTTTTCTTAAGAGCTCTAACAGCATGAACAGAGCAGTAATCAAACTCAATTCCTTGTCCGATTCTAATAGGACCTGAACCTATAACCATTACTTTTCTTTTATCAGATACAACTACTTCGTCAAATTCTTCATAGGTTGAATAGTAATATGGTGATATGGCATCAAACTCTCCAGCGCAAGTATCTACCATCTTATAGGTTGGCATAATGTTATACAGCTTTCTAAGGGTATACAATTCTATAGGGCTAATATCCATTAAGTCTGCAATACCTTTGTCTGAAAACCCCTTTTTCTTTAATAGTTTTAGATAATCTTTATTTAAATCTTCTAATTTAGCAGTTTTTAAGAATTCTTCTTGTTCTACTATCCATTTTATTTTATTTATAAAGAAGGTATCTATTCCTGTAACTTCTGATAACTTCTCCACTAGATATTTTCTTCTAAGCATTTCAGCTAGATCGAAGATTCTTTCATCATCTGGCACCATTACGCTACTCTTTAGCTGCGACAAAGTTTTTTCCTGAGATGGTTTATGATCTAACACATATTTTCCTATTTCTAAGGAGCGAATTCCTTTTAGGAAGGCAGCCTCAAAATTTGATCCTATAGCCATAATTTCCCCCGTTGCCATCATTTTGGTTCCTAAGGATTTATTAGCGTTTTTAAATTTATCAAAAGGCCATTTTGGTATTTTTACAACTACATAATCAAGAGCTGGCTCAAAGGAAGCCATTGTTTTACCAGTAACGGAATTTACAATTTCATCTAGGGTATATCCAAGGCTGATTTTTGCAGCTACCTTAGCTATGGGATATCCTGTAGCCTTTGATGCAAGGGCAGATGAACGAGATACTCTAGGATTTATTTCAATTACAGCATACTCAAAACTATTAGGATTTAAAGCAAACTGTACATTACAGCCCCCAATAATTCCTACTTCGTCTATTATTTTTAATGCTGAAGTCCTAAGCATTTGATATTCTTTGTCAGATAGGGTTTGAGACGGAGCAACAACTATAGAATCTCCTGTATGAACACCAACGGGATCTATGTTTTCCATATTGCATACTGTTATGCAATTCCCATGAGAATCACGCATAACTTCATATTCAACTTCCTTCCATCCTTTAATACTTTTTTCTAGAAGAACTTGTTTTACAGGGCTAAGATAAAGACCGTTTTCTAATATGGTAGTTAATTCTTCTTCGGTATCTGCAATACCACCACCAGTACCACCAAGGGTGTAGGCAGGTCTTATAATTACAGGGTAACCAATCTTTTTTGCAAAGTTAACTCCAGAATCTACATCATTTACTATATCTGACTCAATAACAGGCTCGTTGATTTTTTCCATTAATGCCTTAAATAAATCTCTGTCTTCTCCTTTTTTTATAGATTTTACAGAAGTTCCTATGATTTTAACTCCATATTTATCTAATATACCTTTTTCAGCAAGTTCTATTGTTAGGTTTAAACCTGTTTGTCCACCCATACCTGATAAAATGCTGTCTGGTTTTTCTTTTACTATAATTTTCTCAATAAATTCAGTAGTTAATGGCTCTATATATATTTTATCTGCCACTTCCTTGTCAGTCATTATGGTTGCAGGGTTAGAGTTTATTAGTATGGTTTCTATCCCTTCTTCCATAAGTGCTCTACAAGCTTGAGTTCCAGAATAGTCGAATTCAGCTGATTGTCCTATTACTATTGGACCAGATCCTATTATTAATACTTTTTTTATGTTATTTCTCTTACTCATTGATTATTCCTCCTACATGAAAGCTCACTGTCTTTCTTAATGTAATTTATTTAATTAAGCTTAAAAAACTATCAAATATAACGTTATTTTCTTTAGGTCCTGGTGATGCTTCAGGATGATATTGTACACTTGCTATTGGCAATTTTTTATGCATCATACCTTCTAAGGTACCGTCATTTACACTGATATGAGTGATGTCCATATCAATAGGTAACTTAGAAACAAAATAGCCATGATTTTGACTTGTTATATATACCTTACTTGATATAATATCTTTCACTGGGTGATTAGATCCTCTATGACCAAACTTTAATTTACTAGTTTCTCCACCAAAGGCCCAAGCTAAAAGTTGATGTCCAAGGCAAATTCCGCAAGTAGGTTTTGAAGTTGCTAATTTTACTACTTCTTTAACTATATTATCTAATTTCATAGGATCTCCAGGACCATTAGATAGAAATATTAAATCTGGGTTTGTAGAAAGAATTTCTTCAGCCTTTGAGGTAGCTGGAAACACAGTTAGTCTACAATTTCTTTCTTTGAAACTTCTTAAGATATTTGATTTAACTCCAAAGTCCATAACGGCAACATGTGGTCCACTGCCTGGTATTTCATATATTTCATCAGTAGATACTTTATACACAGCATCATCATTTTGGAATTTTTCCAACTTATCCTTTATATCTTCTAAGGATAAGTTTTTAGTTGTTATATAACCCTTCATTGATCCATGGTATCTAAGAATTTTCGTAAGGGCCCTTGTATCAATACCTTCTAGTCCGAAAATTTTGTTTTCTATAAGATATCCATCTAACTCCATCTCACATCTGAAGTTTGAAGGATTATTAGATTTTTCTCTTACAATAAAACCCTTAACTTTTGGAGAAGAAGATTCTAAATCCTCTAAATTAATTCCATAATTTCCAACTAGGGGATAGGTCATAGTTACAATTTGACCATAATAAGATGGATCAGTAAGAGTTTCCTGATACCCAGTCATAGATGTATTAAATACTACTTCTCCAACGGTATCATCAATGTATCCAAAGGCTTTACCTTTGAATTCCATTCCGTTTTCTAATATAAGTTTTGCTTCAATATTTTTTGTTTTCAAGAAAAACCCTCCAATCAAAATAATTAATGTACAACAAAAAGGACAACAAACAAAGCAAATTATAAGCTGCTCTATTTATTATCCTATGGGTTTCTCTTTAAAATAATTATAATTCTAGCCATTATTCCTGTCTCCCTTCTTGGCCTCTCTGGACCAACTTAAAAGTAGATTTGTCCTTTTGATTTTATAAAAAACTTTTTAAAATGTCAATAATAAAATAAATATATTATTATAAAATATAATTTCTACTGAAATATTTAGCAAATATTTGCTGAATAAATCTAATAAAATTACTAACAATAAATTCAGGAGGTGATAACAAATGAGTAAAAACAATGGTTTAAAAAATAATAGTAATCTCCAAGGGTTAAATTCAAAGGCTATTGGTAATTATACTAAAGGCGCCGTAGAAAATTTTGAAAATAAAATTGTTAGTGAAACAAATTATTTAGAAAAAGTAAATAAAAATTTAGATAAATAAAAGTATTTATAAATAAGCTTAGGTAAATTTAATTTTATCTAAGCTTATTTTTGTTAATTTTTATTAAATTCCATTGCAAATATAAATTAATTATATATTATATTAATTATTAGAAGTTTTTAAGGAGTATATTATGAGTTGTTTAGGAAATATTATTTGGTTTATATTTGGAGGATTAGTTGCAGGGTTACAATGGTTTTTAACAGGTCTTTTATGGTGTATAACTATTGTGGGAATACCAGTTGGAATTCAGTGTTTTAAGTTAGCTAAACTACAATTTGCACCTTTCGGAAAAGAAGTTATTACAACAAATGATAGTAGTATGGGATTTTTTCTTAATATATTATGGGTAATATTTGGAGGTTTGCTCCTTGCAATAACCAATTTAATAAGTGCATTTTTACTGTCCATAACTATAATAGGTATACCTTTTGCTGCACAATCATTAAAAATGGCAAAATTATCTTTAGCACCATTTGGAAAAGATGTAATATAAAAATTGATTTAATAGGTTATATTTATGATTATTGTAGTATTAAAGTAATTATATAGGAGGAGTTATGAGAGATATATCAGAATTAAAGGGGAAGATTTTTAGACACTTCAAAGGGGATTTATATTTACTTGAGGATTTTGTAATAAATTCAGAAACACAAGAAAAGATGGTGCTATATAGAGCATTATATGGGGAGTGTGGATTGTTTGTAAGACCATATAAGATGTTTATAGAAGAAGTACCTAAAAATAAGGTTAATCCAACAGGACAAAGGTATAGATTTCAAGAGATAATAGTAGAAAGTAAAAATATTTGAAGTAAAGAATAGTATAAAATATAAATCTATGTTATAATAGTAATCGTATGTTTTAAAGAAAAGTTCAAGAGGTTTTACCCAATGGGTAAGACTTTTTTAATGATAATTGGAGGTAACGTTATGATTAGTACTACAGGAGTTAGTTTAAGATACGGAGGACGTAAACTTTTTGAGGATGTTAATATTAAGTTCACAGAAGGTAATTGTTATGGATTAATAGGAGCAAATGGTGCAGGGAAGTCTACATTTCTTAAAATATTATCCGGAGATATAGAACCTAATACAGGCGAAGTTAATATAACACCAGGACAAAGATTAGCAGTTTTAAAGCAAGATCACTTTGCTTATGATGAAGAAGAAGTACTAAGAACTGTAATTATGGGTCATCCTAGATTAATTGAAATTATGAATGAAAAGGATGCTCTTTATGCTAAAGAAGATTTTAGTGATGAAGATGGTATAAGAGCCTCTGAGCTTGAAGGTGAGTTTGCAGATCTTAATGGTTGGGAAGCTGAAAGTGAAGCAGCTACATTACTTCAAGGACTTGGGATAACAGAAGATTTACATTACAAGTTAATGAAGGATTTAAATGGTTCAGAGAAAGTTAAAGTCTTACTTGCACAAGCCTTATTTGGTCATCCAGATATTCTTTTACTTGACGAGCCTACCAACCACTTAGATATTAAATCTATAGCTTGGCTTGAAAATTTCTTAATGGATTTTGAGGGAACTGTTATTGTGGTATCCCACGATAGACACTTCCTAAATAAAGTATGTACTAATATGGCTGATGTAGACTTTGGAAAAATTCAAATGTATGTTGGTAACTATGATTTCTGGTATGAATCAAGTCAATTAGCATTACAAATGTCTAAGGATCAGAATAAAAAGAAAGAAGAAAAAATTAAAGAGCTTCAAAACTTTATAGCTCGTTTTAGTTCTAATGCATCAAAAGCTAAGCAAGCAACTAGTAGAAAGAAGCAATTAGATAAATTAACTCTTGATGATATTAAGCCATCTTCAAGAAGATATCCATTTGTAGGATTTAAAGCGGATAGAGAAGCTGGTAATGATTTGCTAGTTGTTGAGAATCTATGTAAGACTATTGATGGTGTTAAAGTTTTAGATAATGTAAGTTTTATGATATATAAGAATGATAAGGTAGCATTTTTAGGAGATGGTATTGCTAAAACCACTTTATTTAAAATATTGATGGGTGAAATGGAACCAGATAGTGGAAGCTATAAATGGGGGATAACTACATCTCAATCGTATTTCCCATCTGATAACTCTGAGTTCTTTGAGAGTTGCGATCTAAATCTTGTGGATTGGTTAAGACAATTTTCAGAAGAAAAGGCGGAAAGTTTTATAAGAGGATTCCTTGGAAGAATGTTATTCTCAGGAGAAGAAGCATTAAAGCAAGCATCTGTACTATCTGGAGGGGAAAAAGTTCGTTGTATGCTATCAAAGATGATGTTAAGTGGAGCTAACGTATTAATCTTAGATGAGCCTACAAACCACCTAGATCTTGAATCCATAACAGCAGTTAATAATGGATTAATTAACTTTGCTGGAACTATATTATTTACATCCCATGACCATCAGTTTATCAATACTGTTGCAAATAGAATAATAGAAATTATTCCTGGTGGTGTAATTGATAAGAATATGACTTATGATGAGTATTTAGAATTAAAATAGAGCTTAGGTTGATATAAAAATTACTTTTGTAGTAGATAGGCATTAAATGAATAAATTAACATTTAACTTGTATAAATATTAATTTATTTAGTTGACAATTTACCATTATTTATTTATAATACAAATAATATAAAATTTAATATGGAAATTCTATGAAAAGGACAGTACTTTCTTTATTAATTCTTAAAGCGAGTGAAGGTTGGTGTGAGCTTCACAAGAATAAAAGAATCTTAACAAGTAATTGTAGGGAAATTTATTTATAATAAATTAGGAAGAGAACCTTGGAGAAGCTGCCCAAAAGGATTACTTAGTAGGGTTAGTCGTGAAAAGCGTTAAAATTATGAGTGGACTTTTTAAAAAAGTCAATTAGAGTGGTACCACGGGTATATAACCGTCTCTTTCCAATGGAAAGAGACGGTTTTTTATATGCATTTTGAAATTTTAATAAATAAAAGAGTTAGAAATAAAAAGGAGGATTTATTATGGAGTATAAAAATATAATAGCAGAAAATTTATGTAAGCATATAGATATGGAAAAGGAAACAATAGAAAGGCTTGTTGAAAACCCACCAAAACCAGAAATGGGGGACTTTGCATTCCCGTGTTTTCAATTAGCAAAATCTATGAAGAAAGCACCAAATATGATAGCTCAAGATCTAAAAGGATTACTTGGTAATTTAGATGGATTTGAAAAAATAGAAGCTTTTGGTCCTTATATAAACTTTTTTGTGGCTAAAAATGATTTTATGAAAGAAATTATTGAAAAAGTGTTAAATGAGAAAGAGAATTATGGAAGTACAAAAGAAGGAGAAGGCAAAAATGTAATTGTTGAATATTGTTCAGCTAATATTGCAAAGCCATTTCACGTGGGACATTTATATACTACTATGATTGGTAATTCTCTTTATAAAATATTTAATTCTCAAGGATATAATGCTATAGGGATAAACCACTTAGGAGACTGGGGAACACAATTTGGTAAACTTATATATGCATATAATCATTGGGGTGATGAGAAAGCTTTAGAGGAAGAACCGATTAAAGAAATGTTAAGGGTTTATGTAAAATTTCATGATGAAGCAGAAAAAAATCCTGCTCTTGATGATGAAGGAAGAAAGCATTTTAAACTTCTAGAGGATGGTAATGAAGAAGAAGTTAAGCTGTGGACTAAATTTAAAGACTTAAGCTTAAAGGAATTTGATAAATTATTTAATATGTTAAATGTGAAATTTGATTCTTTTGCTGGTGAAAGCTTCTATCAAGATAAAATGGATGCTGTCATTGATGAAATAGAATCTAAAGGGTTATTAACGGAAAGTAATGGTGCTAAGGTTGTTATGTTAGAGGAGCTTAATATTCCACCTTGTATAATAAAAAAGGCAGATGGAGCTACAATATATGCCACTCGTGATTTAGCAGCTATGTTCTATAGAAAGAAAACCTATGATTTTTATAAGAATATATATGTAGTTGCAAAGGACCAATCTCTTCACTTTAAACAAGTATTTAGTACAGTTAAAAAGATGGGCTATGATTGGGCAGATGATTGTATACATGTACCATTTGGATTAGTTCGTTTCCCAGATAAGAAGCTTTCTACAAGAAAAGGTGATGTAGTATTCCTTGAGGATTTGTTAAACGAAGCTGTGGTTAAAACAGAAGAAATAATAAATGAGAAAAATCCTACATTAGAAAATAAAAATGAAGTAGCTAAGAAGGTAGGAATTGGAGCAGTTGTGTTTGCTTATCTTAAAAACTCAAGAGAGAGAGACATAATCTTTGATTGGGATGAAATGCTTAGCTTTGAAGGAGAAACTGGACCATATGTTCAATACACTTATGCTAGAGGAAAGAGTATTTTAAGAAAATTAGGAGAAGGTACTGGAGAAGTTGATTATGGTAAGCTTATTTCAGAGGAAGAGTTTGAACTAGTTAAAACTTTATCTGGGTTTAATAATTCTATTAAGCAGGCTTTGGATAAACTACAACCAAGTATAGTTACAAGATTTACTATAGATGTAGCTAAAGCTTTTAATAAATTCTATAATTCTATAAATATATCTAACTCAGAGGACGAAGTAACAAAAAATACCAGATTAGCTTTAGTTAAGGCTACTCTTCAAGTAATAGAAAGTGGATTACATCTTATAGGTCTTGAAACAGTAGATGAAATGTAATAAAAGATTAATATAAAGAAAATCCCTTGGACAATTTATCATCCAAGGGATTTTCTTTACTTATTATGTTGTTTATCATCCTCATATTTTTTTATTGTATTAACGTAATTAGGACACTTAGAGGTACAACTACCACAATTACATCCTTTAGATTTTTTCTTTAAATTTTTAAATAGAATAAAGATCGCTAATATAGCAATAATTATAGTTATAAGTATTTCCATAGTATTATCACCTCTTTAAAATATCAGTGAAGCTATATGATATATTCCAAATGAAAAAATCCATGCCACAATAAATTGATATACAACTGAGAATATAGCAAGTTTTCCGCTGAATTCTTTTTTAAAGGTAGCTACAACAGAAACACATGGTGTGTATAACAATGTAAATACTAAGAAAGAAAGACCACTAGCTATTGTAAATGTCGTAGCTATGCTATTAGCTAAATCACCAGTATAAAGTACCCCTAGAGTTCCTATAACTACTTCTTTAGCCATAAGTCCAGTTAAAAGTGCCACAGAGTTTTCCCATGTACCAAAGCCTAATGGAGCAAAAATTGGAGATATGAAGTTACCTATAGATGCAAGGAAACTTTCGTTAATTTCAGACATTCCACTCATATTAAAGTTTGATAAGAACCATACTAGAACAGATATAGAGAATATTAAAGTTCCAGCTTTTTTTAAAAATCCTTTACCTTTTTCCCAAGTATGAAGTATTAAACTTTTAAACTCAGGAAGTTTGTATTCAGGTAATTCTATGATAAAGGGTTCTTCGTCTTTTTTAAATAAAGTATTTTTAAATATAAACGCCATTATAAAGGCTACTATAAGTCCTAAGAAATATAATCCGAAAATGACTAATGATTCATAACCTGCAAAGAGTGCACCAGCAAATAGGGCATATACAGGTAATCTGGCATTACAAGACATAAAAGGAATAATCAGAGCTGTTAACTTTCTATCTTTTTCACTTTCTAAAGTTCTTGCAGACATTATTCCTGGTACTGAACATCCAAAGCCCATTATTAAAGGTATAAAAGCCTTTCCTGAAAGCCCTAATTTTCTCATTAACTTGTCCATGATAAATGCTGTTCTAGCCATATAACCACTATCTTCAAGGAAGCTAATCCCTACAAATAGAGTTAATATAATTGGAAGAAATACAATTACTGAACCAACACCACCAATGATACCATCAATTATTAATGATTTAAACCAAGGGGATGTATTAGCTAGAGGTATTTCTATTAAAGATACAAAGTCCTCATTGACTAGTTTATCAGCTAATTCTTGCAGTGGCCCACCAACCCAATCAAAGGTAAACTTAAATATAATAAACATAATTCCTAAAAATATAGGGTAAGCCAAAAACTTATTAAGCACAATAGAATCTAATTTTTCAGTAATAGTATTAATGTTTGTTTTTTTTCCTTCTACACATCTGTTCAGAATGTTTTCTATATATCCATAAGTTTCTTTTTCGTTCATTTTATTAAACTCATGTTTAGAATTAATAGTTTTGTCTATAGAGTTAAAGGAAGAGTTATTAATAAGAAAATCTTTAACCTCTTTTACACCTTCACCTTTAGAAGCAGATATAGCCATAATATTCACACCTAATTCTTTAGATAAATCGGAATAATTAATGTGAATTCCATTACTTTCTGCTACATCTATCATATTTACCACTAATAAAATAGGCTTATTAAATTCGGTTAATTGAGAGGTTAAGTAAAGGTTTCTCTCCAAATTAGAACCGTCTATTATATTTATAATTAAATCTACTTCATCAGTATACAAAAAGTTTTTAGACACTTTTTCTTCATTAGAAAAGGTATCCATTGCATATATGCCTGGTAGGTCAACAATTTTTATTTCCTTTGACAAATATCCTTCTTTTTTATCTACAGTTACACCTGCCCAGTTACCTACATATTGGTTAGAACCTGTTAGTGCATTAAATAAAGTTGTTTTTCCTACATTAGGATTACCAATAAGGGCAATGGTTTTCATATTACACTGCCTCCTTAATAAAAATTAATTCAGCATCTTTTTTTCTGATTGCAAGGTCTGTCCCTCTTAAGTTTATAATAATTGGATCTCCTAAAGGAGCGGTTTTCTTAACTAAAACCTCTGTTCCTTCAACAAATCCTAAAGCTAATAATCTTTTAGCTAATCTATCATCACATGCAAGTTCTTTAATTAAACCTTTATCACCAGGTTTTAAATTAAAAACATTCATGAATATCACTCCTTTATGAAAATAATTATCAATATCTATGGTATTATTATATTCTAAATGATAACCAATGTCAACTTAAAATATGTATTAATAAAATGTATAAAACGGATGTATTATATAGATAAAAAGGATTTATTTATGGTATAATATAATTATATATTTTTATAGTACATATAATTATATATAGGTTTATTTGAAGTACAATACCTATTAAAGAAATGAGTGGTAAGGTGATAGTTAAAGAAAGTACTATAGACATTGAAAAAGATAAATTTAAACAAAGTCTAAATATTAGCGGAGATAATGAACTTTATAAAAAATCAGTTTTCTTTGACTTAGAACATTATGTTTATAAGAAACCTATATGCATAGGGGTCTTTGGAGCAGGATATTATGACGAAGAAAATAATAAGTTGGTAATTACTCAGTATATGATTGAAAATAAGCATGAACTTGAGAAAATTCTTGCCTTAGCTAAAGAGTATTTTGAAAATATGAGAAATACTTTAAAAAAAGAATATGTTGTTACTTTTTCAGGGAATAATGATTATCTAGTAATTGATTATCTGTTTAAAAAATATAAGTTAAATTATACTGTAGAAGAATATTTTAAAAGTATAGATTTGCAAAAAAAATATGAACAAGTTAAACAGAAGTCAATAGGCCTTAAAGCACTAGAGAGTGAATGTGGCATTGTTAGGGAAAGTGAAGTCATAAGTGGCTCAACATTGGCAAAAACCTTTGGTAAGATAATGAAAGATGATATGTATTTTTCAAGAATGCCCATGGAAAAGAAAGAGAAAATTCTTTTGTATAATATGCAGGATGTAGTTAGTTTATTTCATATATATACTCAATGGAATAAGTATATTAGACCAGAGTAATTAAAAACTATCTCATAGAAGAATATAAATTTGTATTTTTCTATGAGATAGTTTTCTATATATTGTATTTAGTATTCATCAATTTAGAATGTGGGAAATAATAGTTAAATTGTATAGAATGAATTAATATATTAAACATGATACTACATAAATTCATAATAACATACAAAATACATATAATTCTAAAAATTTAGGGGGTATTATGGAAATATTAAGAAAAGGAAAAGGCGCTACTATAGGTAATGATAAGTGTGACTTAGTACTTAAAAATGGAAAATTTATTAATGTATTTACGGAAGAAATAGAAGAGGGAGATATAGGTATTATTGATGACACAATTATAGGAATAGGTTCATATGAAGGGATTAAAGAAATTGATTGTAGTTCTAAAGTTATATGTCCAGGGTTTATGGATGGACACATTCATGTGGAATCTTCCATGACAACTCCAGAATCTTATGGATATGTAGCTTTAGCCAATGGGGTTACTACAGTAGTAGCAGATCCGCACGAAATTGCCAATGTACTTGGAATTGATGGAATATCTTTCATGCTAGATAGTGCACAAAGAAGCCCTTTGGATATATATTTTATGATGCCTTCCTGTGTACCAGCAGTATCCTTCGAAGAGAACGGTGCTATTTTAAGTGCAGAAGATTTATCTAAGTTTATTGATAAACCAGAAGTAATAGGGCTTGGTGAGGTAATGGATATACCTTCTGTAATAGAGCAAGCACCGTCCATGATGAATAAGTTGAATGTATTTAGAGATAAAATTATAGATGGGCATGCACCTCAAATTTCTTATAAACATCTTAATCAATACATTTTATCAGGTGTAAGAACTGACCACGAATGTTCTTCAAAAGAAGAAGCTTTAGAAAAAGTAAAATTAGGTATGTATATTCTTATAAGGGAAGGTTCTGCTGCTAAAAATTTAAAGGATTTGATTTCTGCAGTTAATAATAAGAATTTTCGAAGGTTTTTATTTTGTACTGATGATAGACATCTAGAGGATTTAGTGGAAGAGGGATCTATAAATAATGCTATTAAACTCAGTATACAAAGTGGTATTGATCCTATAAAAGCATATATAATGGGGAGTTATAATGGGTACACATGTTATGGCATAAAAGATAAAGGAGCTATAACACCAGGATATAAGGCTGATCTGGTTATTTTAAATGATTTAAATGAGGTAGATATTTATAAAGTAATTAAGTCAGGTCGAGAAATAGATGACTATAATAAATTATCTTACATTGTTAAAAGTGAAAACACTATGAATATAGAAAAGCTGAAAGAGGAGGACTTTAGAATACTATCTAATGGAAACAAAGTAAATGTAATTGGTGTAACTCCAGGATCTCTTGAAACTAAGTTGTTAGTGAAATCTAGTAAAACTATAGATGGATATTTAGATATGAGTGAGTATGAAGATGTTTTAAAAATAGGAGTTTTCGAAAGACATAAAAATACAAATCATTATTCCTTAGGATATTTATCGGGATTAGGTATTAAAAACTGTGCTATAGCTCAAAGTATAGCACATGATTCTCATAATATTATAGTTATAGGAGATAATGATAAGGATATGTGTAAGGCGGTAAATAAGCTAATTGACATAGGTGGAGGAATTACTATAGTAAGTGAAGGTGTACTAATTGATAGTCTATCCTTAGAAATAGGAGGATTGATGACTAATTCACCTATAGATTATGTATATAATAAGTTAAAAAATTTAAATAGATTAGTAAAGAACTATGGATTAAAACCTGATATGGATGCGTTTATAACCTTGTCTTTTATGAGTCTACCTGTTATTCCAAAGGTGAAGCTTACAAGTAAAGGATTATTTTCCTATGATTTATTTAAATTTATTGAACTTTCTTTTAATTAATTACAACACAATATTACAAGTTATATAATATTAATAATACTTTTTTATATAATTAAAAAATGAACAACATTAATTAAGGAGATTGTAATCTTGAAGAACTTAAACTCTATATATAAATTTAAGAAATATATCGGTATGAGAAATATAAAAACTGCTCTAGCCGCAGTAATAAGTGTAATTGTAGCTGAATTGTTTCATCTTCAATCACCATTTTTTGTGGTTACAGGTGCCTTGATTTCTATGGAAACCACAGTGAAGAAGGGAATTAATGCTGGAATTGCAAGGGTGCTTGGTACTATAATGGGAGGAATAATAGGCATTATAACTGTTTTAATAGATCCAGGTAACATATTTCTGCTCTTTTTAGGAATGGTGCTTTTGATAACATTACTTAATATATTAAAATGGCAAGACTCTATATCTATGGCTTGTGTTGTATTTTGTGTAATTATGATTACTATGACCAGTGAAAATATAGTTCTATATGCTTTTCAAAGAACTGTTGATACTATAGTTGGAATTATCATATCAATAATAATTAACTACATTATTTCTCCACCTTCAGATTCTAAATTTGCGAGGAGTAAAGCAGAATATGAGGATGAGGAGGATATAGAAAGTTTTATTATGGGAGTACCTGAGAAAATAGATATAAAAGAGTAAAAATAGTAAAAACTACTGATTAATTTATCAATTAATCAGTAGTTTTTATTTTCGAAAATTTTATTAATTAAATGTTATAGATTAAATACATACCTATAAATGAAGTAATAATGAGTAAAACTTCCAAGTAGAACAAAAATATGAAATATTTCATGTGCACCAAAAGTTCTATGTTTTCCTTTTCTTTCTAAGCAATATATAATTCCACCTATGGTATATAATACTCCTCCTAATACTAATATCGAAAGTCCTATACTAGATACGACTTTTGAAAGAGGATTAAAAATGAATATAGCCATCCATCCCATAGCAATATAAATAGTAGAAGATAACCAAGAAGGACAATTAATCCAATATAATTTAAAAAGAATGCCAATTATAGCTACAGCCCATATTATAGCCAGCATATAATACCTAATTGGTGTCTCTAATAAAACTAGGCAGATAGGTGTATAGGTTCCTGCTATTAATACAAATATCATTGCATGGTCAATCTTTCTAAGGATATTTAT
The DNA here is from genome assembly GCF_052067195.1 of Clostridium sulfidigenes. Classification (NCBI taxonomy): domain Bacteria; kingdom Bacillati; phylum Bacillota; class Clostridia; order Eubacteriales; family Clostridiaceae; genus Clostridium; species Clostridium sulfidigenes. The sequence continues at coordinate 430 of NZ_JBQHQR010000004.1, read as the reverse complement.
TATTGAATCTTTAGCTACGGTAAGGTGATATACACTGCTAGCTGTATATAGTAGAATTAAACTTATTCCAAATATAACAGTTGATATTAAAGTATATATGTTGTAATTGTTACTATGAAATTGGGCAAATAATAGGAAACATAAACCAAGTAAAGAAATTATAGCTCCTACCATATGAGAAAATCCACTAAAGGGTTCTCTAAATTTTGAATTAGTCATAATATACCTCCTAAGATTTATTAGGTCATATAGTTTTTAATACTATGTAATATTATATGTATATTATATCATATTGATTATATAAATACATATAATAATTATTAAAAATGTGTTAACTATAATTATTAATTAAGTTTAAGTTACTATAGTAGAATTTTAATATGCATATTTATATATAATATTATTTACTACTATTTATAATATTATTATA